>CAIYHQ010000131.1 GCA_903926075.1 uncultured Methanomicrobiales archaeon
AAAATTGGTCCAGGAATTTGCACTGCTAAACAATATTAGATTAATTTTTCTTCCCCCATATTCTCCTGATTTAAATCCAATAGAACAAATATGGAGAGCAATAAGACGATATCTTTCAACATTATTTATTCAGGATGTAGATCACCTTAAGGCAAAAATTTGTGAGGAGTTTTATGACAAAGTAACAAATAATTCATATATTTTGGGTTGGGCTAAAAAATTTTTGAGCGCCCATTATTATTTTAAAATGTTATGCAACTAACTATAATGTCAGAGATAATTTTCCCAATCCTCTCTTCATCATATTTTACATCATTAATCATTTATTTACATCACCGCGGAAACCCAATTGCATGGCGACAATGTCGCTTAAAAATTGGTGCAAAATCCAGATAAACAATTACATTAATATTGGTCGGATGTGAAAACAGATCTCATATTTGTCCAAAAAGATTCACATGATTCAAAGAACTGCGGGTGAAAAATTAAAACAATTAGCCTTGGGTTTTCCAGCAGTTGTCGTTATCGGGCCCCGCCAGTCAGGAAAGACAACCCTTGTCAGAGAAGTGTTCCCTGATAAACCCTATGTTTTACTCGAAGAACCCGATACCCGCCGTTTTGCTGAAGAGGACCCACGAGGTTTTCTCAGTCAATACCAGACAAACGGGGCGATTATAGATGAAATACAGCATGTCCCTCTTCTCTTCTCCTATCTTCAGGGGGTTCTTGACAGCAAAAGGACGCCAGGGAGGTTCATTCTCACAGGATCACAAAATTTCTTTATGATGGAGAAGATTACACAGTCTCTCGCAGGCAGAGTAGGTATAATCAGGCTTCTCCCTTTTTCACTTGATGAACTTAAAAAAGCAGGTTACAAAAAAGAGACTTATGAGGAGTATCTGTATCAGGGATTTTATCCCAGGCTTTATGATATGTCCATTCACCCGCGAGATTATTACTCTGCATATGTTCAGACATATCTGGAACGGGATCTTAGACCGATAAGGCAAGTGCAGAACCGTTCCACTTTTCAGACTTTTATTAGAATGTGTGCAAACAGGGTCGGACAGATTGTTAATCTGACTACTCTTGGGAATGATTGTGGGATCAGTAACAAAACAGCAAAGGAATGGTTATCTCTTCTGGAAACATCCTTTATTATTTTCCTGGTCAGGACACATCATAAAAATTTTAATAAACGACTCATTCAGATGCCCAAACTATATTTTACAGATCCCGGTCTTGCAGCCTATCTTATAGGAATAAAAAGTCAGGAAGAGGTAATTAATCACCCGATGAAAGGTGGTCTTTTTGAAACTTTTATTATCGGAGAATTTTTAAAGTACCGCGAGAACCGTGGTCTTGTGAATAACCTGTTTTTCTGGCGGGATAAAACCGGACATGAGATCGATTGTCTTATTGACCTTGCAGGAGTTGAATCAATACCTGTTGAAATTAAAGCAGGGAGGACAATCAACAATGATTATTTTAAAAACATTGAATACTGGAATACATTATCCGGACAGAGTCCTATTAGATCATTTGTAGTTTATGGTGGAGAACTGGAGCAGTTAAGGAGTACTGGCCATATTATCAGCTATGAAAACCTTGATCCGGTTTTTGAATTTCTTAATTAAGACATTATCTCTAATCAATTAAGAAATAGTCCTTCTTTTTTTTCCAACACGGGATTCGTGAAATTACTGTGAACTTTATAAAGACCTATAAGCTCAAATAGTCTTTTATCCTAAATCATGTATGAATAGACGATCTATTACTCTTATAATTATTTTTACTATAATACTGATGTTTGTTGCAGGATGTGTTTCATTAACTCCAGGTTCTGCAAATAAGTCATTGCCTCCGAATCTTCCAGTTTCACCTACGAAGAACCTTACACAATCGTCACCTGAAGAAGATCTGTTTGCCTTTGTGAATGAAGCTGATGTATATACCCAGAGGGTTGGAAAAGATGCTGCCATTAAGGAATTTTCAAATCCAAACGGATCATTTATCAGGGGAGAACTCTACATCTGGGCATATGACTTTAATGGTGTCAACCTTGCACACCCTTATCACCAGGAATTCAAAGGACAGAATAAATTATCCCTTACTGATAGTGAAGGTGTCAGGATGATAGAGATGATGCTTGAAGCAGCACGAAATGGGAGCGGTTTCGTGGAATATCAGTATCCCAACCCTGTGACAGGTGGCACTGAATCAAAACTGGCTTATGTAAAACGGGTAGATGACACCTGGTGGCTCGCATCAGGCATTTACGGGACTGATTTTAATATCCCCCAGGAGGCTCCCGAAATTATCAGGGATGTTCTTCGTGCAAAAGTTGATTATGCAGCCAGTTTTGCCCGCGAAAGCGGAAAAGAAGAAGCACTTTCCGTATTTAATAATGTTTCAGGACCTTTTACGTTAAACGGTTCGTATATTTTCGCGTTTGATATGAATGGTACAACTTTGGCCCTGCCATTTTATAAAGACAGGATTGGAAAAGATGAGAGTAACCTGACAGACCCTAACGGAGTAGGAATCGGCAGAGAGAAACTACTCGTTGCAAAACAGGGAGGAGGTTTTTATTATTACATCTTTAACAACCCAGATAATTTCGGAAAACCTGAATTTAAAGTAGCATATGTGGAACCAGTCGATTCCAGTTGGGTTGTCGGAGCCGGCACCTATCTTCCTCTTCTCCCTGCTTTATTCAAAAAAGAGAGTCGTGATAACCTTGTTTCCCATGTCAACAATGCAGCGGATTATGTAGTTAAAAACGGCAGGGAATCTGCAATTCGTGAATTCAACGATATGAATAGTAATTTCTCAAGAAAAGACATGTTCATATTCGCATTTGACCGTAACGGGACACTTCTTGCAAATCCGTATTTACCTGGAATTGTGGGATTAAATCGTCTTTCAGACGTTGACCCATATGGAGAATATCCTGTTAAACATCTCATAGCGAATGCCCTAAATGGTGGAGGTTTTACGTACTACTTCTTCCCTGACCCTGCAGCCAATTACAGTACCCGCCTGAAACTTGGTTATACAAAAATTGTTGATGACTCCCTTATTGTGGGAGCCGGAATTTTTCCAGATTAATCTTTTTCAATAATGTTACCATAGAAATGTTCTATAAGCATCCCGACTGGGATTAGAATTATCCAGAAATACATCGAATAACTGGGTTTAATGAAAGAAAAAGGGATTGATATGATAAAAACTGAAGGTGTTATTAAGTTCTTCAAGTTTATCAGTTTAATAAATTCCGGGGGAAGCTGATTATCAATCAGATAATGACCTTTTGACGCGTAATGCCACATAAGGCTTAACAGAAGGCCAGGGATGGCATACGAAAGAGCTGCTATTATTACAGTTATCTGGACCTGGCCATATTCATTCAGGAGTTTCGTGGTAAATGGCATTACAACTATGAAGAGAAGATAATAGAGATTCAGCCTCATCAGCATATCGTCGTATCTCCTTATGAACCGGAAGGTACGATGATGTGAAAACCAGAATGCGCCAGTAATGAGAAATGTAAGGAGGAAATAGACAAAACGCGGCCACTCCCCCAATAGTTGGGATGATAATTGTGAGATCTCACCTGGTTTAAGTTCTGGAACAATGAGATCAACTGCCTGTAATGTCAGTGAAAACGCAAAGACTGCATCACTAAGTGAAATGATTCTATCTAGCGCCCTCTCTTCGTAATATTCACTTCGCTTCATAATTCATTAGGAGATTAATCTCTGAATAAGTAGTCCGACCAATACGCCTGCTACTGCAGCCGCAAGCGCTATACCCATTGTTTCCGGAACTGTCCGGAAAACACTCCTGTTTCCAAGCTTCGCACGTCCAATCCCGAGCAGGAGTAACAATGCGGTTGTGATGGTAATACAGATAATCCATGCTGTCTGGAGAGGGAACAGGATAAATGGAATTACAGGTGTAAGACCGGCAATAAGATCTGATATAAACATCCAGCATGCATGGATTACAGGGGACTCCTTTTGACCCGATGTTTTCTGGCTGGAACTTATTGCAGTTTCAAATTCTGCGATTGCAGAAGGATTACTGCCGATATCTGACCTGATAGAATCGATACTGGCCTGACTCAGTCTGGCCTCTTTCAACATTTTTTCAAGGTCCCCCAGGGCAGCGTCGGGGTCTCTTGCTATTTCGGTCTCTCTTTCCCGTTTTTCCATACTCTCTTCGTCCCGTTCGGATTCTATTTCCATGAAACAGCCGGCCATCATGGAGACAGAAGCTGCTATGGCTCCGGTAGCTCCCGCGAGTACTACAGCATTTGCTGATGAACCACCGGCAGCAACACCAAGGACGAGCCCCAGAATCGAAACAGTACCATCTGACATACCAAACACTATTTCACCGGAAGATCCGGTAAGAGAACTTTTTAGACGATGCAGGGTAGATTTAAAGGACATGCATAACCTCATAACAGCCTGGAATTTTTTTATCCGGGTTATGTTTATTTATTACTGAATGGCTTTAACAATTCTTTTTTGCAACCAGTGCATTTTAAGTTCAATGTGTTCAAAGTCTCAATTGCGACCTTTCAATGCATGGACGTTTCAATAGCAAATACTCATAATCTGATAGTTCCAACATTAACCAGGTACAAATGAACACAATACTTAATGCACAAAGGTCTATTTCCCATTTATTTTTAAGTCATAGCATGAGGGGATTTATTCTCTTAATTCTATTTGCAGGTCTTCTTTCGGGAACTGTTTATGCTGTGACACCTGGAAAGAGCACGACAGAACCCGTATTTTCTGGAATCTGGACTGGGGTACTGGGTCAGACGCCAGGTTCGTATTCTGAAACTTATCCATTCAACCTGGTTATTAATGAAAGTGGTAAAAAACTTGTGGGTTTTTCAAAGATAGAAGCCAACGGGCCACATGCAGTTATGAGCTTGTCAGGAATAGCAAGCGGGAAAAACTTAACTCTTACTGAAAATAGATTTATCGAGAATGTCCCGCCCGAAGGGACCTACTGGGTTTTAAAAAGTCTGAATCTAAGTTTGAATTCAACAAACAGTTCAGTTCTTGAGGGCACATGGGAGGACACCAGGCATGACCCACTGGCTCACGGAACAATAAAACTCTCAAAATGCACAGATTGCAGGGTAGAGGAAGGTACTTATCTAATAGTCCAGGTGGGCGTGGTTAAAACATCGACAAGCTCCACAAATGTTTCAAATGTCAGGTTTTATACGAGACCTGGCTGTAAAACCTGTGATACTATCCGTGAAATCTTTAAAAAGAATAACATAACATTTGAAGAGATAAACCCTGATACTGTAAAAGGAACCGATGCAGCCGCAGTAAAAAAAGACTTCCTTAATAACAACACGAAAAAAATTGTCCCTGTTATTGTCTCTGGGAAAAACAGACTTATAAATGCAACGGACAATGATATTAAAAGCCTTATTATAGGTAGTGGTTTTGTTATTACACCCGTTTAATTTTTTTATTTTTCTTCACCCACTGCATTACAATGTTGGGTGTCAATTTTTTTTAGAATAATATCAGGACTTAAGTCGAGTCCCAGAATCCTGGAAACATCCTGCCATATTAGCTCTTGGCAGTTATATCCTAAATAGTGCCTTTACAAATGCCCGGGTATCATGGGAATTGTATTAGATGGAGTTGAGAACTATGAATGAATCAGAAGAAAATGAGAATAATCTGATAGAACTTGATGCTTTATTGTCTTTCACACCAGTTCCTATTGTAATATTAAAAGAAAATCAGATACTAAAAGTAACACCTGCAGCAGTCCGATTATTTGGTGGAAAACGAAAAGAGGATGTAGTAGGAAAAACTTCTTTGAATTCACCCCACATTTACAGCCGAATGGTAAAAAGACAGGTGATTTAATTAACCAGATATTTGGTAGTCTTTTGAAGGATAAAGAAGTCTCTATTGAATTAAAGATGCAGGATTCGAAAAGTGTACTTTTCAGTGCATCAATAACCTTCTCAACCCTTTCTTTTCTTAAAGAGAAGACAATAATGGCAGTTATTCAGGATATCACCCAGTTGAAAGAATTGAAAAGACGTAACGAGATGATGATAGAGAAAAACCCAGGTCTTATGTTTCTTGTAAATCCTTCCCTTCAGGTAATTGAGGCAAATAAGACATGGGAGGAAATCAGCGGTTATACTCATGAAGAACTTATAAGCATGAAAATTTCTGATTTTAAAGTCTTTTCAAAAAATGGGGGGGATGTTAGAGACAGTTTTTCAAAAGGGTTGACAGTTTCCGGAGAACTTGGGGTGGAGACTCCAAAAGGTCTGTTATATTTGAATTATTATTATGTCCCTCTTCCCGAAGAAGATGGGAGTATTAAGGAAGTTCTCGCAGTGTATTTTGATACTACTTCAATAATTGAATTGGATCAGCATCTGAAGAAAAGTATACAGGAAATTGCAGAGACACTATCCTCTCTTTCGCAGAGAAACATTTCGGTAAATACCCCGGTTTATACCGGTGATCCGTTGTTGGAGATTAAAAACGACCTGAATAGAACAATATTCTCAATTAATGAAGTACTATCACTAATCTATCGTCAAACTGAGTTTCTTGAACTTTCAATAACTAATATTAGCAGGGCGACCGGGGATCTCGCTTCTGGTTCACAGCAGGTTGCAGAAATAAGTCAGGAATCTGCTAATGATATGACAACCGAACTCTCTTTTCTTAATGAAATATCCGGTGAAATTACCGATTTATCTGCATCTATAGAGGAAATAACTGCAAATGCACAAGGAGTCCAGAACCTGATATCAGAGATAGCAAAAGCTGGAAATGAAGCTGTTGATCTCGGAAATGATGCTACCGGAAAGATGAAAGTGGTTGAGGAGATCTCAAAAGAGGCTACCGGGCAGATAATAGAACTTAATGAAAGAATTAAGGAAGTTGGAAAGATAGTCCAGTTAATTGCTGGTATCGCGAACCAGACAAGCCTTCTTGCCCTGAATGCTGCGATTGAAGCAGCGAGAGCTGGCGAATATGGAAGAGGGTTTGCAATCGTTGCCGGCGAAGTAAAAAGCCTTGCAGGTGAAGCAAAAAAGGCAACTAACAGCATTGATGAATTAATATCCTCACTCATGCAGGGAAGTGAAAAGACTGCATCATCGATGAAGAAAGCGTATGAAGCAATATTTTCAGGGACTGGTTCTGTATCAAGTGCCCTTTTCTCACTGAATAAAATTGCAGGAGATATTGAAGTAGCTGCAGCAAATCTCTCTGAAATCACACGAGCAACAGAAAACCAGGCAGATGGTACTAACAGGGTTACGACCAAAATAGAGCAGGTAAGAGTTATGATTGCCGAAGAAGAAAAGAAAATGACCGGTCTTGCCGCAGTAGCAGAAGAATCCAGTGCTGCTACAATGGAGATATCTCGTGCTTCAGGCGAGATAAATAAACTTGCCCTGGAACTGAAGGGACAGGTCTCTACTTTTACTTTAAGTGATTAGGATAAATTCCTTTTTTTAGAGAACTTTATATTACATAAAAAATCCATTTATTTACGGAAATACAGGTCCGCCAAGGGTAGTGCAGATATTGAATTTTAAAAATGTTATCCCTGATACAAGGGGAAGGCAGATAGTTCTCATTATAGCAATCCTTGCGGGTTTTATTACTCAGTTTGACAGTTCTGCAGTTAATATTGCTCTTCCCTCAATTGGAAACGATTTTGCCCTTAATGCAATATTGCTTTCCTGGGTCACCACATCATACCTGCTTGCAACAGCCGCCTTTCTCATTACCTTTGGGAAAGTTTCTGATATTTATGGAAGGGAAAAAGTTTTTCGTACAGGAATAATTGTATTTACAATAGCATCCTTTGGCCTGACCCTCGTACCTTCAGCCGGACTTCTCATTGCAATGCGGGTTGTCCAGGGGATAGGAAGTGCCATGATATTTGGTACTGCTGTTGCTATCCTGACTAATCTTTCCTCCCCTGGTGAACGGGGAAAAGTGCTTGGGATCTATATTACTGCAGTATATTTTGGCCTTTCGGCAGGTCCTTTGTTCGGTGGACTCCTCACCCATTACCTGGGGTGGAGAAGTATATTTTTAATAAATGTTCCAATTGGCATTATTGCCGCCCTGCTCACTACCCGTTATTTAAAGAACGAGTGCATTGAGGGTAGGAAAGAACGTTTTGATATTGTAGGTGCAATAGTATATGGAATTTCAATATTTTCCTTGATGTTTGGGTTCTCCCGGGTCCCTGATCCGCTTGGTATTTCAATTCTCGCTGCCGGGGTTATAGGGTTATTAATATTTCTTATTTATGAGAGCCGGGTCCGGTTTCCTGTCCTCGACGTCCGGATTTTTTTGGGGAACAAGGTCTTTGCACTATCGAACCTTGCAGCTCTCATAAGTTATAGTTCCACATATGCAGTGACATTCTTATTAAGCCTGTACCTTCAGTATACACAGAACCTGACGGCTGACAAAGCAGGGCTTATCCTTATTGCCCAGCCCGTGATGATGGCATTAATTTCATCTTTATCAGGAAGGCTATCTGATACAATAGAGCCACGCATTGTCGCTTCAATCGGAATGGCAATTACAACTACCGGCCTTTTCTTACTTATTTTCCTTAGTGCAATTACACCACTCTGGTATCTTATTGTAAGTCTCGTTATTATCGGCATCGGCTACGGTCTTTTTACTTCACCGAATACAAACGCAGTGATGAGTTCAGTGGAACAGAAAGTGTATGGTGTTGCGAACGGCATTATCGGAACTGTAAGGTTACTTGGGCAGATACTCTCAATGGGAATAGCAACAATGATATTTTCGATAATTATTGGTCACGTCATAATTACGCCTGATTACTATCCCCAGTTCATGACAAGCCTTAGTGTGGCCTTTACATTTTTTACTGTTTTCTGCTTCTTTGGTATCTTTGCGTCCCTTGTAAGGGGAAAAATCAGATAAAGTGGGAAAGGCTTTACCAGCCTCCTGCTCCACCTCCTCCGAAACCACCTCCCCCGCCAAAACCACCGCCGAAACCCGAAGAACCTCCGGAAGAGGGAGGTGAATATGAGGTTATTGGCAGGAACATATGATTCAGTGACAAAAACATTACTGGCCCTATTATAGAGATGGGCACTTCTATCTCAAGCCTCTTCATTGAATCTGCAACATTTTTCCCCTCACCCAGAGCGGTCCCATAAACAAGCCAGTCTCCCCATATAACAATGTCTTCTGGCGCATATTTCTGTATCATTGCAGAATCGCGAAGAAACCTTGAGAAAGAATCCCACTGAAGTTTTTCTTTGTAAGTATCCCCTCTCCATACTCCAAATAGTGTGGCAGGGAAAAAATACGCTATTATTCCCTGCAGGGTGACTATTGTAAAGTTAACTGCAGCGAATCCAAAGAAAAAGGGAGAAATTAAATAAAACTGACTGAAAAAAAGAACCGATAATATCCATAGTAACAGTGAGACGAGACCACATCCAAATGCAGCTGCTATCAATGGGTAGAGGTACGTCCGTCCATCAATTATTAATGTATCTTCAATACTTTCGTTTCTATATTTCACGAGCTCATGATACTCTCTTTGAAGCAGTAGGAGAGTCGTTTCAATACTACTATCTTTCTTTGCCTCTTCTGCCATGGATTCAAGGCCTTCAGATCTGAAAACATTATCTTCAGCAATACGGGAAAGGAACAGGAGTACTCTCTCTTCATACGGGTCTTCGCTCTCTGTAGCGTTAATCTTTATTTGTATCTGTGGCAAAGGATCACCGGAGAAAAACCGTCTTACCCTCTTTATGCCATTATTATCTACCGTGTCTTCTTGATTTGTTTCTGAAACCTCTATCTTTCCCTGCCTGTGAAGGTCGAGTATAGTTGCATAAAACCCGTTTTCATCAAAAGTCTGGGGGTCTTCATGGAAAATAAGGTTAACAACCCAGGGTTTTCGTGACGGTTCAGGGACAAAACTTATCTCTTTAGGGACTGTGAATGACTTTTCCCTTCCATATTTGTACCATATTCGAAAAAGCAAAACCGGGCTCAATAAAAGAAGTAAAATGGATATATAATATATATATATTGAAATATCTGAAAAAATGGATTTTTTCTGCTGTGCACTTTCAGTCTTATCTTTGACATTGACAGTTCCCAGGTCATTTACGACTCCCTTGACATTGTCTCCAAATCCTCTTTTTAGAAGTAATTCTAAACCAAAATTCTCGTCCTTTTGAACTTCACCTGTTATTATATACCTGTTCCCCTCTTTCTGAACATTTAGGTTTATTGGCCTTACATAAACCTGCGCTATATTATCTGAAGGAATTGAAACGAAAACCCTGCTGTAAGGTACATGGTCGGTAGCAAGGTCAATATTTATATGGTCATAGTCTGACCCGCGTTCTATCGGAACAGTCATTGAATAAATGAAACTGAGATTATACAACCCCTGGGGGTAATATGAATCCAGGTATGCTCCTATCTCGTTGTTTTTAGCGTGTGAATCGATAACGGATGAATATCCATAGGCTTCTCCACGTAGGTTATCCTTTTGAAACCATTTCCCGTTTATAAGCAAATATACGGTCCCGGCAGAGTCTTTCAGATAGGCCAGGGTACCTTTCGGAACATGAATATTAATGAATTCAATGCTGGTACCAATTGTAGGACCTAGTGAAACAGGAGAGAGGAAATAACGGTTCAGACTACGGTAATTACTCGTTGGACCTGCATTTTTCAGATCTATGTTGTCATAATACTGAGTAGGATTTGTCTGTGAACCAAAAGGATTTACGAGATATGTAATATTTTCTACTAATGTTCCGTTAAAATCATAGTAGATTCTATAATCTGAAACAGAAAGGTCACTCCCGGTAAATATGTCACCCAAACCAGGAAGGATAAGACCCGTAAAAATGATGCCGAATATAGATAAAATAACTGCAATGCACATTACTAGTACAAGGCTGAACTTTTCACCCATCAGAGGTCACCTCCGGTTTTATCCCGTTAAAATTAATTGTCTTATCAAATTGATTCATACGTTCTCTCCTTCTCCCTCTGTATGTGTCCATTTTTGATATACTTACCTGAACTCCTTAAAAGATAAATACTAATAAACTATTCTAATAGTATATAGCAGGTGAAAAATGCGAATAGGTGAAAATTTAAGCCAGTCATTTGGTTATGCAAAAGAAGGATTCTTTGGAAAATGGGGCAGATGGATAGTCCTTATCATCAGCTCTATCATATTTCCATTGATCTTTGGTTATACCCTCAGGGTGATGCGGGGGATTACACCCGCTCCGGAACCCAGTGAATATGGGAGCATGTTCATTGACGGGATAAAAATGTGGATAATTGAAATTATTTACATGATAATTCCGGTGATTCTTGCCTTTGTAATCTTTTTACTTAGTGGAGGGCTGTCAGTTGGTACTCTTATTGTAATGGGAGTGGCAAATCCGGCAGCAATTGGTTCAATGCTCCTTGGAACGCTGGGCCTCTCATTTGCAGTATTGTTAATCTTTGCAATTATTTTCAGCCTCTTTATGACTATTGGTTTAATCAGGTTTGCACGGTCCGGAAAGATGGGAGACGCATTTGCATTCAGTCAGATTGCATCAATAATCGGAAAAATTGGATGGATAAAGTATATTGTTGCTGTAATTGTTCTGATTATAGTACTTGGAATAATATACTTCATCCTTTCAATAATACCGTTTATCGGATGGCTGCTTGCGTTAATATTCATGCCTTTCCTCGCGGTTGTTGGAGCCAGGTATTACACAATGATTTATGAATCAGTGCAATCCTGAATTATCTCATTTTTTCTGAATTATAACGTAATATCTAATAATTTCTAACAAAGCTCCCGGTTATCCCGGTTATTCAAGGCAGGCTTGAGAGCAGCATGAAAAAAAAGAAAACTATTCTTGTTGTCGATGACGAACCTGACATCCTCGAACTTATATCTCTATATCTAATAGAGATGGATTATTCGGTCCTTAAAACGCAATCTGGTAAGGATGCAATTGCAATTCTTGAAAATAACCCGGATATTGCGTGTATACTTCTTGATATGATGATGCCTGGACTCTCCGGGCTCGCTGTCCTAAAGATTATACGAGAAAAGTATTGCGCCGAAGAACTTCCAGTCATTATGGTTACTGCCCTTACCCATATTTCAGAAAAGAATGAAGCATTTTCCCTTGGTGCCAATGATTATATTATAAAGCCATTTGATTCCGAAGAAGTCTCATTAAGGGTTGGGACGCATATCAGGCTTGCTGACGCAGTCAGAAATGAAAAATCACTTAATCAAAAACTAAAAGCAATAAATGAAGAACTGAGCGATTTTGCGTACATTGTATCTCATGATCTGAAAGCGCCATTGAGGGCCATTACTTCACTTGCAGACTGGATATCCATTGACCTTGAGGGCTGTTCAGATGAGGGGACTATAAGTCATCTTAACCTCTTGAAAAAAAGGGTGAAAAGGATGAACAACCTGATTGAAGGCACTCTTCAATATTCAAGGATAGGAAGATCTCATACACCAGTTGAAGAAGTCGATTCAGGGCTCCTTGTTGACTCTGTTATCCAGTCCCTGAAACCTCCCTCAAATATATACCTATATAGGAACGGAAATTTCCCGGTTATAAGACTTGAAAGGTTAAGGTTAACCCAGATCTTTTTACACCTGATTGAAAATGCTATCAGGTTTATGGATAAAACGGATGGTGGAGAGATCAGTGTATCTTCAGAAATCGGAAAAGGATCGAGTTTCTGTTTCACTCTCCCGATAATAATTTCACCTGAAGCTCTTGGGGAGAAATAACAATGATTGGGAGGAAACTAAGCGGGGAATTTTCTCTAAGTCACCGGAATATGCAGATAATCCTTGCGGTCTTCCTTATTTCTGTTATAATATTCTCGGTTGCAACAATAATGAGCACCAGCGGACTAATGACTGATGCACTTAAAAATGAACTTAGGGATACCGCGAATGTTGTTGCATCCGGTATTAATGGAGATTCGATATCCTCTATTAAGACAGGTGATGAGGAAACAACTGCATTTCAGACAATAGATTTATATCTTAACAAGGTACGGAAGCAGAACCCGGATCTAAAATATCTTTATATTATGACGAATGAAAACGGCACTGTCAGGTTCAAAGTAGATGCTGATTATGGAATTGATCCAACCGCCGCAAAATCAGGAGATGTATATCCAAACCCGAACGAACAAATGATAGCCGGTTTTAGTTATCCAACAGCAGATAAACTGGTAATTACCGATAAATGGGGAAGCACTTTATCTGGATATGCCCCAATTTATGACTCCCGCGGGTCTCCAGTAGGACTACTAGGTATTGATATAGATGTGACAGATGTCACAGCAAGGACAGGAGTTATCCTGCTTTCGCAGATTATTGTATTATTTATTTTAGTCATCCTCTCGGTATCAGGCGCATTATTTCTCGAAATACGGAGAGATAAGGCAGAAAGAGAACGAAATCTTGCATTAACAGAGCTCACACTCCTTATTGATTCAGTTCCTGCTGCCATATCGATAAGGTATGTCGCGACAGATAAAACCCGGGAAAATAGTGAATACAAAAAAATTTCCAACCTGAATGCCAAAGCTAGTATTCAAAGGTCCCCATACAGAGGATCAGTTAAAGATATTTTAGAAATACTAGAGGCGAATGCCATTCGGACAGATTCTCTTGCCGCAGGAACTGTGATAGAAGTATCTGAGTCTGATGTAAAAAAATATTATACAACAAGGGTAACACCGTTTCACGATTCCTCAAAAGCACTCATTGCTACAGCATCTGTTCTGACAGATATAACCGATATGCGGGCGATTATTGATGAGCTCGAGCACCAGCAGAAATTATTCTGGCAGATAGGTGAGATCTCAGCACTTTTACTTCAGCCAGGTGAGATTGATTCTCTCCTGAAAAAAGCTCTTTCCTGGATAGGTGAGATGATGGTTGTTGACCGGGTATATTTATATGAAAATTCAATTGAACCTGGTAAAGAACTGCCCAGGATGAAAAAGAGATACCTTTGGGAAAGAAATTCTATCTGGGCTGGTGAAATAAAAACACAGGAAGGCCCTGAGTCTTATACGAGCCCATATTCATCAATTATCAGTGAACTTTCAGCTGGTCATGCAGTCCATACTCACACTTCATATCTCTCGCGGGCGACCATGGAAGAATTCAGGTCATTGGGTATCAGGTCTTTCCTTATCGTGCCAATTATGGTTGGAAAATTATTTTTTGGTTTCCTGGGTTTTGAGGATGTTATCAATGAACGTGAGTGGGCAGGCACTGATGTCTCAATTTTAACTGCATTTGCAGCATCATTTGGTCAGTTTATTGTACGTTCACAGGCTGTCAATTCTCTCCAGTGGAATGAGGCACTGTTATCTACAATGGCCGGGTCGTCACCTCTCGGTTTTTTTGTCGTTGATAACAGGACAGATGCAATACTTTATGCAAACCAGCAATTTTGTGAAATTTGGGGGTTAGGAAAAATTTGTCCTGATATTCAAACCGGAAACTTAACAAATAACGAGATTATTCCTCATTGCCTCCCGCTTCTATCTGATCCTATAGCCTTTGCAGCATCCTGCGAACCACTTCAGGATGAACTAAACCGTATATGTGTTGATGATGAGATCAAGTTTATCGATGGTAGGACAATCAGGCGATATTCGACCCAGATCCGAGGGCCGGAGGATGAATATTATGGCAGATTCTATATTTTTGAGGATATAACAGAGAAGAAACGGGCAGTTGAGGCAACGAAAGAAAGTGAAGAGATATTCAGGGTCATATTTGAAAACCAGCAGGCCATGGTGTTAATTGATGCTGTTACACATCAGATTGTCAATGTCAATCATGAAGCGGTTTCCTTAATTGATCTGCCTAAGGAAGAGATAATAGGGAAAGTCTGCCACGAATTTATCTGTCCTGCTGAAATCGGCGAGTGTCCTATAACAGATAAGAAAAATACTATTGACAACTCTGAAAGGATTTTAATCAGCCGCACAAGGGGTGAGGTCCCGATAATTAAAACGGTTCACTCGGTTAAAATCCGGGGCAATGAGTATCTTGTTGAGAGTATCACAGATATAACAGAACGTAAACGCCAGGAGGAAAACCTCATGCGAATAAATGAGTGTCTTCTAAACTTTGGCCCTGACCCGGTTGAGAACATTAATTCCCTTACAGCTCTTGCCGGAGAACTCCTGAAAGCGGATTTCGCCCTTTATAACCGGCTTGATAGAGGGATGCTCTGTTCAATTGGAACATGGCATACCCCGGATGATTACAATACTTGTGACAACCCGGAAGGGCATATCTGTTTTGATATTATTAATAAAAAACTCGATGAGATTGTATATATCCCTCACCTTGAAAAGAGTAAATATGCAGAAAGTGATTCAAATGTAGCAAAATATTCATTAAAAACATACCTGGGGAAGGCAGTAGGGATAGGAAGAAAACTTTTTGGTTCACTATGTGTTGTATACACAACTCATTTGGAACCCTCCGAAACCGATAAAAAGATCCTGTCTGTTATCGCAGCTGCAGTCGGAATGGAGGAGGAAAGAAGCATTGCTCTCGAACAATTAAAAGATTTTGCTTATATTGTATCTCATGACTTAAAAGCTCCTCTTCGTGGAATAACATCACTTGCAAACTGGTTCCATGAGGATTACTTTGACAAGCTTGATAAAGACGGTAAAAAGAGCCTTGATCTGATCTTAGTCCGGGTCAACCGTATGCAGAACCTCATAGATGGAATACTGAAATATTCGAGGATTGGAAGGACACCTGAAGTTTTTGAACCGATAGAGATCCGTAACGTTATAGAGGATGTAATAGATTTAATCCAGGTCCCTAAAGGGTTTAAAATTAATATTCCGGAAAATATGCCCACAATAACTGCAGACAGGACACAAGTCTCACAGATCTTTGAGAACCTCATATCAAATGCCGTAAAATATGTAAACCGGCCCGACGGAGTTATAACAATCCTGACTGAAACTGATGGAGAATTTTGCAAATTTGGCGTGCAGGATAACGGACCTGGCATTGATAAAGCCTATCATGAAAAGATATTCCAGATTTTTCAGACACTTCATAGTAAAGATGAATTTGAAAGTACAGGTATTGGCCTTACAATAGTAAAGAAAATTGTCGAACATCAGGGTGGAAGGATATGGGTAGAATCACAGCTGGGTGAAGGATCAACCTTCTATTTTACAATTAAATCTGTTTGATGAAAAAAAACTTATACATTATGATAGAAGTACCGAGTGAGTGTTATGAACAAAGATAAACCCATCCTCCTTGTCGAGGATGACGAAGTTGATGTGATGTCAGTGAAGAGGGCACTTCGTGACCTTAATGTTACAAACAAGCTTTATCATGCAGGAAATGGAGAAGAAGCCCTGGAAATACTTCGAGATCCTGAGAATGAACGCCCTGCAATAATTCTGCTTGATATCAATATGCCCAGAATGAACGGAATAGAATTTTTAAAAGTTATAAAAATGGACCCGGATTTAAAGCTGCTACCTGTAATTATGCTCACAACATCAAGGGCTGATATTGAAAGAAATGAAAGTTTCTATAGCGGTGCAGCCGGGTATATGGTAAAACCAGTTGAATATAAACAATTTGTTGAAGTAATGCGGGCCATCAATATCTACTGGACTCTTTCGGAACTTCCTGAGTAAGAGGGTTTTATATAACATGGTTTTACCGGATAAAAAAAATAATAAACCGGCAAATGTGGTCTCCAGGTCTGTCCTGCTTATAGAAGACGACGAGGTAGACCAGATTGCATTTATCCGGGCTGTCCGCGAGATGGCAATCCCATATAATTACCATATTGCGGGTTCTTGTGCAGAGGCGGTCAGGCTCATGGATACAAAATCTTTTGACCTGATAATTAGTGACATAAACCTGGGAGACGGCACGGTTTTTGATATCCTGGACGAGATCAGAAAAACCAGATCTCCACTCATTGTAACAACTGGTGCCGGCGATCAGGAAACTGCAGTTAAAGCATTAAAAAACGGTGCCATTGATTACCTGGTTAAAGATTCATCAGGCTCGTATCTGCGCATGCTTCCCCATTCTGTTGAACGTGCAATTCTTCGGGACCAGGAACAGAGGCTTCTTTCAACACTCATGGCCGCAGTAGAGCAAACTCATACCGCGATTGCAATCACGTCAAAAGAGCAGATAATAACCTATTCCAATCCAGGGCTTAATAATTTCACAGAAAATTCCAACAAACGCATATTGGGATCAAATCTCTCGTCACTCTTCCACGATAACAATGTCTATTCCGAGGCACTTACTACCGCTGAAACCGGAGGGGTCTGGAATGGCGAGGTGGCACAAAAGAGGCCTGACGGAACGACAAGGTGGGAGGTTGTCTCTTTATCCGAAATTAAAAACAGGGACGGCGGGCGTGAAGGATATTTATGGATAGCAGAGGATATCAGCCCTCAAAAAAATGCCGAATTTGCACTTGAAAAAGAGAAGGAAAGGCTCTCAATTACATTACGGTCCATAGGTGACGGTGTGATTGCAATATCAGGGGACGCAAGAATCATTTATATGAATCCAAAAGCCCGTGAATTGTCAGGTTTTCAATTGGAAAGCAATCCAAATGCCCTGATATCTGAGGTTTACACATTACTTGACCCTGTTACAAAAGAGAAGTTAAATGGAGATCTATTAAAGGTTGACACTAGTGATACCGCATTAAAGGCCAGATATTTGCTTGTGTCAGGGCCGGGAAAAAAAGAGATTTTTATAGAGCAGCATGTAAGTCCACTTCCCCTCCCGGACGGCTCAACAGGGAAAGTTATTGTTTTTCACGACATAACAGACACTATAAGAAAAGAAGAAGAACAAAGAAGGTTACAACAACTAGAATCACTGGGGATTCTTGCAGGTGGAATTGCCCATGACCTCAATAATATTCTCACTATTATTCTATCAAATATCGTACTTGTAAGGGATCTCACACCTGAAAATAGCGAAGTCCTGGAGAGGTTGAAGGCTGCTGAGAGGGCAGTCGGTCGTGCAAAATCACTCTCCCGTAAATTTCTCACATTCTCACCAGGTGGAGACCCTGTAAAGGAACCTATTCAACTGGGCGAATTCCTGAAAAGTGCTCCGGGTGGCTATATACAGGGGGGAAATGTTCAAATAGAGTATGATATCCCCCTTGACCTCCCGATGGTTGAAGTTGATCCGGGTCAACTAGGAGTAGCCATTCACCAGATATCAAGAAATGCGGTAGAATCCATGCCAAGCTCTGGAAAGTTAAAGATCAAGTGCGAAGTAGATGAGGTTGACAACGGGAAATCGAGGCAGGTTTTGATAAAACTTATTGATACTGGTTCTGGAATTTTACCTGAAATCCTGCCGAGAGTCTTTGAACCCTACTTCTCGACAAAAGAGGGGATGCAGGGTCTTGGCCTGACAACAGCTCATTCAATTATTACCCGGCATAAAGGAAAGATTGATGTCCAGTCGACTCCGGGAAAAGGCACTTCTGTCACTCTATCTCTTCCTTTAACGCAAAATGCTTCCCTTTCAGAAAAACCAATTGAGATGAAGGAAAAGACAAGTAACAGGGTACTTGTCATGGATGATGAATCTGCCATTCTTGATATACTCTCAATAATGCTCTCAAAAATAGGTTATAAGGTTGATAAAGCGCTAGATGGCGAAACAGCCCTCAAGCAGTTCAAGATAGCAAAAGAAGAAAAATCACCTTATGGCCTCGTTATTATGGACCTTATCATACCTGGTGGTCTTGGTGGGAAGGAAACGATAAAATTCCTGAGAGAAATGGACAGTGATGTCCCGGTACTTGTCTCCAGCGGTTATTCAAACGACCCGGTTATGGCGAATTACCAGGATTACGGGTTCTCAGATTCATTGCCCAAGCCCTATGCCCTTAAACAACTCAAGGAAAAATCCCTTGCCCTGGCTCCTCTTTAATAATTATATTTGTTCGCAGTACCTCCATGAAATGGCAGGGATAAGGATGTCGAACTTTGCACCTTCACCTGGTACTCCATTTTCATTGATAGAAATTCCTGTCACACGAAGTATCTCGCGTGAAATTGAGAGTCCAAGGCCGGTGTTCTTTCCAAACCCCTGGCTGAAAATTAATTCCTTATGGTCATACCGGATACCAACACCGTCATCCTTTACAGTAAGCATAAGATCCCCCTCAGTTTTTACGATAGTTGAGATCTGTATTATTTTCAGGCTTTCTCCATGTCGAAGTGCGTTTTCCAGGAGATTATAAATTACCTTTTCAAAAAGCGGATCTGTGTAAATGCAGACATCTGATATGAGAAGATCTATCCGGACCTTGGTTTCCGGGAGTTCTTTAATGGCAGCAGTTATCATCCCGTCCAAAGACTTCCAGACCGGCTGATGAGACCCGATACTTTCATATTCACGTGCAAACTTGAGATGAAGGTCAATTTTGGAGATAAGGTCGATACATGACGAAATGTATTGGCTGACTTTTTCACTCACTCCATTCTCTTTCATGAGGATAAGATAGCCATGAATAGCTGTTACCTGGTTGTTGATATCATGACGCGTAAGTCTGCTTAAAAGAGATATTTTCTCGTTTGCAACCTGAAGGGCCCTTTCTCCTCTCTTTCTATTTGTGATATTCCGGATAATGAGAACTATTCCGGCTGGAATTCCTTCAGGGTCCTTTACTACTGAACCAGCAATGCTAATAACAGTGTAATCACATCCCTGCAAAACAGCTTCGCTATCTGTTATCATACCTTTCCCGAATAGGGCTTTCGTCAGGTTTGTATATACCGGTTCGGGTATTAATTCAGGAAGGGTCAGTCCTTTTAATTCATTTTCGGGTCTTTTGAAAATTTCTGACGATGCGTGATTGGTATTTCGGATAACTCCATTCATACTTGCAATTATTAATCCATCAGGCATTGTTCTCATTATATTCCTTGCTGCACTTTCAGGGCTTAAGGTAAAGAGTCCATACCGAAGAATTGCATAGGTGATAATAAGAGAAAAAAAGACTATACCTATAAAAACAAGATTTGGGATATATATCCCGTAAGCCGGGAGTATTACTCCGGATAGAGAACCAAAAGCAATCACAATAATTAAACCTGCACTGACAAGGTTGCTCTGTTGCCTGTTCCGGTACACGGATCTTACCCAGGAAGAAAGGCTCAGAACTATAGCAAATAACATCAATAAAAGATCATAAAACGCCTCTAACTGGTAAATGATGTTTCCATTTGATGGAGAATATGCATATCCAAAATTTGGTATATAGGAGATAGTTAAAACATTATCACTGAAAATTTCGATTATTGCAAATACAAATGCAGGAAGGTAAAGGAAGAGAAGAAGATATTTCAGATTTTTTCTTTCTGAAATTGGACTCTTTGTATACGCCAGCATAAAATGAACAGTAAGTACTGGTACAAGAATCCAGAAAGAGCTCACTTTAAGCCAGAATTTCATATTTTCATACCCGGTTGCATCCCAGATAAGGAATTCTCCAATCGCCCAGTAGGTAGCTGCAAGCATCAATGCGAGAAAAAGGCGGTTTACTAAAGATTTCTGGTTTTTTGCATAGACAAAGAGACCAAGACCATACGTAATAAATGCAGATAAAAGACAGAAAGAGACAAGGAGAGATTCAATATCCATAAATTTCTGACCTTAACTAATCAAAATGATCTACTTTGATATTCTCGCTTTTAACATGTATATATTTCTTTATAATTACAAATCATAAATGAGAAATAAGCTGGGAATAGAAAATGCAAAAAAAAAAATTGGATCCTGTTTACCATCCGGTTAATCTTAATAGAAAGGAGAATGCCCAAAAGGCGTATGAAACTTATAAAGAGCGATATCCGGATATTATCAATGGATATAGCGAATATCAGAGAGCCCGCACATTGGAAGACTTCTCTTACCACCTTCAATATATTGAGGAGTCGATTGCAGTAAGTGATGCAGCAATTTTAATTGATTATACAAAGTGGGCAAAGGTACTCCTCGCATCCCTTGGGTTACCTGAAAATTGCCTCAGAACAAGTCTTGAAGTGGTAAGGGATGTCCTTGACCTGGAACTACCTGAAGAACAGAGTAAAAAAACTCATGAATATATTGAAAAGAGCCTCGCAGCGCTTATAGGGGCCCCAACTACCATTCCTTCCTTTATCACTGACGATAATCCACTAAAGCAAGAGGCACTTAAATATCTCGATTTTTTATTGCTACAGGCAGACCGGACAAAAGCTCGCAACCTGGTTGTTGAGTTGGTGAATCAAGGAGTATCGGTCAGGGATGTGTACCTTTTTATTTATCAGCCTATACTCCATGAGGTCGGCAGACTATGGCAACTTCAGAAGATTAGTGTGGCGCAGGAACATTATGTTACTGCGTCAACCCAGCAGATCCTTGCTCAATTCTACTTTCAATACATTGCCAGGAACAAAAATATTATAAAACGAGGTAAGACAGTGGTCACGGCATGTGTTTCAGGTGAACTCCATGAGTTAGGGATACGGATGGTTGCAGATTTTTTTGAAATGGACGGATGGAATTCATATCATATTGGTGCAAACAGCCCTTTACAAAGCATTGAAACGACAATTAGAGAACGTAAAGCCGTGGTAGTTGCTATATCATCAACTATGTCTTTTCATATTCCAAAAGCTTTTTCTCTTATTCAGAGTTTAAGAGAATCTCCGGATACACGGAATATTATCATAATTATTGGCGGGTACCCCTTCAATATTGTGCCTGACCTATGGCAACAAATAGGGGCAAATGCGTATGCAAAAGATGCAGAAGAAGCGGTATCGCTCTCAAACGAACTTGTTCCCTAAAAAAAAAGGTGCAGGAATTATTCATGAATTCAGGTGTTGTGTTTAGTTGTGATTATAATGGTCTTGTCCTGAATGTATACAGGGATGACTTCGATATCTTTGGCAATCCAGTTGTTCCTGGGAACCACCTGTCACGTTATATCAGTTCTTCTTCAAAGGAAACAGTGACCCGCTTTTTCTTTAAACTATCCTCTGATGGACTTTCATCTAGTAAACGAATAGAATTTTTAACAACAAATACACCGAAGATTCTCTATTGCACGGGTATTCGGGCAATGAACGTTTTTCTTGTATTTGGTGCATCTTCTCCCTCATATTTAGGCTTATTAATCTCCGGAATTCTGTATTCGGATGATGAGCCAGTTGATCTTGCACAGATATGTGGAACGGGCCTATATCAGGATAACAAAAGATTAACAGACTATCAAATATACGAGGATCTTACTCGTCTGAACAATGAACTGGTCGATATGAGTAGGGAGCTCACAGATACTCAGGTCGAAATGGAGATGAAAGCAGAAGAATTAAATAAAGAAATTAAAGTGAGATGGCAGACAGAAGAAGCGTTATTAGTCGCCAATAAAAAACTTAACCTACTCTCCAGTATAACAAGGCATGATATTAAGAACAAAGTTTTGATTATCCAGGGTTTTTTACATTTTGGACGGAAAATTAAAGTTATTGAAGAGATTGATCCATTTTTTGATAAGATACATGATGCGACAAAGGCCATTGAAAGTCAGATAGATTTTACTAAAGATTATCAGGACCTGGGGGTAAATTCACCGGTATGGTTAAATTTATCTGATTTGATTAAATCAGTGGGTAACTCTGCCATCGATATGTTTGATGAGTCCGGAAATCTTGAGATATTTGCAGACCCGCTCTTTGAAAAGGTGTTATACAACCTCGTCGATAACTCAATGCGCCATGGAGAAACTGTAAACCGTATAGATGTATCTGTCATTACTGAAAATGAAGGTATCCGGATTATCTGGAAAGATAATGGTGTAGGTGTCCCTCAGGATCAGAAAGAGAAGATCTTTGAACGTGGTTTTGGAAAGAACACCGGCCTTGGCCTTTTCCTTATCAGGGAAATTCTTGCAATAACCGGAATGACTATAGAGGAGACCGGAGAACCCGGGAAAGGAGCACGTTTTGAGATAATGGTTCAAAACGGGAAGTGGCGTCCTGGAGGAAATAACCCATGAATCCGATGGACCTCAAAGTTACCTCAAAATTATCATATCATTCGTATTCAGAAATGCGATAATGAAAAAAAATTGGAGACAGATATTTTTTTTTGTTGAAATGACTATTAAATGATATATCAATCATGAGAGCAAAACATCATAACCGGAGGTATACTTGGATTTTTCTGGTAATATCCTGATAATTGGATATGGTGCAGTCTGCAAGTGTATGCTTCCCCTTCTGTTCAGGCATATAAATATTTCACCTGCGGACATTACAATTATTGATAGCGATGATAAAACCGGGGATCTTAAAGACTGGACCTGTCAGGGTCTTCGTTTTTTTCAGAGAAGAGTGACAGAGAAGAACCTGGAAGAAATCCTCGCAGCCTATCTATCACCCGGGGGATTATTAATTGATCTTGCTTACAATATCGATTGTTGTGAAATTATAAAATGGTGTCATGATAATTTTGTTCTTTATATAAATGCTTCAGTTGAGGTATGGGATCCTTTTATTGTAAGATTATCAGCAAATCCATACGAAAAATCATTGTATTATCGTCAGATGAAAATTCGTGAGATCACAAAAGACTGGAATGATTCAGTGACCTGTGTTGTTGATCATGGTGCAAATCCAGGCCTTATCTCGCACTTTGCTAAACAAGGACTTATAGACATCGCAAACAAGATGATTTTTGACGGCATTGCAAAAGAGCCAGAGAGGCTCGAAGAACTCGTAAAAGAAGAAAATTTTGCAAGAATTGCAATGGAGATAGGAATAAAAGTTATTCACTGTTCAGAACGGGACACCCAGGTTTCGAAAATACCAAAAGAACCTGACGAATTTGTTGGTACATGGTGCGTTGAAGGGTTGATAGAAGAAGGTACAGCACCTGCCGAAATGGGCTGGGGAATTCATGAAAAGGAATATCCGGGTTTAACCTTCATCCCACCATCAGGGCCGAAAAACGAAGTATTTCTTGCGAAGATGGGAATGAACACATGGGTCAGGTCGTGGATTCCAAATCAGGAAATTGTTGGGATGGCCATACGTCATGGCGAAACTTATGGGATATCTGACAGGTGGACGGTCTGGAAAGAGGGCAGGGCAATATACCGGCCAAGCGTTTATTATGCATACGTGCCTTGCGATGCTACGGTCGCCTCTCTACATGAACTGAGAGGAAGAAATTATGAATTGCCTCCAAAGTTCCGTATTATGAATGACGCGGAGATAATATCCGGCGCTGATATTTTAGGGGCACTCCTTATGGGCCATCCATACCAGTCATGGTGGACCGGGAGCATTCTGTCAATTGAAGAAGCAAGGACCCATGCACCGGGTCAGAATGCCACGACCCTGCAGGTCTCACTCGGGGTAATTGCGGCTGTCATGTGGATGATAGAAAATCCAAGGAGAGGGTTTTGTTTGCCTGATGACCTGCCTTACAAGTATATTCTGGATATTGCAAAACCATATCTTGGAACATTCCACTCCGGACCCGCTGACTGGAATCCCTTAAAAAACAGGATGATATATTTTAAGGAGAATCCAGAAAATATCTATGACTATGATGATATCTGGCAGTTCAAAAATTTCTTGTTTGTTCAATGAATTGTTCATCATTTTTGAAAGGAGGAGGGCATGAAAGAGTTAAGCAGAGACGAGGACCGGACCAGGGTTTCAAAGCGGGGAAATAATCGTAAAAAGATCCTTATGGACCTCGCAGAGAAAGAAGGGACTCCTATATTTGTTGTTGACCATGAAAAAATCCGGAAAAATTATTTGGAATTCAAAGAACGCCTTCCTAATGTTCAGATATATTACGCGGTAAAAGCAAATTCCAATCCCGAGATAGTCAGGACTCTTTTTAAGATGGGCTGTAGTTTTGATGTTGCATCTATGCCCGAATTCATGATTGTTCATGAAAATATCAAGGATATGCCGGATAAGGAGAGGCAGGACTGGATATGGGACAAAATTATCTACGCAAATACCATTAAACCAATCGAGACACTTATTGCCCTCGATAAGTACAATCCACTTGTCACTTTTGACAACAATGAGGAATTGAAAAAGATAAAAAAATATGCTCCACATGCAGGACTTGTATTACGGGTTCAGGTCCCAAATACAGGTTCAGTTGTCGAGCTTTCTTCAAAGTTCGGAGCAAACCCTGGAGAAGCCGCAGATCTGATTGTAATAGCCTTTGATATGGGTCTCATCGTGGAGGGGCTGAGTTTCCATGTTGGTAGCCAGTGTACTAATTTTGAGAACTATATCCAGGCCCTGCAGTTGTCTGTTAATATTATCAGGGAAGTAGAGACCCGAACAGGTAGAAAGATAGAAATCCTTGATATCGGAGGTGGATTCCCAGTAAAATATCATCCGCAGGTAAAATCGTTTAAGACACTTGCGGTCAAACTCAATAAAGAGATAAACCGGCTCTTTAATAACGATATGCAGATCCTCGCAGAACCTGGCAGATTTCTTATTGCTAATGCCTGTACTCTTGTAGCAAAAGTAATTGGCAAGTCATACCGTGACGGAAAGCCCTGTTATTACATAAATGACGGGGTTTACCACACATATTCAGGCCAGGTCTTTGACCACTGCACTTATCCGGTCCTTTCGTTCAAAGGTGGTGAGACTGAGATTTCTGCCGTATTCGGACCTACATGTGATGCATTTGATACAATAACGCTGAGCGCCGAACTTCCTATGCTCGAGATAAACGACCTTGTTTATTCTGAAAATATCGGAGCTTATTCCCATGCATCGTCAACCTATTTTAATGGGTTTCCTCCGGCAAAGGTCGTTCATATTAACGAGTGAATATTCCTCTTTTCATCCCCTTCCGGCATGTAAACGTTTCATCAATATCAACTGTATTTTACGTAACCTTTAGTTCAATATATCACCCATGCAAATAATATAAGGAAATATCCTATGGACTCAAAGATCAGCTCAATTAAAGCCCGTGAAATTATTGACTCGCGGGGTAACCCGACAGTTGAAGTGGACATACTTCTAGGAGACCGGACTAAAGCGAGAGCAGCCTGCCCGTCAGGAGCTTCGACCGGTGTCCATGAAGCAGTCGAAAGAAGGGACGGGGGCGCGAGATATTCAGGAAAAGGAGTGCTTGGTGCGGTAAATTCAATAAATAATGAGATCGCACCGGCATTAACCGGTTTTGACGTTCTTGACCAGAATCTTATCGACTCTACAATGATAGCACTCGACGGGACCCCTAACAAAGGTCGGCTTGGAGCAAATGCCATTTTAACTGTATCAATGGCTGCAATGCGTGCAGCAGCAAACGAAAAAGGCGAATCACTTTTTAGAAGAATTCATTCCGGGCCATATTTACTTCCAGTCCCCTGCATGAATATCTTAAACGGTGGAACCCATGCAAACTGGCAGGGAGCTGACTTTCAGGAGTACATGATAGCACCTGTCGGGGCCCCTGATTTTCCTGAAGCGGTCAGGTGGTGTTGTGAGGTTTATCAATCACTCAAGGGAGTATTACGAAAAAAGAAATTATCAACAGGTGTCGGCGATGAAGGAGGGTTTGCCCCTGAAGTCCCCTCGAACCGTGAACCACTTGAACTTATATGTACAGCAATTGAATCTGCAGGATATAAACCGGGTAATGAGATATCTCTCGCCCTGGACCCGGCCTCCAGTGGATTTTATGAGAATGATCTCTATAGACTTCGTACCGAAAAGAAGTCACTTACCTCCTTTGAAATGACTGATTATTACAGTGATATAACCTCAACCTATCCTGTCATTTCAATCGAAGACGGGCTTGCAGAAGATGACTGGGCAGGTTGGATTGAATTGACCCGCCGGATAGGAAATAAAATACAGATTGTCGGAGATGATCTTTTTGTTACAAATACAGAAAGGATAGAAAAGGGAATAAAGGAGAAGGCAGCAAATGCAGTGCTTATAAAATTAAACCAGATTGGTACTGTTACAGAAACAATTGACGCAATCGAACTTACCAAAAGAGAAAACTGGGGAGCAATGATCTCTCACCGGAGTGGTGAAACCACGGATTCTTTTATTGCCGACCTTTCAGTAGCACTTTCAACAGGGCAGATAAAGACCGGTGCACCCTGCAGGGGCGAGCGGGTTGAGAAGTATAATGAACTCTTACGGATATGTGAAGAACTGGGTTCATCAGCAAAATACGCAGGGATGGCTGCGTTTCAATCAAAAAAAGTATGTACCATGAAATAGACATTAGATTATAATGGCAGATGCTATCCGGATCCTCTATGTCGATGACGAACTGGGTCTCCTTGAAATCGCGAAGCTTTACCTTGAGGAATCAGGTGAATTTTCTGTTACAACTATCGATTCGGTATCTGCAGCATTAGACCTCTTGGGAAAAGAAAAATTTGATGTTATTATTTCTGATTACCAAATGCCAGGCAAGGATGGAATCCAGTTTCTTGTTGAAGTAAGGACACGCTTTGGAAAGATACCGTTTATCCTGTTCACCGGTAAAGGCAGGGAAGAAGTGGTAATCCAGGCTATCAACAGCGGAGCAGACTTCTATCTCCAGAAAGGTGGCGAACCCGAATCACAATTTGCCGAACTTTCACATAAAACTCATTCGGCGATCTCCCGGAAAAGAGCTGATGAAGCGCTACTGAAAAGTACCGAAGAACTACATGCTGCCTATGAGGAACTGGCTGCAACTGAGGCGGCACTCCGTGCCAATTTAGATGAACTAACACTGCAGGAACAGGCGCAGCGGGAGAGCGAGGAGAAGTTCCGTTCTCTTGCAGAAAGCAGTCCGGATTACATCATGCGGTATGACCCGCAGTGCCGTCATATGTACATGAACCCTGCGGCACTCCGGGTTTCGGGATTATCAGAAGATAAAATAATTGGCAAAACACACCGTGAAACTGGGTTTGACGAAAGACAGAGCCAGTTCTGGGAAGAGAAGATAAATGAGGTCTTTAAGACAGGGAAACCATACCAGACTCAGTTTGAATGGGAAAGTGTCGGGGGACACGTTGTTCTTGACTGGATGCTGACACCAGAATTCAATGATGGTGGAACGGTTCTATCTGTATTAGGTGTATCAAGAGATGTTACTCATCTCAAAAAGGTCGAGGATGAACTTCTAAAGAAAAACGAGGAACTCCAAATCCATCAGGTCGAGCTCGAGACACAGGCGGAAGAACTTAGACAGTCTCATCTCGCACTTGAGGAATCGCGGGATAAGTTTCTTGACCTCTATGAATTCGCCCCGATCGGGTATCTTACGCTCAACGACAAGGCATTGATTAAAGAGGTGAACCTCACTTGTGCGACGCTTCTTGGGGTTGAACGGAGCACACTCGTCAACCATGGGCTCGGAGGTTTCATTGCTCCAGAATGTCATGACGAGTGGGACCAGTATTTTGTAAATATTCGGCAACATGGAGGAAAACATACCTGCAATCTAACATTTATACGGAGTGATGGCTCACTATTCCCGGCATGGTTAGGAGGGATCAGGTTTATCGACGGTAAGGGGGTGATAGCAATTCGTATCGCTATCAGTGACATCACCGAACGTAAGCAGGTGGAAGATAAATTGCGAGAGAGTGAGGCACAAAAAACAGCAATCCTGGATGGCATTACCACCAACATTGCCTTTGTAGACAAAGATTTGAAGATTCTATGGGCGAACAAGGTCGCCGCAGAATCTGTTCACAAATCGCCTACCGAAATGATTGGTTATACCTGTCACACTTTTTGGGCAGATCCAGCACACCCCTGTGAAAACTGCCCGACATTAAAGGTATTTGAGACAAATCAGTCTGAACATGCAATTATGCACACCCCTGATGGTAGGGTTTGGGACGAGAGGGGTGAGCCGGTAGTTGATAAACAAGGGAACCTAATCGGTGTAGTGGAAATCGCCCAGGACATCACTGAACTGAAACAGACAGAAGATGCGCTACGGGAGAGCGAGGAAAAATATCGCATTATCTTTGAAAATGCCGGTGACGCGATTGCAATACATGA
Organism: uncultured Methanomicrobiales archaeon; assembly: GCA_903926075.1. GTDB lineage: Archaea > Halobacteriota > Methanomicrobia > Methanomicrobiales > Methanospirillaceae > CAIYHQ01. The sequence continues at coordinate 29,238 of CAIYHQ010000131.1, forward strand.
TTTTGAAGGAAATTTTGTTGAAGTGAACGATGTTATCTGCAAACGGTTAGGCTATTCACGTGAAGAATTATTAAAGATGAAGGCCGGGGATGTAGATGGACCGGTTCATGCCCTGAAAGTAGAAGAACGGATTCAGGAGCTTAACAAAAATGGTCATCTTATTTTTGAAACAGTTCACATCACGCGGGATGGAAGACAAATCCCCACAGAGGTTAGTTCAATTGTTTTTAATCTTGGCGATAAGCCATTCGTAATGAGCATCGCCCGTGATATCACTGAACGGAAGCAGGTAGAGGAAGCCTTGAAAAAGAGTGATGAACGTCTACGCTTTATTAGTGACAACCTAACTTCCGGAGTTGTCATTGTAGACGCCGAAACCCATACCATTGAATTTGCCAACTTGGCTGCCTCTGCATTATTCATGACTACCTCTGATAATATCATCGGAAAAAAATGTCATAAGTTTCTTTGTCCTGCAGATGAAGGGGCTTGTCCAATTTCCGATTTAAATCAGGAAGTGGATAATGCCGAACGATTGCTATTGTGCATCGATGGGACAACGATTCCTATCTTAAAATCCGTAAAAAGGATCCAGATTGGTGGCAGGGAAAAGTTACTTGAAAACTTTATTGATATCACAGATCAAAAACGGGCTGAAAATGAATTACGAAATATCCGGCAACAACTGGAACTTGCCCTCAAAGGGGCAGATGAAGGGATAATTGACTGGAATCTTACCAGTGGTACCATTACCTTCAACGATACTGTTTCCAATATGCTGGGTTATACACCGATAGAATTTCCTAATAATGGTTCAGAGTTCCTCTCTCTAATCCACCCGGATGATCGTATAGAGGGGAATTCCCATTTTTTAAATCACCTTCAAGGGAAAACACCGGCTTTCTATCACGAGGAAAGGTTTAGAACTGCTTCAGGTGAATGGAAGTGGATTCTTGCAAGGGGAAAAATTGTAGAATATGATGAACTGGGCAAACCTCAACGATATGTCGGTACTCATGTGGATATCACAGAGCGCAAGCGAATGGAGAATTCACTAAGGGAAAGCGAGGATAAATATCGATCTCTTGTTGAGCATTCTCTTGAAGGAATTTTAATTCTTGATTTACAAGGTACTATTCTTTTTGCAAATAATGCAGTGGCTCACACGATAGAAAGTGATGATCTCTCTCTACTTATTGGCAGGAATGTGATGGAATTCATCTCACCGGAATCCCGTGAGGATGTAGTAAGGGATTTGATTCAAGTAAATCAGGGTCATGATGCATACCTTGCTCAGTACAATGCAATATCGGAAAAAGGGAATAAATTCAGCGTTGAAAGTATGGGCAAAATTATCAGTTATGAGGGGAAACCTGCAGATCTTATTTCTATTCGGGACATTACCAAACGCAAACAAATGGAAGAAATAATACGGCAGACAAATCGAAAACTCAACCTCCTCTCCAGCATCACCCGCCATGACATTAACAACCAGCTGTTGATGCAGAGGGGATATCTCGATATACTCAAAAATAAGCAACATGACCCTTCATTTAACGAGTATATCCAGAGGGTTATAACTGCGGCAGAGCGAATCTCTGCTTTGATCCAGTTTACCAAAGAATACGAGAATATTGGAATCAATACGCCTTTCTGGCAGGATTGCCGAAAACTCGTAGAAACTGCGGTGCGGCAAGCTCCGCTAAAACATGTCATAGTGAACAACGTTCTCCCTACTGGTGAAGACGTATTTGCAGACCCGCTGATTATCAAAGTCTTTTACAACTTAATGGATAATGCGGTGCGTTATGGAGGGAAGATCACAACAATACGGTTCTATGTGCTTAAATCTGGCGATGATCATCTAATTGTATGCGAGGATGATGGAGAAGGTATTCCAATTGAGGAGAAAGAGAAGATCTTCGAACGTGGCTTTGGGAAGAATACCGGACTTGGTTTAGCACTTTCTCGGGAAATTCTGGATATCACCGGTATCACTATCCGCGAAACAGGCGAACCAGGGAATGGTGCACGATTTGAGATCACGGTACCGAATGGGAAATGGCGTTATGAGAGTGAAGCGAGTTAAGAGGAGACGGATTAGGTTAAACAATTGACTTCAATCTGGTTTATCTTGAAAAATCATTCTGCGAGCTAGTGTGGTGGTATTTCATTTGCTGTAGTTGACTCCTATCGAACCCGGCTATACATTGGTTATGTTTCCATTACCATAGGTATCTCCTGTTAACGATAAATGGAATGGGAACGTCTCACATCCACATTGCACAACATTTAACCGTGTATACCCCTATCATCAATATACTAGTGCATTTGACGAAATGTAAAAGGTTTCCTCGAATGCGGAAAGGTACGCACAGGAAATAAAATTGAAGAAAGGCACATCGTGTGCATGCACTTCAAGGAAAACTATTAGAAAAACGGTGCATAATGGAAGATGCTATGCGGGTCCTCTATGTCGATGACGATCCAGATCTCCTTGAACTTGGAAAAATGTTCCTTGAGGAACCAGGGGATTTTTCAGTAATAACCATAAATTCAGCTCTTTCTGCATTAACACTCCTTAATGAAGAAAAATTTGATGCTATCATTTCCGATTATCAGATGCCGGTTATGGATGGCCTTCAGTTCCTTATTGAAGCAAGGACACGTTTTGGAAAGATACCGTTTATCCTGTTCACCGGTAAAGGCAGGGAAGAAGTGGTAATCCAGGCTATCAACCACGGGGTAGACTTCTATTTACAAAAAGGTGGTGATACGAAGGCTCAGTTTGCTGAACTAATACAGAAAATCAGGCAGGCAGTACAGCGTCACAAGGCCGAAACAGACTTGGTTAAGAGCGAGGCTAATCTCCAGGCAATCATCGCAAATACCAACGATATTATTGCGTTGTATGATCCCAAGGTTCGCCTGCAGGTGTACAATCATGCTGCCAGTGAAACGTACCGCAGTCTTTTTGGGATAGAGCTGTGTCCCGGCCTTTGTACACTTGACCTCTTCCCTGAATTGATGCGGGGCTTCTGGAATGCCAACAATGCACGGGCATTGGCAGGAGAATCATTCTTGATAGAGTTCAACCTGCCAATGCTAAGAGGCGAGGTGAGATTTTTCGAATCTTCCTATAATCCGATCCGCAGGGATGGAATAGTGGTTGGTTTTTCGACGTTTACCCGTGACATTACAGAACGCAAGCGGATAGAGGAGACGCTCGCGAAGAGCGAAGAGAAATTCAGGGCTATTGCTAACTATACCGTGAACTGGGAGTCATGGTTTGGGCCAGAAGGGGAGTACATCTGGGTGAGTCCCTCGGTATTACAGTTTACAGGGTATTCGCAAGGGGAGATCCAGGCAATGTCAGATTTCATCTCAACTTTGATAGCGGAAAAAGATCGAATTATGTTTACCGAACGCTTTAGGAAAGCTATCGGTGGTGCCAGTGGGGAAAACTTTGAATTCCGGTATCTTCATCGGAACGGCACTAAAAAATGGCTAAATGTATCCTGGCAACCGATTGTCGATATAAATGGTAACTTCATAGGGACCCGTTCCAGCGGTCATGACATCACTGAAAAAAAGTGTGCTGAGGAAAACCTTATTTCGACATTGAAAAGGACCCAGGACCAGCAGGCTGTGATGGCAATGATCTCTTTGTCTCCCCTACTCTTTTCAGGAGACGTTGATGCATTATCAGTTATGCTTACTCAAGAGTCATCAGGTGTATTGGGGGTAGAAAGGGTCAGTGTCTGGCTTTTTAACAATAAAGAGGATGAACTACGGTGCATTGACTTATTTGAGAGATCACAGGATCGACATTCGCGGGATCTAGTACTGAAACGTCATGAATATGTAAATGAATTTGAAGCGTTAAGCACGGAAAATTTTATCGATGCCAATGATCCATTGACTGATCCTCGTACAGCTGGATATGTGGAGGGATACCTCAAGCCGAATCGCATTACTTCAATGTTAGATGCCGTGATAAGGGTCTCCGGGAAGAATCTTGGGGTAATATGCTTTGAACATGTAGACCGTCCTCATCATTGGGCGAGTGATGAGATTGCATTTGCCTGTCACCTTTCCGACCAGATTGCAATTGCACTATTAAACCGTGATCGCAAGCGGGTGGAGGAGGCATTGCATCAGGCAAATAAAAAACTCAATCTACTCTCTGGTATTACGAGGCACGATATTAATAATCAGCTCACAGCTTTGCAGGGATATCTCAGTATTTTCGAAAAATGGCAACTCGATTCTACATACAGCGATTATCTCAAAAAAGCCAAAAGAACAGCAGAGCGTATCTCTGCGATGATTCGATTTACCAAGGAATACGAGGGTATAGGTGTCCATGCTCCTGGTTGGCACAATGTCCGGACGCTTGTTGACAATGCGGCAAAGGAAATCCGACTTGGACAAGTTAAGGTGAAAAACGTTATCCCTGCCGACACGGAAGTGTTTGCCGACCCGCTGGTTGTCAAGGTTTTTTATAATCTCATGGACAACGCAGTGCGGTACGGGGGGAAGATCACGACTATACAATTCTTTGTACAAGAATCCAGAGATAATCATCTGATTGTGTGTGAAGATGATGGTGAGGGGGTTTTATTGGATGAGAAAGAAAAAATCTTCGAACGTGGCTTTGGGAAGAATACCGGGCTCGGTTTAGCCCTTTCCCGGGAAGTTCTTGATATTACCGGAATCACTATCCACGAAAACGGTGAGCCAGGGAAAGGAGCCAGGTTTGCGATAACAGTGCCAACAGGGAAATGGCAATTATTGGGGTCGAAGGAGAACTAGAAATATAATTATCCATCAGGATTCAATTTTACGGATTTATAGAAAACCCGCCTGCTAAAATTTTAAATGGTAAAGAAAGTGTATTTTAACAACATAATTATAATCCAAAAAGTGTATAATTAACACTGTTTATGGAACGAAAAATTTCAGGTAGGCTCAATAAATGGAAAAATACTCCCGGTCATAAACCACTTCTCGTATATGGTGCGAGGCAGGTCGGAAAGACCTATTCGATACTTGAATTTGGAAAAAAGCACTATAAAAATGTTGTATATATAAATTTTGAAGCTAATTCAGAGGCTGCAAGAATCTTTAAACGTGATCTCAACCCTTACAGGATAGTAAAAGAACTTTCCGCATTATCCGGAAAAACGATTCTAACTAATGATACTTTGCTGTTTTTTGATGAAATTCAGTCATGTGAACAAGCCCTGACATCTCTAAAATACTTTTGCGAAGACCTGGAAGAATACCACATTATAGCCGCCGGGAGCCTTCTTGGAGTTGCTCTCAACCGGGAACAATATTCTTTTCCAGTCGGAAAAGTTGAGATGATAACTATGTACCCTTTTGATTTTGAAGAGTTTCTATGGGCATTTGATAGGCTGGACCTTTCTTTACTTATCAGTGAATCATACAATTCTAATAATCAGTTGGCACTACATGATACAGCTCTTGATTTTTACCGGCTCTATCTTGTGGTGGGAGGTATGCCAGGTGCAGTTCTCGAATATAAAGAAAGACAGGATTTTGATCTTCTCCATTCAATTCAGAAAAATATCAGTGATGCATATATCGCAGATATGGCAAAATATGCCGCCCCGGCAGAAACAACAAAAATTATTGCTTTGTTTCGTAGTATCCCAGCCCAATTGGCAAAACCTAACCCAAAATTCCAATTCCGGTTTATAAAATCCGGGGCCCGTGCAAATATGTATGAATCATCACTCAACTGGCTAAAAGAATCAGGTGTCATTATCATCTGCAATAGAGCTAAAGAAGGAAGACTTCCACTCTCTGTTTACAGTGAGCCCTCATTCTTCAAGATCTACATGACTGACACAGGTCTTCTTTCCGCTCATTTCGGCTTACCTGCACATCTTATTTTACAAAAAAGTTCACACCTGGATACTATCAAAGGCGTTCTCACTGAAAATTACGTCTGTTTTGCACTTCTTGTAAATGGCTACACTCCATATTACTGGGAATCGCAGGGAAAAGCAGAAGTAGACTTTATTATTCAGAAAAAATCCGGAGAGGTAATCCCGATAGAAGTCAAATCCTCTGATAATGTGCGGTCAAAAAGTCTTGCTCAGTTTGTTGACAGATACAATCCTGGATATGCGATAAGGGTCTCTTCTAAAAATTTTGGATTTGATAATAATATTAAATCGGTCCCACTGTATGCAGTACATTGCATTAAAGACTGATTAGCAAATAAAGAAATTTATTAATGCAGAGCCTACCGATATATCGGTAATATTTAGTGATATATTCCAAACTAAACCGATGAACCTCGATGCAATCTGCAAAAATTCTTGAAATTCTTTTCTCTTACAATCGTTTTTGGAATACGGGCAGAATTGATCCCGGAATTAAAAGAGATCTTATTTCATCCTGCCTTAACGAGCTTCAATCCAAAGAAATCATTGTTCTAAAAGGAGTCAGGCGGTCAGGTAAATCAACCATTATGGCCCAGATTATTCGCTCACTTCTAGCGAGGGGAGAAAAACCCGTATCCATTCTACGAGTCAATCTTGAAGAACCCCTCTTCTCACGGGAATACTCTATTGATCTCCTTGAGCAGATATACCGGACATATCGTGAAAGGGTAAATTCTCTAGGGAAATGCTGGCTTTTTTTAGATGAAATTCAAAATATTCCAGGTTGGGAGAGATGGGTACTGGGTCGTAGTGAGACCGAAGAAATAAAGGTATTTGTCACCGGCCCTTCCTCACAGATGCTATCCCGTGAAACCGGGACAAAACTTACAGGCAGAAATATTTCATTTGAGGTTTACCCACTTTCATTTCAAGAGTTTCTCAGATTTAACAATATTAATGTTAAAACTGAACATGACTACATTACGCAAAAATCAGGTATTCGAATGATGTTTTATAACTACCTAAAGTACGGTGGTTTTCCTGAAATAACGCTAAAAGAATCTGACGATGATAAAGAATTACTTCTTAAAAACTATTTCGAGGACCTGATATATCGGGATATCGTTACCCGCCACGAGATACGTGACGTTGCTAACCTGCGTAACCTGGCTGTATATCTTCTTACTAATGTGGCGAGGCTGACCAGCATCAATAAGTTTAAGAACAATTTTTCAATTTCTCAGGACAAAACAGAGAATTATGTATCGGCAATATTAGAAAGCTATCTCCTTTTTACACTTCAGAAATTTTCATATTCACTCAGGAAAAGTATGAGGGCCGGATTTAAGCCTTATGCAATAGATACCGGTCTTCGTAACCGGGTTGCTTTTGCATTTTCTGAAGACATTGGGTGGCTTGTAGAGAACGTCATCTATTGTCATCTCAAACGGCAGCATGAAGAAGTCTATTATTATTCAAACGACAGCGAAACTGATTTTATCATTAAAGAAGGGATGAATATAGTAAAAAGAGTCCAGGTTTGGTATGAAGATGTATCCGTAACAGCTATACCAGAGAGAGAGATTGCAGGTTTCACAAATTCAATTGAAGGACTTAGAAATACTAAAAATTTCCTTATAACCAATGATTACGAGGATATTATCGATATAGGGGCAGATAAAATCCATTGCATTCCAGTAATAAAGTATCTGATGCAAGGGTGATAACTCAATATGCCGGATGAATCCGGTTAATGTCCCTAATGATAATCTACTTAGATTAAAAGATAATGCTATCAAGAGGGTCCTGGAAGTGCATAAGATAGAGGATGTTATTCAATTACAAACAGTTATTCTAAAAGATCTGTTTTCAATAAGAACTTTTGAGAATGTTAAGAGGGAGAATCCGTCAGGTTTTTTGGCCTCTATCGAGTTGAGTCTTTATAGAGAAAGGGAAAAGAGATAATGATTAGCAATATTATATTATTATAAAAGGATTTTTTTGGTAAATATGAAATTAACAATACTTTGTGAAAAAGACGAAGAAGGCCATTATGTCATGGAATGCCCTGATCTTCCTGGCTGCCTTTCTGAAGGGGATACGCTCGAAGAAGCCCTTGAATCGATCAACGAAGCGATAGCCGGTTGTATTATAAGTCGAGTGAAAACTGCAACCTGTACACTTCTTGACAATCAAACTCAGGATTCTCTTTCTTTCTCCCTGGAAATTCCTGAGATAACCCATGCCTAAATTACCCCGTGCATCGGGAGATCTCCACGTGGCTGCTTTCAAAAGAGCAGGTTGGGTAGTAAATCATATCGAGGGTAGTTATTATATCCTGATTCAAAAAGGGAGTCCTGTTCACCTCTCTATTCCTGTTCATACAGGAAAGGAATCCTATCAGCACCGTAAGTTGGTTGTTAATGTCATGACGGGTGATGCTAGAGAGAAGGGTAAGTTTTTTATTCGCCTGATGTAGTGCGTCCTCTGCTTGCCTGCGTTCAGTGATATCACGCATGTAGACATCAATGCCATTTCTCCGCCCATACATGAACACTTCATACCAATGCTCATTTAATGGAGACTTCGATTCGTAATGCTCCAGGGAACAGTTTTTCATGGCGTTGAGGTAATGCTCGTGAATTCTCGTTCCCAGCAAATCAGGATATAAATCCCATATAACTTTTCCAAGCAATTCAGTTGCAGGCCTCCCGAATGGATCTTTCTCTGCTGCTGGATTGACCTCAATGAAACGCCATTTATTGTCCAAAGAATAGAATGTATCTGCAATACTATCGAGAACCGTTGCAGTTCTCATCTGTGCTTCGAGCATTGTCTCCTCTGCCCGTTTTCGTTCAATCTGATTTCGCACCCATGCCCTGACAATCCCTGGCTGGAATGGCTTTGAGATATAGTCGACTGCCCCAAGTGAAAGCCCCTTCTCTTCATCTTCGGTGGCATCCATAGCTGTTACAAAAATTACCGGGATGCTCCTTATCAGCTCGTTTGCCTTAAGTCGCCGGCAGACCTCATAGCCATCCATTTCCGGCATCATGATGTCGAGCAGGACAAGGTCAGGTGGGTTAACACCTGCCGCAATATCCAGTGCCTTCGCACCATTGGTAGCAATTTGGATATGGTAGTCTTCAGCAAGCAGTTTAGACAACATGTGAAAGTTCAGCAAACTGCGACTCGGGTTCTCCTCCTTTCTGGAGATAAAAATCCGCTCCGTTACTGATGGCCTGGATAATTACCTCTTCCCTGCCTTTGCCAGTTAATAAGATGAATGGAATTGTCCCAAAATGTAACCGCACTTCAACAAGAAACTGTATGCCATCCATACCTGGCATTTGGTAATCCGATATGATGGCATCAAATTTTTCTTTATTGAGAAGTTCTATTGCTGCAGGTGCCGAAGCAATTGTAGTTACAGAAAATTCTCCTGATTCTTTAAGGAACAACTTTCCAAGTTCAAGGAGAGCTAGTTCATCATCAACATAGAGGACCCGGATTGACTTTGTCATCTATTAATGCCCCCTTTTATAAGTCATATTTTTGATACAAACGATTCTTCCAGTTGTTCTTATTGATGTTCTGTTTCATTGTTAAGGCACTTAATTTAAAATTTTACTTGATTTTATCAGGTATTGAATTTAAGTTTCACTCATAATTAAATGCACCCTGTCACCTACTTTTATAAATATTATCGTCGATATAAGGCTACAGTTGAGTGGCATTCATGTTCAATGTTCTCTATGTTGATGACGAAACTTCGCTTCTTGAATTAGGTAAACTTTTCCTGGAAGATTCACAGGAATTTAAAGTCACGATATCGAGTTCTGCAAAAGAGGTCCTCAATAAAGAAGACATAGCATGTTACGATGCTATCATTTCTGATTACCAGATGCCTGAAATAAATGGTATTGAATTCTTAAAGGTGGTCAGGTCTAAATCCGTTGATATTCCCTTTATTCTCTTCACCGGAAAAGGCAGGGAAGAAATAGTAATTGAAGCAATTGACAATGGTGCAGATTTTTATCTCCAGAAAGGAGGCGAACCAGAGTCCCAGTTTGCCGAACTTATGCATAAAATCCGGATGGCTGTTGACCGAAGGAGAGCAAAAGAGCAGATAGTTTTTCAGAACCGGCTTTATTCTGTTCTTTCGGCAACAAACCGTGCAATTGCTTACATAAGAGACAAGAAAGAACTATTTTCTGAAATATGCCGTATACTTGTTGAAATTGGGGGTTTCAAGGCAGTCTGGATAGGCCTTGCTGACACAAATTCAAAAAAGATTGTGCGGGTTGCTTCTATTGGAGATGTTCGCGAATATGTTGCAGATCCAAACATAGAGCCCTGGCATGAAACTGAATTAAGAGACGGCCATCTGGCGAATGCAACATTCCCTTTTGCTCCCGGGACCCGGGACTCAGGTATTATATCTGTTTACTCCCCGAAAAAGGGGTTTTTCGATGAACAGATACTTACTCTTCTTGAAGAGATGTCACGTGATATATCTTTTGCACTTGTAACAATTGAAAAGGAAGAACAGCGAATTTCTGCTGAAAGTGCTTTGAGAGAGAGCGAAGAACGCCTGTCACTTGCCCTTAATGTTGCACAGATGGGGACATGGGACCTTGACCTTGTGGGCCATACTGCCTGGAGGTCACTCCGGCATGACCAGATCTTTGGTTACAAGACCCTTCTCCCAGAATGGACTTATGAAATGTTTCTGGAACATGTCGTGCCTGAAGACCGTGAATTTGTAAACAAGGCTTTCAATGAAGCCCAAACGGACAGGCATGACTGGGAGTTTGAATGCAGGATACAGCGTACGGATGGAGAGATCAGGTGGATCTGGGCGAGGGGAAGAATCCAGTTCGGCACATCCGGAGAGCTGTCACGAATGCTTGGTCTCGTCCAGGATATTACTGAACTGAAACAGGCAGAAGAGGAACGCCAGCACCTTGCAAACATTGTAGAATTTTCAGAGGATGCAATAACCGGGAAAACTCTTGAAGGGATAATTGTTTCATGGAATACCGGGGCTGAGAGACTGTATGGTTACACAGTTCATGAGGTTATTGGTAAATCTGTCTCTATCCTTATTCCTGCCAGAGAAAAAGATGAACTGCAGAATATACTTGAAAAAATTAAACAAAAAGAGCTTATCAATCATTTTGAAACAAAACGAGTACGAAAAGATGGAAAAATAATTGATGTGTCGCTTACAATCTCGCCTATAAAAAATGCTCTGGGTGATATAACAGGTGCATCTACAATAGCACGTGATATTACCAAGCGAAAACAAATTGAAGAGGAATTGCGCAAAAGTGATAAACGTTTCCATATTCTATTTGAGTCAGTTCCAATTGGTATCGGAATTTCAAGTCTCGAAGGTAAAGTTCTTGATATAAATCCGATGATGGAGCAAATTACCGGTTATAATCTTCCAGAATTTAAAGTTATTAATCTTATAGATACTTATGTAAATCCAGACGATCGCACGAGGATTGTCAGAAAATTACAAGATAATGGCGAGATTAAGAATTATAGGGTAATATTAAAAAAGAAAGACGGCACCCTTTATTTTGCCTTATTGAATTCGAAAATAATTGAAATCGATAAAGAAAAAGTTGTCCTGACAACCACAATTGACACTACGGAACAGAGCAGGCTGGAAAGAGCGCTTCAGGAGAGTGAGGAGCGGCTTTCTCTTGCATTGAAGTCCTCAGGTATGGGTATTTTTGACTGGGATATCAGAAACAATAAACGGATATGGGATGATCAGGTTCACCGACTTTTAGGGATAAAACCCGGGACTTTTGCAGGAACAGAAGAAGAATTTTTTGAGATCCTTCATCCTGATGACAGACCGACAGTCCGTGAAGTGTTTAAAAAATCGATTGTTCAGAAAACACCGTATGAAATAGAGGGGCGGGTTGTCTGGCCGGATGCCAGTGTCCACACCATTGCAGTAAGGGGTATGGTCCATTATGACAATAATGACATTGCAGGCCGGATAAGTGGTATCTGCTGGGATATTACTGAACAAAAAAAGATGGATCTGGAGCTTATCGAATCCAAAAAAATCGCGGAGGAATCATTAGCATTATTCAGGACACTCAATGAAAATGCTCCGGTAGGTTTTGCATTCATGGATACAAATTATCGATTTGTCCAGATCAATTCAACTCTTGCTGAGATCAATGGGAAATCTGTGAATGATCATATTGGGCGGACGCTTGAAGAGGTTGTACCCGAAATATGGTCCACTGTCAAACCTATTTACGAACAGATTATAAAAACCGGAAAACCGGTTCTAAATATAGAAATATCAGGGATGACACCTGCTTTCCCTGATATAATCAAATACTGGATTGGTAATTACTACCCGGTAAAAACAAATAATGACCAGATTATTGGGATTGGCGTTATTGTAATTGATATAACTGAACGGAAAAGGGCTGAAACAGATCTGAAAGAGAGTGAGAGATTACTTCAGGGAAGCGAAGAACGGTTCAGGCATATCTCTGAAACGATAACTGATTTTGCCTACTCATGCAGAAATACACCGAACGGTGGTCCGTTCAGGATAGACTGGCTGACCGGTGCGATTGAGTTCATAACAGGTTATAATGAAAATGAAATCCTGAATATGAACTGTTGGGGTCAACTTGTGATTGATGATGACTTTCCTTTATTTGAAAGTAAAGTTGTAGGTCTTTCCCCAGGGGAAATCGGCACATCTGAATTGCGTATCAGAAGAAAAGACGGTGAAATAGTCTGGATTCAATCATGTACAGAATGCGTAGCTGACCCTAAAAATGCGGAAGTGTTGATTCTTTACGGGGGATGCCAGGACATAACATTGCGCAAACGGGCAGAAGAAGCAATCATGCAGGCAAACCGTCAGCTAAAATTAATGACCACCATTACACGTCATGATATTCTCAACAATGTTTCTGTCATCCGGGGATATCTAAGCCTTGCAAACAAGAAATTTACAGACAATGAAATAATCGAATTCTGCAGAAAAATGGAACTCGCTACAGATGCAATTGAGTTGCAAATCGAGTTTACCAGGGTCTACCAGAACCTTGGCTTGTATGAACCGCAATGGCAGGAAATCTATAAGATAGTTTCCACTCTTCTTATACCAGAAAAAATAACGCTCTATTCCGATATGTCAACTGTGCAGGTATATGCAGATCCAATGCTTGAGAATGTATTTTTAAACCTGCTTGATAACTCCATCAGGCATGCAGAAGGAATTACGGAGATCAGGATAATATCCAGAGAGAAAGAGGAAGGGTTGACTATTGTTTGGGAGGATAATGGGGGAGGTATACCATATAATGAAAAAGAGCGGATATTCGAACGTGGGTTTGGTAAAAATACCGGCCTTGGACTTTTTTTAATAAAAGAGATCCTATCTATAACTGGAATTGGGATTAAAGAGACTGGCGAACCTGGAAAAGGCGCCAGGTTCGAGATAGCGGTTCCAAAAGGAATTTACAGACCCTGAAAAACATGTATTAATTGATTTTTTCAGTTTTTTTCTCTTCATTTCCACATGTATTTTTTTGTCGAAGAAGAAAATCTGAGACAATTATAGAGAATGCTGCCATGCCGATTGCATTTGCAAGGACCATTGGTACTATCAACACACTGACTATCTCCCAGGCAACAGAAAATGGCTGGACTAAAAGCAAAATCAATAGCATATGTAAACATTCCATGAGTACAGCGAAAACCACAGCGACTTTCACTCCGCAAAAATGGCGTTTGAATCTGAGATAGATTAAACCTCCTATAAGGCCGGCTAGAATTGTTGCAATTGAACAGGGAACTGCAGTAATGCCTCCGAGTGAATAGCGTTGGAGACTACCTATCAGACCTGCAATAATGCCGCCGAAAGGTCCGGCGATCAGTCCGGCAATCATAGGGGCGAGGTCCCTCACATTTATCTTTGCCCCGAGGAACTCAAACCCAGTGTATGTACCATAGATAGATAGGAGCCCAAAGATTACCCCAATAATCAGGGCGTTTCTCCATGTGCTTTTCAGGATCAAGGGTTCACGTAAAATTCTTGAGCTGGTTACTACCTGGGCAACAACGATGATAACACAGACCATCTGGAAAAGGACAACAATCATATCAACTGGTGAAGCCATAGACATTTTCTCATATGGAGTCAGTGGTCCATCAATAAAACTTCTTGCCAAAGTTGACTGTTTAAAATACAGGTTTGTCCAATTGTAGTATAACCTGGTTAGACAGGCTCATGATGAAAAAATAAATTTCCAGCCATTAATTTTAAATAACATCTCCCCTCATGATTTAATTACCTGAAAAGGGATGAGGTGAGTTATGCTTTTTATTGCACTTGTAAAATTTAAAACTCAATTAAGTAAGGAAGTAGTTGCCCAGAACACTAAGGATATAGAGGATGATATGAAAAGAGAAATCAGCTTTCTGGGCATCTATTGGACACTTGGAAAGTATGACACTGTAGTAATTTTTGAAGCCCCGAATGAAAGAGTCGCAATGAACATGATGTTAAAGAGGGCAGACCGGATGGAAATAGAGACTCTTGTGGCAGTACCTGCTCATAAAGGAAGTCCTTACGGGCCGGAATGAGATGTTTTTTTTTAGTTTAACAAAAAAATATGTACATACAGGTAGACAATAGATTGTAATGGCAGATGCTATCCGTGTCCTGTATGTTGACGATGAACCTGAAAAAGGAGAAAGGTTTGAGATTAAGGTTCCAACAGGGAAGTGGCGTTATAGGGATGAGATACAAAGATAGATTTATGTCTTATTTATCATTTTTTCCCACTGTTACATATACAATAGTACCTCCTTCTGAACAACCCTCTCCTCTTCCCACTGGAACTCATCAGATTCAACTACGGCCATTTCCGTGTTGTCTCCGGTAACTGGCCGACCTGGATGACGAAGGCCTTTGTGAGGATATCACTAGCAATGGTTCGAATGACTTCTCTGACGTAGTGCTTTTCTTTCAAAACATGGGATGGATTGTCGAAAATAAGCCGATATAGTACTTTGATTTGAATAACAATGGCCACATAGACTTTGCGGATGTGATCCTTGTGTTTAACAGGATTTAATCAGAGAAAATTATCACATAAGAAAAAGGATAAGGTCTCTCTATAATGCAATTGGATCTTCATTTCTAATTTGTTTTGTCCGTTCCATTCGTTCCGGTTTTTTTAACCAGACCAGAATATCGTCTTTATAGACAAAATGGCGCATCCTATAAACTGCAATGCCATCAGGAACTTCGGTTGCATCTGTGTTACCCGGTACAAGGAATGCTTTTCCATGCGTCCTGGTATTATTGCTTGTTTCTTTTTCAAGAGAATTAAGCCTTTCAATAAAAGTTTTTGGAACGTTTGGTGCGAATGTGACTCCCACAAGATATTGTTCAATCTGTCCCCCTTTTTTTCGGGAAATTGTAAGTATCTGTTCGGGTGATTCCTGTGATACAGGTTTGTGTATAGTCCAGCCATCGTATGTTGAAAAATGCCGGATCAGATCATTCTTGACTATGGTCTGCATTATTTCAGTTGATGTATGCATAATTTATATTTATTATTTAATTTTTTAAAAAGTTAATGATAATGCATAAATTATTGATAAATTACTGTGTATAGTTAAACATATTAGATCAGACGCCAAGATCGATATACCAAGTAATCGGGCTGAATAACATTGTTCTCTGTTCTTTACGTTGATGATGAAGAGTTATTACTTAGTATCGGGAAAATATTTCTCGAAAAAACCGGAGAATTACTTGTTACAACCGTTTCATCCGCAAATAAAGCGTTTGAAGCACTATCAAACCAGAGATACGATGCAATAATATCAGATTATCAGATGCCGGATATGGATGGTATTGAATTTCTGAAGTCTATCCGGGCTTTAGGGAATACTATTCCATTTATCATCTTCACCGGGCGAGGCAGAGAGGAAATCGTAATCGAGGCTTTAAACGCCGGGGCAGATTTTTATCTTCAGAAAGGCGGGGAAGCAAAATCGCAGTTTGCCGAACTGGCCCATAAAGTCAAACGTTCGATAGTAACCTGGAACGCGGAGGATCAGCGCAGGATGAATGAAATCCGGCTTAACGTAATGATGCAGTTATATTCGATGCGTGATCTCCCTGTTAAAGAGATAACTGACTTTGCACTTGAAAAAGCTGTTGATATAACTGAGAGTTCGATGGGATATCTTGCATTTCTTTCAGATGACGAGAAGAAACTGTTCATGTATTCATGGTCGGAAGCTGGCCTGAAAGAATGTAAATTAATAGAAAAACCTATTGTATACGATGTTGAGAAGACCGGATTATGGGGTGAAGCTGTTCGTCAACGTAAACCGGTTACAACAAATGATTATCCCGCAGAAAATCCCTTGAAACGTGGGACTCCGATGGGACATGTAACTCTTATACGGCACATGAACCTTCCGGTCTTTGACCATGAAAAAATTGTAATGGTAATCGGTGTTGCAAACAAGAAGAGTTATTATAATAATGAAGATGTGAGACAGCTGACTCTTCTCATGAATGGGCTGTGGAATATCGTAAATCGCAAAAAAACGGAAGATGAGTTGCTTGAGAAAAACCATAAACTTGCTGCAGCATATGAACAGATTGCAGCTTCGGAAGAGGAACTTAAGCAGCAGTTGGAAGAACTTGCCTTAAGAGAAACCAAACTCAAGGCAAGCGAGAACAGGCTTCGCGCAATTATAAATGGCTCACCTTTCGGAGCACATATCTACGAGTTAACTGATTTAGGAGAACTTATTTTCAAGGGTTCGAACAAAGCCGCAGACAGAATTCTAGGAATTGATCATGGAAGGATCATTGGAAAAACTATTGAAGAGGCTTTTCCTTCACTTGTCAATACCGATATCCCTGCCTTATATAAGGCAATTGCCAGAACAGGCGATGGGGTAACCCGTGACGAGGTTTACTATTCTGATGACGGGGTAATAAGCGGATCATTTCAAATTCATGCCTTCCAAATAAGTCCGGGTAACATTGCAGTGTTTTTCCTTGATATGATTAAGGAAAAAAAAGCCCGCCTTATCGATTCAGATGAAAGGTTCAGAAATGTTTAAAAGCAAATATGGATTTAACAGAAGAATAGAATCTCCAGGTTGCACTTAAAAAAAGAAGCGCATCGTTTGATTTTACAGGGTTTTAATTCGCCAAATCCAGTATAATACACACTTATTTCAGTATTTTCCCTCAAAAAGTATCGGAAAGAAATTTTCGCGCACAGTTTTTCATTCAGTCCAACAAGTAATTAATTTAACAAAACTAAAAAATCAACAATTACTTTATAAGTGTAATAGGAAAACGCGCAGATTTTTGAAATACGGTTCAGAAGATTTAATTACATTCTCTTACAACTTTTCCCTGATCGATTATGATATCGATAAATCTTGGTGCGTGAAAGTAATGGCATTTGCAGTTCATGTCAACATGGAACGCTGTACCGGCTGTGGCAACTGTGTGGTAGCGTGCCCGGTTGATGCACTGGAACTCTTCACGATCGACCCGGTTACAAATGAAAAGATCTATGGGATTGAGGACGGAAAATCAGTTGTCCTTGACTTTAAGGCCGAACTTTGCGCCGGCTGCGGAGTATGCGTCGAGGCATGTCCCTATGATGTCATTAGACTGGCGTCTTATTCCGCAACGGTGAAGACAGCGGAAGTGTAGTTATTTATTGAGGTTACTATGGCGTTGTTTCCCAAGTTTTCTAAAAAGCGTGATGGCGTTAATGTCATCATGGAACAGCGGCTCCTTCAGCAGGTGAATAACCTCGTCCTGAACGCCGAGCTATGTACTGGCTGCGGTATCTGTGTCGAGGCATGCCCTGAGGAAGCAATCACCCGGGGACTTGTAGGAGCGATAGGAAGAGGAATTGTTGATTATGCAGAACCCGTAGATGTCGATGAACAAAAATGTTCATATTGTGGTGTCTGTGTAATCATGTGTCCCTTTAATGCTCTCGCTCTTAAGATTGATGGTGAGGAGCGGCTTCCGATTCGGGAGAAAGATGGATTTCCGGAATATGATATGGTAGCAGATATTGACGACGAAAAATGCGTACGTTGTAATATCTGTGAAGATGTCTGTCCGCGTGATGCGATAATCCGTGATGTGCCTGCGTTCGAAGGGGCAGAGACAAACGGTAAAGAAAGGCAGTTTGCAATAAAATCAAAGATAACTTTCAAAGTAGATGATGAGAAATGCACCAAGTGTGGTATCTGTGGTGCCATCTGTCCTGCAATCACTGTAAGAACCAAAGAATTTACAGCTGAGTCCGGAAAAGTCGAAGGTGAAGTTATCTGGGATGAAACCCGTTGTGATGCCTGTAAGGTCTGTGCCGAGGCCTGTCCTGAAGAGGCTATAACGGTTGAACGTGAAGTTATTTCAAAGATCCTGCCCGGTCAGGTCGATATTGATCAAAAATTGTGTTGCACCTGTACATGGTGTGAGCGTAACTGTCCGACTGAAGCAATAAAAATAGAAAAGATCTTTGATGGTGACATTAACTTCTACCCTGAAAAATGTCCGGGAGGATGTTCAACCTGTGTCGAGGTATGCCCATGCAATGCAATTTACCTGCCGTCTTCAAAACCAGCCCATGAAATGAAAGGCAAAATTGAAGACAGTATTGCAGTAAACAGGGATTTGTGTATGCTCTGTGGGGCCTGTGTCAATGCTTGTCCGGGTGAAGATATAATTATAATGCAGCGGAAAAGCATCAGGATCACGGGTGACGAGACTGATCTCTTTAAGAAGATAAAGGGAAAACTTTTCGAAAAACGGACTTCCAAGGTTAAGGAAGACAAGACCGGCCAGGTGCAGATCAAGGTAATGGAGACTGTGTGAGGAACCAATATGGCGAAAGTAAAAGGTTACCCTGAAGCCCTTGAAAATAAACTGCGGGACCGCCGTTTTTATGGCGAAGATACGAATCCCGAGTTTACAAAGACTGTAAAAAAGATTTCAGACACTATTGCACACATGTGCTACCAGTGTGGGACCTGCACCGCATCATGTCCGTCAGCACCAAGGAGTTCGTATCGAATCCGTAAATTCATGCGGAGGGCAGTCCTTGGATTTGAAAATGAAGCCCTGACTGATCCGGACCTCTGGCTCTGTACGACCTGCTACAGCTGCACAGACCGTTGTCCACGTGATATTGCCCCGACCGATGTTATCATGGCGATGAGAAATCTCGCCTTTAAGAGAGATATAATCCCAGTCAATTTCCTAAAGACGGTTCAGGCAATTTACACGACCGGTCACGGTGTGCCGAATAATGATGTAAACAGGACCGCCCGCAAGAAACTTGGAATGGCGGCAGATCCTCCGACTACGCACTCATATCCGGAATTTATACCCGGAATACAGAAAATTCTTGATTATTTCAAGTTAAAGGCAAATGCGGACCGGATAGTTAAAGAAAGAGAAGGGTGAGAACGGAATGGAATCATCACACCAATATGCATTTTATCTCGGTTGTATAGCTCCCAACCGTTATCCCGGCAGTGAGTCAGCCTCAATCCGGACCGCAAAGAAACTTGGAATTGAACTTCTCCCTCTCAAAGGGGCAAGCTGTTGTCCGGCTCCCGGGGCTTTCGGTTCCATTGACCTCAATGTCTGGTATGCAATGGCAGCAAGAAACCTTGTCCTTGCTGAACAGATGGGCAAAGATATTGCACTCATCTGCAATGGCTGCTACAAATCAATCTGGGAAGTAAACCATAAACTGAAGAAAAATGCAGAACTTCGGAAAATGGTTAATGAAGTCTTAAAAGAGATCGATATGGAGTATAAGGGTACTATTGACGTATTCCACCTTGCCGAGCTCCTTTATGACCCTGAAATTTGTGGTCTTCAAAAGATAAAAGACTCGGTGACTACCCCGCTCAAGGGTGCAAAAATTGCAGTCCACTACGGCTGCCACCTTATGAAACCAAGAAAAGAGCGTCATTTCGGGACTACAGAGCACCCTTACTGGGTGGAAGAGATGGTCGCAGCACTAGGGGCTGAACCGGTTGAATACCGGAACAAGATGCAGTGCTGTGGTGCCGGAGGCGGTGTCCGTGGTTATGACATTGTCCATTCTCTGGATATCACGAATGAGAAGCTGATAAACATCATGGAAGTCAAGGCAGATGCAGTGACCGACCTCTGTCCGTTCTGTCAGCTCCAGTTCGACCGTGGTCAGATTGAAATAGAAGAGAAGTTCGGAGTAAAATACAATCTTCCGGTTCTGCATTACTGTGAACTTCTTGGGCTCGCACAGGGAATGACCCCTCAGGAACTTGCACTTGACCTTCACGGAATAAGTTGCGAACCTTTCCTTGAAAAGGTGCTTTAGGAGTGGTGCGAATGGCTGAAAAGAAAGTAACAAAGAAGGACGCAGCACAGAAGACGGCCAAGAAGGACGCAGGTATTGCCCCAAATATGGCAAAGGAAGAGAAGAAACCTCGCATTGGTGTCTTTATCTGCCACTGTGGAACGAACATTGCAGGTTCAATGAGCATAACTGATGTTCAGGAATATGCAAAGACTCTGGGAGATGTTGCATTTGCTGACAATTACCAGTACATGTGCTCGACACCAGGTCAGAAAAAGATTGAAGATGCAATAAAGGAACACAACCTGACCGGAATTGTCGTTGCAGCGTGTTCTCCACGCCTTCACGAACCGACCTTCAGGACAGCAACAAAGGAAGGCGGTCTGAACCCGTTCAGGTTCGAAATGGCAAACATCCGTGAGCAGAACTCATGGGTTCATATGCATGACAGTGAAGGTGCAACAAGCAAGGCAAAGGATGCAATCCGGATTGCCGTTGCAAAGGCTGCACTATTACAAGACCTGATTCCGAAGAGTGTCCCAGTTGAACCTACCGCGATGGTAGTTGGAGCCGGTGTTGCAGGAATGCAGGCAGCACTTGACCTTGCAGCAGCAGGAATCAAGACTTACCTTATTGAGCAGGAGCCCTCAATCGGGGGAAGGATGTCACAACTCGATAAGACATTCCCGACACTCGACTGTTCACAATGTATCCTTACTCCAAAGATGGTGGATGTAGGAAGGAGTAAGAATATCGAGCTCATGACCTATTCCAATGTCGATTCTGTTGAAGGATACATCGGAAATTTTGATGTCACCATCAGGAAGAAGGCACGAGGAGTCCTCACACCAGATGAAGCGGAAGCACGTGGTTTTGTTGGAGGCGGGTGTAACGGGTGTGGCGACTGTGACGCAGTCTGCCCGGTTATTAAGCCAAATAACTTTGAAGTCGGGATGAAACCGAGAAAAGCAATTTACATTAACCACCCTCAGGTTGTCCCTCTCATTTACACGATTGACTTTGAAAGTTGCGTGAAATGTGGTCTTTGTGTTACTGCATGTGGTGACAAGAAGGCAATTGACCTTGAGATGCAGGACGAACTTATCAAGGTTAAAGTTGGAACTGCAATCCTCGCAACAGGTTATGACATCTTCCCAATTGAAAAGAAAGAAGAGTGGGGTTACAAAAAGTATGAGAATGTTATCTCGAGCCTTGAGTTTGAGAGACTTATCTGTGCTTCAGGACCGACTGGTGGACATCTTGTCCGCCCAAGTGACGGTGTAACACCAAAGAAAATTGCATTCCTGCTTTGTGCAGGTTCCCGTGACAATACCGGTGTAGGAAAGCCCTATTGTTCCAGGTTCTGCTGCATGTATTCACTCAAACATGCCCACCAGATAATCGAGAAGATCCCTGGTGCACAGCCTTATCTCTTCTACATGGATATCAGGTCATTCGGTAAGATGTACGAGGAGTTCTATTACAGGATCCAGGATGAAGGTGCAAAATTCATCAGGGGCAGAGTTGCAAATATCCTTGAAGACCCTGAAACAAAGAACCTCAAAGTCTATGCAGATGACACACTGCTTGACAGACCGATGGAACTTGAGGTCGACCTTGTAGTCCTTGCATCGGCTGTTGAACCCGCAGCAGACACAAACAGGACAAGGAAACTCTTTGGAGTATCCTGTTCCATGGACGGATGGCTTCTTGAGGCCCACCCGAAACTGAATCCCTGTGGAACAACAACTGCCGGGGTTTTCCTCGCAGGTGTTTGTCAGGGGCCCAAAGATATCCCTGATACAGTCGCTTCTGCAGAAGGAGCAGCATCAGCAGCAAGTATTCCCATCCATATGGGTGAGGTTGAACTTGAGCCGTATTTCGCCATGTGCATTGAAGATAAATGTGCAGGTTGTGGAATGTGCGTTAAACTTTGTCCATATAGTGCTCTCGACCTTATTGAAAAAGACGGACGTACGGTCATGCAGGTAACTGAAGCAAAATGTAAAGGCTGCGGTACTTGCGGAGGGTTCTGTCCGGGTGGTGCAATCTGGATGCAGCACTTTACAACACCTCAGATAGTTGCGCAAATTGATGCATTCCTTGTCGGGGGTGAACAGTAATGTCTGATGAATGGAAACCAAAAATTCTCGGAATGGTCTGTAACTGGTGTTCCTATGCGGGAGCAGACCTTGCAGGAAGTGCAAGGACACAGTACCCCCCTGATATCAGGATTGTCAGGGTCATGTGTACTGGCCGTTTAGATATGCTCTTCGTCCTCAAAGCTTTTGCGGATGGAGCGGACGGAGTACTCGTTTCAGGCTGTCACTTTGGTGACTGCCATTACCTGGAGGGTAACTACAAAGCTGCCAAGCGTATGTTCATGGTCAAGAGTCTTCTGAAGAATATCGGCCTTGAGGACAAGCGTTTCAGAATGACCTTTGTATCCGCTTCAGAAGGAGTCAAATGGGCAAAAGTCGTTGAAGACGTAGTTAATGTAGTAAAGTCATACGGCCCCAATCCAATAGCAGGATTTGCTGCAAACAAATAGATATAAATCCGGAAAAATTGATTTGAACTCCAAAAATGCCGGAGCGCACATCATATTCCCATTTTTCCATATCATTTAACGTATAAATTATTACACAGGTTTTTTTTTTTCATACCTAATTTGGTTGGAAAATACATTTCGTTTTAATATTTGAATATTCCCTCTCATTTCCCAATTATTTTGAATTCTTTATAAAAATCAATAATAAAAGCTTTTATAAGACTAAACTTAGAGTACCCATTGTCCCAATCAGGGGACGTAGAGTGACTATCAGCGACCTTCAATGTACGAAGAAAGCCAGACAGTGAACAGTGAAGAAACAGTACGCGGATAACGCACTAAAAGAGGAATACTATGGCGAAATATACTGACACTATTGACCTCTATGATGATGAGGGAAAACAGCTCAAAAGCGGCGTCTCACTTGAAAAGATTAGCCCGCTTGTGAACAAGAATGTTTTGAAGCTTATTGACCTCACAAAGAGGACCGTTGCCGTCAATCTTGGTGGCATCGATGAAGCATTGAAGACCGGAAAAGTAGGTGGAAAGGCAAACCAGGTACTTGGCCGTAATGTTGCAACGAGCTGTGTTAAAGATGTTGACATAATCAGTGCAAAGATTAAGGATATGATCCAGGTCACTGAAGGCGACGACACCAAAATCACAAAAGTTGCAGGTGGCAAGATGCTTCTTATTGAGGTTCCAACTGCACGAATGAATGCAGCAGCAACCTACGATGTATCAAGCACCTCCGTTGCAGCGGCAACAACCTATGCACTGGTTGACCAGTACAAGGTCGGCATGTTTGACGCGGCTATGGTTAAGGCAGCCGTGTGGGGTACATACCCCCAGACGATGGACATGCAGGGAGGAAACGTCGTTTCTATCCTTTCAATCCCACAGAATAATGAAGGTCTCGGTTATGCACTCCGTAACATCCCTGCAAACCACGCAGTGATGATGACCCACAGGAATGCAATGCAGGGTGCAGCACTCGCAGCAACCTTTGAGCAGGCCGGAGAATTTGAGATGGGTATGGCCATCGGCCCGTTCGAGCGTGCACAGCTCCTTCTATACGCATACCAGGGACTTAATGCAAACAATATGGTCTATGACCTCGTAAAAGCAAACGGCAAGACCGGAACAATCGGTTCTGTTGTACAGAGCCTTGTAGAGCGTGCAATTGAAGACAAAGTCATTACTCCCGGAAAGAAAGGAAAGAGTGGCTTTATCTTCTATGACACAAAAGACCCAATGCTCTGGAATGCATATGCAGCGGCCGGTACAATGGCCGCAACCATGGTGAACTGTGGTGCAGGTAGGTTTGCACAGGCAGTATCATCAACACTTCTGTACTTTAACGATCTGCTCGAGCATGAGACCGGACTCCCAGGCTGTGACTACGGCCGTGTAATGGGTGTAGCCGTTGGATTCTCGTTCTTCAGCCACTCGATTTATGGTGGCGGTGGACCAGGTGTCTTCAATGGTAACCACGTTGTTACACGTCACGCAGCCGGTGTCGGTATCCCCTGTATCGTAGCTGCCTGTGCACTTGATGCAGGTACCCAGATGTTCAGTCCTGAAGGAACCTCAAAGATCTACCAGGACACATTCGGACAGATTGACGAGTTTGCCCACCCGATACAGGCAATTGCAAAGGCGGTATAAGCCTTTCTGATTTGAATGACTGAAGCCATATATCCTCAGTGCAGGATTGTCACCGAACGTCTCCTTGACCCGGAAACAACAGAAAAGATACTTAATCTTATTGTTGAGACCGGCGGGGTGAGGAGAATGGTCCTTAATGGTCCGCGGCTCCCTGCAATAGTGCCCTATGGGCCTGCCAGGGGGACCGAAAACCCTCACACCCTCAGAAGGCAGATACATATCGGTGAACAGGAGATACAGCTAGAGGTACATGTAGGGACAATCCTCCTTGAACTTACTTCTGCTGACGTAATACCTGCACTTAAAACCGCTTCTGACAAAGTATTTACGAATTTTACTTACCGTATCCAGGAAGGAAAATACATAAAGACTGATCCATCTCTCGTTGATTATGCAAAATTCGGACCAGATTTTGATAAAGACCTTTTAGGCCTTTGTGATCCGAAAAGCAAGCAGGGTCCGATAATTATTCAAGGTACCTAAAATGCCGATGGGACGTGTGACACAGGTCGTGGACTGCCGCGAGGCAATGGGGATGGGAAAAGGCGGAGGTATTGCCCAGAGAGGGACAATATCCGAATGCCGGTACCCGGATGTCATCATCGTAGGCATGTCACCAGGCAGACGCCATGTGACAAAGCCGGTCTGTGATATCACGTCAGGACTGAGGCAACAGGGCATTGAATACAGCATCAGCACACTAATTCTCAACGCAGGAAGCGGAGTACCGCCAGACGCACCAAATATCGGCGGAGGTGTGCTTGGTGCATACTTTGGACTCACAGAGAAGGAAGTCAGACAGATAGAGCGACATAAACTTGCGATCCTTCACCATGGAAACGTGCGTTCCCATGTGGTGCATAAGATCCGGTTCATCCTTGCAGCATGCAATATTAATGCAGTAGTCGTTTCGCAGGCCCCCATAGATTATGAGGACCTTGCAAAAATAGGCGTGAAAACTGCAATAGTCATGCCACAAGTGGACAAAATAGTGACACAAGGCACAGTGATGGCGATTGTAAGCGGCGTAACACGAGGTCAGACCCCGACAAGGGAGAAGATGGCCGAGGTTATTCACGCGGTGATGAAACTTTTAAAGTCGCAGAAATTTAAGGAGTGAACTGAACAATGGCATACAAACCACAATATGGGCCCGGAACATCCATCGTCGCCGAGAACAGGCGAAAGTACATGGACCCGAGCCATAAGCTCGAAAAGATTCGTGACGTTACGGATGAAGACATAGTTCTCATCCTTGGACACCGTGCACCCGGTTCCGCATATCCAAGTGCTCACCCGCCACTATCGGAACAGCAGGAACCAAAGTGCCCGATACGCAAACTTGTAGAACCAACTGAAGGTGCCAAGCACGGTGACCGTGTAAGGTATATACAGTTTACAGACTCGATGTATTTCGCACCGGGTCAACCATATCTTAGAAGTTATGCAGAATCATACCGATACCGTGGAATAGACCCAGGTACACTTTCAGGCCGTCAGATTGTAGAATGCCGTGAGAGAGACCTCGAAAAATACTCCGTGGAACTCGTCGGCACTGAACTCTTTGACCCGGCCCGTACAGGTGTCCGTGGTGCAACTGTGCATGGACACTCACTTCGTCTTGCAGAAGACGGGATGATGTTCGACATGCTCCAGAGGTGCCTGCTTGACAAGAAAACCGGTATGGTCAATTATGTAAAGAACCAGATTGGAGAGCCGCTCGACCGTGTGGTTAAAGTCGGTAAGCCAATGGACGAGAAGTGGCTTAAGGCACACACAACAATCTTCCACTCACTTGGCGGTGTAGCATTCCGCGATGATGAGGAATATATTGAATATGTACAGCGGATCCACTCGCTCCGTACTAAATACGGATTCATGCCAATGGAGTGAAAAAAATGGCAAAGAAGATCGAAAAGACCCAGAAGCTCTTCCTGAAAGCGCTTAAAACAAAGTTTGCAGAGGACCCACAATCCACAACGACCGTCTTCGCCCGCGAAGGCCTGAAGCAGTCTGCCCGAAAGAGGGAATTCCTTGTAGAGGGGAAGAAAGCCGAGATGGCCCGTGGTATCTCGATGTACGACCCCATACGCTGCCACCTTGGTGGTATCCCACTCGGTCAGCGCCAGCTCATGACCTATGAGGTCAGTGGAACCGGTGTCTTCGTTGAGGGTGATGACCTTCACTTCGTCAACAATGCAGCAATGCAGCAGATGTGGGACGACATACGCAGGACAATTATTGTCGGTATGGACCTCGCCCACCAGACACTCCAGAAGCGTCTCGGAAAAGAAGTTACTCCAGAGACAATCAATGAATACCTCCACGTCCTGAACCATGCAATGCCAGGAGCAGCAGTCGTACAGGAACACATGGTTGAGACTCACCCCGGACTTGTCGATGACTGTTACGTCAAGGTCTTTACCGGTGACGATGAGATGGCAGACAGCCTTGAAAAGCAGTTTGTTATTCCAATCGAGAAGTTATTCCCGAAGAAGCAGGCAGAAGCCCTGAAGGCAGCAGTCGGCAAGTCTATGTGGCAGGCTGTTCACATCCCGACAATCGTATCAAGAACCTGTGATGGGGGTACAACCTCAAGATGGTCTGCGATGCAGCTCGGTATGTCTTTCATTGGTGCATACAGGATGTGTGCCGGTGAAGCAGCAGTCGCCGACCTTTCATACGCGGCAAAGCACGCCGGTGTCATCCAGATGGCCGACATCCTGCCAGCTCGCCGTGCACGTGGCCCGAACGAGCCAGGTGGAATTAAATTCGGTCACTTCGCTGACATGATCCAGGGAGACCGTAAGTATCCAAACGACCCCGCAAAGGCAACCCTTGAGGTCGTCGGTGCTGGTGCGATGCTCTTCGACCAGATCTGGCTCGGATCCTACATGTCCGGCGGTGTCGGTTTCACTCAGTATGCAACAGCAGCATACACCGACAACATCCTCGATGACTATACATACTACGGTATGGACTACATCAAGGACAAGTACAAAATCGACTGGAAGAACCCAAGCGAGAAGGACAAGGTCAAACCAACCCAGGAAGTTGTCAACGACATTGCAACTGAGGTCAACCTCTATGGTATGGAGCAGTACGAGCAGTTCCCAACTGCACTTGAGTCCCACTTCGGTGGTTCACAGCGTGCAAGTGTCCTTGCAGCAGCATCAGGTATATCTGTCGGAATTGCAACCGGTAACTCCAATGCAGGTCTGAACGGATGGTACCTTTCCATGCTTATGCACAAGGAAGGATGGTCACGTCTCGGATTCTTCGGTTACGACCTTCAGGACCAGTGTGGTTCCACAAACTCGCTCTCCATGAGACCTGACGAAGGTGCAATCGGTGAGCTCCGTGGCCCCAACTATCCAAACTATGCAATGAATGTCGGACACCAGGGTGAATATGCCGCAATCGCAGGCTGTGCCCATTACAGCCGCGGTGATGCGTGGTCACTCTCTCCCCTGATCAAGATCACCTTCGCAGACCCGTCCCTCAAGTTCGACTTTTCAGAGCCACGCCGTGAGTTTGCAAAGGGTGCACTACGCCAGTACATGCCCGCTGGTGAGCGCTCTCTGATCATCCCGGCAAGATAAAATAAATCAATTTTTTTTTCATAAACTAAAATTTAGATGAGTTAAAACTGAAAATTATCAGTCTTTTTAATTAAATGGCGAAGATACTTTGTCAGATTTGCGAAACTTTTCGAAACCTTTAATGCATCTCTTAGTTAACTGTTAAACGAACCGGAAAGGGTTTGTTCTAAAGAAGTATTGCAATGCGCGATGAACACTCTCGTGCTAAACGCACGCAGGAGGAGTTTTGATGGAAAACATAGTGTTAGGCATTGGTATTACTGCATTGGCAGGAGCTCTTGCCGCTGTTGCCGGTGCAGCAGAGGACACTGAGTCAAATATCGGTTCACAGGGTGATCCGAACTCTCAGGTCCAGCTTGCACCGCAAATGGGTTACATACACCGGATATTTAACAAGGCCGTGGCGGGCGAACCGCCTGCATATGGTCTCTGGTGTGCCCTTGGCGCAGGTCTTACATGGGCTTTTCTGGCAATGCAGCTCAACGCAGTCCTTGCGATTGTGCTAGGTTGTGCCATAACGATATTTGTGCAGGGAGTCTATGCGACTACTGCATATCTTGGCAGGACAGCAAGTCTTGCGAAGTTTGGCCAGCCGGTTTACATCGACATACTGAAATCGATGACTTCTGTTACAATGGCCCATGCTTTTGTAGCAGTATTTTGTACAGTGACTATCTGTTATCTCATGAACTCAGCACTGGGTCACCCGTTCCCACTTCCGATTCTCGGATTTATCTGGGGAATAGCCCTCGGTGCAGCAGGTTCCGCGACAGGAAACCCGTACTATGGAAAGGAACGTCAGTACCAGAACCAGAAGTTCGGTGCCGGTGTTCCAATTGCAGCGTCGGGTAACATTGTCAGATATGCAGAAGCAGGAGTCAGAAATTCGCTTGACAACGGATGGTTCACCGCTAAGCTTGGTGGTGCTGCATCTGGTCTTTGTTTCGGGTTTATTGTATTCCTTGAACTCTGGCGTACCGTCCTCTTTGAGAAGGTCGGAGCCGGCTGGGGAGCAATAGTAGTAGGTATCCTGATAATCCTCGTCTTCATGGTCGTAGACCGTTTCATCGAAGTCTGGGCAAGAAAGACCTATGGTCCGTACACAAAACCAGAGGAGGCGTAAGATGAGCGCAATAGCCGGACCAAAATCAAGTTTAAGTGTTGAATATAATGCAGTTGCGATAATAGTTTCTCTTATTATTCTTGTGCTTATCATTGCGGCGACCTTTATGCTTGGAATCCCAATGGCATTGTCAGCACTTATCGGAATAATTGTAGGAGGAGTCCTTATCGGATTCGGTGTCCACTTCGTTCCTGTAGGTGGAGCACCTGCAGCCATGGGGCAGGCCCCGGGAATTGCAACCGGAGTTGCTATGCTCGCTGGTGGTGCAGGCCTTGCCGGACTTTTCGGTGGGGCATGGGCTGCAAGCCAGGGGCTCGTCGTTGCAACTGTTACAGGTGCAATTGGTGGCGGACTCATGATGGCAATCACATGTTTCTTTGTGAACGTCATCTACGTGTTCGGTATGGGTGTTCCTGCAGCGTCAGGAAAAGTCAAGAAAGACCCAATCACCGGAGATACACAGCCTGAATTTAAATCACAGGGAACTGAAGGACATGGACTTCCGTTTGTATCCTTCGTCGGTGGTGTAATCGGCGGTATCTTTGGTGGAGGTGGCGGTACCCTTGTGTACATGATGCTTCTTGGCCTTTACACTGCAACGTTACCTAAACTTATGGGTTCCCAGTCAGTTGCAAACAGTGTTGCAATATTGCCCATCGCAGTCTCACTTGCAGGTGTTTTTGCAATAGGCATATTCCTTGTAAATGCAGTCCTTGCAGCTTACAATATCACCGGTACTATCGAAGGTCCGCACGACCCGAAGTTTAAGAGATTTCCCCGTGACATCATTGCGTCAGCTGTGGCGTCCGGGCTCTGTGGATTTGTCGCAATCCTTATTGCGACTTCGATTGGGATGTAGAGGTGTTTTCAGATGACGGTAAAAGTTGAAGTAGTTGAAGGTGGCGTCCCGCATTCGAAAGTCATGATTGTAGGGCTTATCTTAACGATTGTCTGTATCTACCTCACCTATCTGAACGTTCTCACAAAGACAGAGTTATTCTCTTTCTTTGGCGGTCTTGCAGCTGTTGCAGCACTTACCTGGGGAAGTTCAACAATTAAGGTGCTCTGCAGTTACGGCATTGGGACCGGAGTCCCATCGGCCGGAATGGTATCGTTCGGTTCTGGTGTGATAGCGATGCTCTTTGCCACAAAATTTGGCATTTTGTCCCCAATTGTAGCAGTCGTCCTTGCGGCAGTTATCGGAGCAATTCTAGGATATGTTGCTAACCGTGTTATTGCAATGAAGATCCCTGTGATGGTGAAATCACTTACTGAACTTGCCATGGTAGGTTCATTAACATTGATGGGTTTCACTGCACTAATTACTGGAAGCTTTAATTTCAGTGCACTTATTGCACCAAACACGGTCCTCACGATAACGTCTGCGGGACTCACAGCAACAACGAGTTATCTTACCTCCTACATTGGAGGGGCCCTTATTGCGACAGTATTCCTGCTGGGTGCAATTGCAGTTCAGCACCCGTTTAATGCATGTCTCGGGCCAAATTGGACTCAGGACAGAATGTTAATGCTGGCAGTTGAATGTGGTTTTATCAGTATGATAGTTGCATCACTCATGTCAATGCCCTTCGTACGCATTGATGCAGCGATAATAAGCCTCATTGTTTCAATAATCGGATGGTATTACACATATGCGAAATACTTCGAGTTATCGAAGCGTGACGCAGCAGCATGGCTGGACCTTTCACCAATTCCAGAGCAGGAGGGACACTAAATGTACGTCCTGGTACTTCCTGAGTATGGACTTGTGGTCGACCCGTTAATCGGAGTTCTGACAACTGCCGGAGAATCTCTTTCGCCTATCATCGATAAGCTGGGAGAACTTGAAGCAGTTTCACAGGACCTCGTGAACATGCTCTCAGGCAAAGGAAACTTTCTTGCATCCTATCCTGGAAGAGAGAAATCACTCGGCATTGCCGGTGGTGTCACTGCTTTCTGGTATGGCATAGCAATCGGTCTCTTCCTTGCCGGGATCATCCTCCTGTTCCAGATGATGTGAGGTGAAAAGAATGGCAGATAAGAAATCAGCAGCAAGTGGATGGCCGATTGCTCAGGGCGATTTCCACTCGGGAGACGTAAACAGTCCTGTTGCAGTTGTAACCATGGGTTCCCATCTTGACGAGAAGGGACTCTGTGATGCAGGTGCAGCACTCTGTGGGTCGTGTAAAACCGAGAACCTTGGACTTGAAAAGGTCGTCGCAAACGTGATCTCAAACCCCAATATCCGGTTCGTTCTCCTTGTGGGGACAGAGGTAAAAGGTCACCTTTCAGGCCAGACTTTTATAGCCCTCCATAAGGGTGGCGTAAAAGAAGGCCGGGTTGTCGGAGCTGAGGGAGCTATCCCGTTCATCGAGAACCTGTCTGACGACGCTATCAAGCGCTTCCAGGAACAGGTCGAGTTTGTCAACATAATGGAATCCGAAGATGTCGGGGCCATAAAGGCAAAGATCGATGAACTCAAGGCAAAGGACCCGGGAGCCTTTGGGGCTGACCCAATGGTTATCGAGGTGAAAGAAGCCGCAGGTGGAGAAGAACCAGCAGGAGAAGCACGAGCACTCTCCGGGGAACTCGCTCTTATCCATGCACGCATGAAGATCATCGAGAAGATGGTGACAAGTATCGGTTACAGAGATAAATTTGCAGCCGGTGTTTATTCAGGCAAAATTGAGGGCCTGATGATTGGTCTCCTGATCTCGTTCATTCTCGTGGGTA
This sequence comes from uncultured Methanomicrobiales archaeon, assembly GCA_903926075.1. Lineage (GTDB taxonomy): Archaea > Halobacteriota > Methanomicrobia > Methanomicrobiales > Methanospirillaceae > CAIYHQ01. The sequence continues at coordinate 61,250 of CAIYHQ010000131.1, forward strand.
TTTTGATAATGAGGTGAGAAAAAATGCCAGAAGAAGCCAAACAGGCATCCGGACCCATCAGAATGGTTGCGATTGAGAACATGGTGGAGCAGATCCGCTATAAGGGACAGATCATTGCAAGGACCAATAAACTTGACTCGGCAATAATGGGTTCAGGTTTAGTCGGATTTATACTGGGTCTCGTATTTGCATTGATCGTGATAATTCTGCCCGCTATCCTGATGAGGGGATGATCGAGAATGGCAGATAAGAAACCAGCAGCCAGTGGATGGCCGATTGCTCAGGGCGATTTCCACTCGGGTGATGTTAACAGTCCTGTTGCAGTTGTAACCATGGGTTCCCATCTTGATGAGAAGGGACTCTGTGATGCAGGTGCAGCACTCTGTGGGTCTTGTAAGACCGAGAACCTTGGGCTTGAGAAGGTAGTTGCAAATGTTATCTCAAACCCCAATATCCGGTTCATCCTCCTCGTGGGGACTGAGGTGAAAGGTCACCTTTCAGGTCAGACTTTTATAGCACTCCACAAGGGTGGTGTAAAAGACGGCCGGGTTGTCGGAGCTGAGGGAGCTATCCCATTCATCGAAAACCTTAATGAAGCCGCCATAAAGCGGTTCCAGGAACAGGTTGAATTTGTCAACATAATGGAATCCGAAGATGTCGGGGCCATAAAGGCAAAGATCGATGAACTCAAGGCAAGGGACCCGGGAGCCTTTGGAGCAGACCCAATGGTCGTCGAAGTCAAGGAAGCCGCAGGAGGCGGTGAGGTTGCAGCATCAGCCGCAAATCCACAATTCCTTGAGATCGAAAAAAGGCTCGATAAGATTGAGAAGCAGATAGAATTTGTTGATGCTGAGGTTGCTCAGCGTGTCGGCAGAAAGATTGGAAGAGATATCGGCATCCTCTACGGGCTTGTCGCAGGACTTACCGTCTTTATTATGCTCCTCATCTGGCTTGCAAAGATCTATCAGAATGTAGCATAGGGAGGTGAAATATTCATGTTCAAATTCGAGAAAGAACAGTCAGTCTGGGACTTCAACGGTACCAAGATCGGAGGACAGCCCGGTGAGTATCCTACAGTACTCGGGGCTTCTATCTTCTACAACAAGCATGAGATCGTTCTTGACGATCGCACTGGTAAGATAGACAAACCTAAAGCAGAAGCGCTATGGAACAGATGTCAGGAATTATCGGATATAACCGGTATTCCACACTTCATCCAGATCATTGCAGAATTTGCAGAAGCTTTTGAGAGCTATTTCACATGGTTTGACAGCATTGACAATAAGACTGCATTCCTCATGGACTCATCAGCACCGGCAGCACGTATGCATGCAGCAAAGTATGTTACAGAAGTCGGGCTTGCAGACCGTGCAATCTACAACTCAATAAACGGTTCAATAACAGCCGAGGAGATTGAGGCGCTGAAAGCAAGTGATGTCAATTCAGCAATTGTCCTTGCCTTCAACCCTGCAGACCCATCTGTTGCGGGCCGTGAGAAAGTGCTCGTTGAAGGTGGTGTTGCGGGTCAGACAAAGGGAATGATAGCCATTGCTGAAGAGTGTGGTATCACACGTCCTATTCTTGACACTGCAGCAACTCCGCTCGGACTTGGTTCAGGCGGCTCATACCGTGAGATCCTTGCATGTAAAGCAATCCATGGTTACCCGACCGGTGGTGCGTACCACAACATGACAGTGTCATGGACATGGCTCCGCCGCTGGAAGAAGAACCTCCACACAGTGTATGACGCGAAGCCAATTCTCAAAGAGCAGATGCTGAAGCACTATGCAAATGATATGGAAGCACTTCGTCAGGCAGTCTGGTCAGCACCCGACATCGGATCTAACCTCATTGCAAGCACACTAGGTGCAGACCTTATCATGTATGGTCCAATCGAGAATGTCGAACCAATGATGACTTGTCAGGCATATGCGGATATCGCAATCCTTGAAGCTACCCGTCAGCTTGGTGTCGAGTGTGCAGCAGAAAGCCACCCGATCTTTAAATTAATCTAAATCTTTTTTTGAAATCACGATTCCAAAAGGGTCCTTTCGGAAAATATAAGTTAAACGATAATTTTATCGTTAAAGGGCACCCATCAGGATATTGATAATAATGAAAACATTACAGAAGTTGTTAATTTTCTCTTTGTTTATTATTGTGGCTGCTTCAAACGTAGTATCAGCAGCGGGATCCTTTAGTGTAAGCAATGATCAGATAAACCCTAATACTTATCATTTTATCGAGGACCCGGACTTTTATCAGGCTGACCAGGTTGTTACAGAGTTTCATTACGATTTTGGGGATGGGACCGGGACTGATGAACATGGCCCTATCTATACCTATACGTCACCAGGGAAATTTTTTCCCAGCCTTAAAGTAGTGTGGCAGACTGCAGATGGAAGGCAATATACAACTGTCACTACTACGGAAATTGATGTAAATCCAATCAATACACCCTTTCAAACTCCAACTCCGGTTGATACAACTGATATAAACCTAAACCCTGATACCGGAATTGGTTTCTCACCCATATTGACTCCGGTTCCTTCAAATCCTGTCGTAACGACCACACCGTTTTTAATATTAAATGGATTAACCCCGTTGCCTACTCCAACAGGTTTTGTTTCTGACACTTTCTTCCAGTCCCAGCCTGGAATGTATACGAACAGTGTGCCACAATATAAAGTAGGAGATACATATTGGGGAGAGATCCCAGGGAGTCCCGGGGTTTTTGGGTGGATAACAGTAACAAAGGCAAATAGTATTATCATGTAATTGTGCTATTAGCCGGTTACATTACATTTTCAATTTTAGAAATTGGAATTTCGGATTTTATTGATTTCCAAAATTTTTGTTTCGTTGAGAATCTTTTCAATCTCATCTACTGACAGACCTGTAACCTCAACAATCTCATCAGTAGATATTCCTCTTTTTTTCATGCGTTTAACGATCGCGTTCGTTGCCTCAACACGTCCCTTTGCTTCCCCCTTGATAAGCCCCTTTGCTTCCCCCTCCAGGAGACCATCAGTTTTCGCTTTTTCAATAGATCCCCGTTGCAGGATAATAAAATCCCTACGTTTTTGCTGCATCTCAAGTTCATGACAGGAAAGCCCTGCCTCATTTGCGATGTCAAGTGCGTGTTCAATTTCAGGAATACTGGAAAGCGATACCGGCTTGACTTCGAGGCCTCCAGATTCCTTGACAAAATACAGCCATTTATCCTCAAGGGTTTCAAGTTCAAGAACATTTTTAGAAAATTTAGGGAGTTCATAGAACACAAGTCGTAGATCCCCGTTGTATTCCGTTAAATGTTTCACTTCTTTCATCCGGTACTCAGATCGTACATCCTCGAAATCTTTGAACATGATAAAATCAGTAAGTGTCAATGCAACGACCGGCATTAGTGAAGCATACTTTTCACCCCTGACTATCTGGGTTGAATAAGACTTTGCTGCATTGTATAGGATACGTTGCTCCAATCCCTCGACATTAAGCACCTGCATCTCAATTATTACATACGTGCCATCATCCAGTCTGGCTTTGACATCCACATATGAGTCCTTCATCCCTTCAATCAGGGGTATTTGATAAGGGTCAATAATTTCGAGGGTATCGATTTTGTGGCCGTCAAAATGAATGACTGCATTAATAAACGAGAGCAGAATATCTTTTGAGCCTTCAGAGCCAAAGACTTTCTTAAAAGCAAAATCAGTTTTTACATCAAGGAACCGCATGATAACCACGAAATAATCACTATCATTATATGCTTACATATGTTGTATATCTATATCTGAATCACCATAAATAAAGTGTCTAATAATATCGCGTATATTTAAGTGGATTATGGGATTAAGGCTTCAAGTGGACAATGTTTACTGTATATTCCGACCCGATCTGAATAGTGAGTCCGTTCAAATTGAACACTGCTTCCGCTAAAGCTGAACAATAAGTCTGTTTAATCTGAACAGTTCTTCCGTTATACAGTCTTACCTGGGAAAAAGTCATTGGCATGAGTAATGACGAACTGATGGAACAATTCAGTGCATCAAACATGGTCAGAACATTATATCAAAAACCAGATTATGACTATATTCATTGTGAAATGGCCAAGATTGGAGTCACATTGATTTTACTCTGGCTAGAATACTGCGATCAATGTCGGGAATCAGGGTTTATCCCTTACAAACACACCCAGTTTTACAAATACTATCAGGACTTTGTTCACGAAACCATATGAACCTGCAATCTGGAAAATCGCTACAGTGCAGTATAACTATCACATTACTATGGAGAATAAGAATTACTCCTGCCCATATGAATATATCAGGAAAAAGGTTGAGGTCCGGATATCCAGAAATATCGTTGAAATATTCTTTAGTGGCACACGTATTGCCTCACACCCAAGACTTCATGGACCATTTCCCCAAATACAGCACAGTCCATGAACACATGCCTGTGTTGAAGATATAAAGTATACTCCAAGTCGTCATCTCGATAAGGGACAGATTGCGAGACTGTCTTCTTGTAATTATATTCTGGAATGTAATAACGTTATCATTCTTGGATCAACTGGAACGGGGAAGAGTTATATCAGTTGTGCTCTTGGTGTTGCAGCGAATCGAAATTTCTATTCAGCAAAATATATCCGAATAACAGATCTTTTTTCAGAACTTGCTATCGCCCGTGGGGAAGGAAATTACCAAAAAGTCATTAAAGAATACAAGGCCATAAAATTGCTTATTCTGGATGATTGGCTATTGTTGAAACTGAATGATACAATTGCAGATGCAATTTGTGGCTGGATTGTCCATAATGCATATACTATCGTTCTCGAAGGTGAGTCCCTGTGTAAAATCAAAAAAGTCAGTGATCCTGATATTATCTCAATTGATTAATAATCAATTTTTTTCTGACCATGGTTCCAATGGAGGAGCTGTTCAATTTCAGCGGAAGGGGTGCTCAGTTTTAGCGGACACACTGTTCAATTGTGGCGTAATATACAAAAAGGTATCATGTACCCATGTTTGCTTGTGAAATGTTCATCCTGACCTTCATTATCTACCAATTTGAACCACCTACACTTATCAGTTAATAACGATTCGTGGTAATGTGAATGAATAAATTTCCATTCGGGAGACAAAGTATATTTTTCAGTATTGATCTATTGTGCTAACTTTTATTCGAGGAATTAATAAATAGGGTATATGATGACTGTCTTGTCCCACCTTTCAATCAAAGATGCTGCAGATATATTGGGTATTGAAAATAAGGCCAGTATTAATGAGATCCGTTCACGGTATCATATACTCGTTAAAGAATGGCATCCTGATGTATTGCAGCATGATCTGGAAGATCCAAACAAGATAATTATACAATTAAATGATGCTTATGATATTCTTATTGATTACTGTATGAACTATGAATTTTCATTCAGACCCGAAGATATCAGGAGTAATACTCTTAATAATTCTATGCGTTCCTGGATGGACCAGTATGGAGATGATCCCATATGGGGTTCGAGATAAGGAATTCATCCTCCTTCAAAAATAAAATTGGGCTAAACATGTCTCAATCTGTGATAATTCCATACCTCGGTATCGCATTAAACCGGTAGCCGGTCTTTTAATGTAATGTTCTTTGATTTGCTTTCAAGGTTGAGTCCTGCATTTTTTTTAACTGGATTTGAATTCAGAATCTATTCTTGTTACGAGATTTTCCATCACTGATTCCACTGCTTTCCAGGTTGGAGAATCCTTATGGCCTAGGATATAGGCCCGCCCTTCGTCACCGGCTTTTACCATCTCCGGGTCTAGTGGGATTAACCCTAAGAACGGGATTTTAAGGTCTTCAGCTGCTTTAAGGCCCCCGCCCTTGCCGAAAAGGTCGATATCTCCACCACAGTGAGGGCAGATCATTCCACTCATATTCTCGATAATTCCGAGGATAGGAAGGTCAAGTTTCTCTATAAATTTTGCAGCCTTGATTGCGTCCATGACTGCGACATCCTGTGGAGTTGTTACGATGACTGCACCACGAACGTTCGGGGCCAGTTGAGCAATCGTGAGTGCTTCATCACCAGTGCCAGGTGGGAGATCAACAACGAGATAATCAAGTTCCCCCCAGTTTACCTCAGAAAGGAACTGCTGAATTGCGGACATCTTCATCGGACCCCGCCATACTACTGGTGTGCTTGTATCCGGGAGGAGGAATGCCATCGACATGACTGAAAAATTTCCCGTGACATATATAGGTTCGATGACGTTTGCAATAACCGCAGGTCTCTCGTTCTCAATCCCTAGCATCTTTGGGATATTAGGGCCATGAATATCAAGATCGAGTAACCCTGTATTTTTGCCATTTTTAGCGAGGGCAAATGCAAGGTTTACAGATACAGTGGATTTGCCTACACCGCCTTTCCCACTTAGGACAAGAATTACATTTTTCACATCAATTTTTGCTTTTGGAGGGAGCCCCTTCTTTGCACTATCTGGTTGTGCTGATGTGCATGTATCGCATTTCTCATTACACACTGTTTCGTTGGATGAAGAATTTGCTGTCATTATATCAGTATCTCTAAAATATTGGGATATTATCAACAGTTCTATCTGTCGTGCTTCTCTTCTTCAGTGACCAAAGTCAGGATCTCGGCTGTTTTACCTATCTCAATAATTTTACCGCCCCGCATGAGTGCAATCCTGTCACAGATGTCCCGGACGAAATCCATATCGTGCGAAACTACTATGAATGTCTCTTCCATCTCATCGCGTGCAGATAAAATTGATTGCTTAACGTCCTGCTTTGTTATAGGGTCCATAGTTCCGGTCGGTTCATCGAGGATTACAAGTCTGGGTTCCTTTATTAACACCTGTGCCAGGGCGACACGGTGCCGTTCGCCGTCAGAAAGCTGGCCAGGCAGCCTGTTTAAAATCTCTTTGGATTTCTTTTCTGTGAACCCTGCCATCCTGAGTGTGAATACTGCTTTTCTTATTGCGAGTTCTCTTGGGAATTCCAGTCCTATTGAATCCGTAAGGTTATCTACCACGGTCCGGTGGGGAAAAAGGTCATACTCCTGGTGCAGGAGACCGATGTATCCCTTGGCCCTGCCCCTTTCATCAATACCGGGCCGGGTCATATCCACCCAGTCATCGCCGATAAGGATATTCATTTCACCACTCGTGGGCTCAATTATTCCTGAAATTATTCGGGATAGGGTTGTCTTTCCAGCCCCGCTTTTCCCGATAATACCAAAAATTTCCTTCTTTGAAACATCAAAGCTTACTGCATTAACCGCATTCACAACTCCGCGGTCAACCGATATATACCGTTTTGTGACGTCACGGGCTCGTAAAATTGTCCCTCCCAGTTTTGCAGGATCCTGGAACTCAATCTCACAGTAGTCTTTTATAAATGAACTGATGACTACATTTGGTGACCCAATTATGTCGATCTCTCCATTGACCAGTAGTATCGCACGACTTGCCATGTCCTCTATCACCTGCGGGAAGTGCGAGGTGACGACCATCCCCATTGCATTTCGCTTTGCTGCATCAGTAAGCATCTCATGGACCAGCCGTGCAGTTTCGGGATCAAGCGTTCCGGTCGGTTCATCTGCAAAGAGCATTGCCGGGTTCTTTGCAAGTTGTCTTGCAAGGACAACCCTCTGTTTCTCACCCCCCGAAAGATCCCTCGCGATATGCATCATACGGTGCGAGAGCTTCACCTGGTCGATAAGGTCAACTGCCCGGTTAACTGCGAGTTCCTGTGGGTATCTGATGTCATCTAGTGCATAGAGAACATTTTCTATAACCCTGTCATCACCATAAAGGGCAAATGTCCGCTGGAACATGATGGCAGTCCGGTTCATAACCCTGGCTTTCAGCCCGTCTGATTTCTCATCCCAGAGATTGACATCGACAAAATTGAGGTCTCCTTTACACTCGGGACAACTTTTCCCGGCATGGCTCTGCACATCCATGTAATCGCAGTTGTCACACGCTGCCATGTGATAAATTATAGTGCCTTTAGTCGGAGGCTGTTCAACTCCACGGAGGAGATGCATGAGCACACTTTTTCCAGCTCCGCTTCCACCGATAACACCTATTATCTCTCCTTCAGGGATCTCAAATGAAATTTCATTAAGGACCTGGGTATTGTCAATCTCCATGCAGAGGTCGTTTACGCTAATGAAAGGTCTTTGCATGCTTTTAATCTCCATAAGGCAGGTTTACAGGGCATTTTTTGGTATGAGAACTCCTCATAACCTATCCATTACAATTATTACGCATATGAGCATAAATATTTAAGTATAGTGTACTAAAAAAGGATTATTGTCTTGGGCACTTTGGGCAATGCCCTTCAGCTGCTTTTTTGCAGCCGGTCATCTCGATTCCTTTTCCGTTAACGAGTGCATCTGCTATTTTACGGCGAGCTTCGTGTAGATCACGCCATGCTGTCTTTCGGGAGACTCCAAGTTTTTCTGCCGCCTCTTCCTGTAGAAGCCCTTCAAGATCGATAAGGCGTATCAGCTCAATCTCATCTGGATTCAACATGATACCTGCACTCTCCTCGTCAGGACAACAACAGGGTTTGTAGCACCTGGACTCTGAGGTTCCATTAATTATACGTCTGAGCCGTGGTCTCCCCCTGCGTGGATATTCTTTCAGCAAGTTGTTGTCATCCATTGCCATTGCAAATCTTAATTATGTATTCTATCCTGAATAGTATAACAGGTTAACCAGTTGTTTTTCCTGCTAAAATACAAAAAGAAGTATTTTTATTTACACTTTGGACGATTGACCGCAATCGTGATGATTACCCTTTGAAACATGGTCAGAACCGCAACAACAGGTTTCACCATATTTTTTTGGTGACTCGCAGGTTTCAAGATGGCTCAAGGCACCCTCTTGTTTCAGGTGCTTCTCACCGCATGCACAAATGTGCAATGTAGCAGATTCAATATCTTCAGGGGACTTCTTCATGTTGTTTAATTCTGTTAGTTTATCTTCTGACATTTGTTCATCAACCGTACATCTTTAATACGGTAATTACTCATATGAGCGTAAATCATTTAAACCATCGTACGCTGACAAAGATCAGTAAAGCCTGACTTAAATTTGAATGATATCCCTTTCTTCACTGGATTATGACCATCAGTTCAAAGGTTGCCATACGTATGGTAAAACTATCGATGAGGCACTATTTCCGCATTAAAGAAGTTATCGGAATGTGTATGGAAGATTTCGAGCTGGACCGTCTCAATACATTTGTGCGAAAAGAAGTTTGTTTCTACGATAGTTGACTACTGGTCCTGATATCTTTGAAGTTAATCCGATTTTTCTGTTTTCAGTGTAAACCGTTTCATATATTTATGTGTTGAATCAGTAACAGTGCTGATATCCTGAAAAACCATAAGAATCTGGTCGATTACTGCAAGTACCTGTTCGCCGGCTGCTGAAGACTGAAGAGCAGCTTTTGAAGTCATCGAGATTAGATTGCTTACATCATTAATATTATTATTAATTTTTTCAAAAGATTTTGTCTCTTCCCCCATTGCTACAACAACCGAATTCATATTATTTGCAATTGTATCTACTGATTCAGCCAGTTCATGAAATATTGCAATAGTTCCTGAAAGGGCATCGCTACCTGTTTTTACTGCACTTTCTGCCTGTTGAATCGCAGATGCAGCATCCTGGCTCTTTTTCTGAAGGCTGATTATAAGATCGCCAATATTGTTTGCTGCCCGTCTTGAATCCCCTGCAAGTGACTTGACCTCAGCAGCAACCACTGCAAATCCCCGGCCTGCTTCACCTGCACGGGCGGCTTCTATTGCAGCGTTCAATGAAAGAAGATTGGTCTGATTGGCAATATCGGTAATAAGATGAATAATCTTTCCAATTTCATCCATTTGAATTTTTAGATCAGAAATTAAGGTAACCACAATTCGGCTGGTCTCACTGATACTTTTCATCCCTTTCTCTGCATCGCCGGCATTATCAATACCCTGGTGTGCAAGTTTGTCAGCACTAAAGGTTATCTGGGATACCCTTCCGGTATTATCAGAAGTTTCAGTAGCTTTCAGAGAGAGATCCTGCAGGGTGTCTAAAACCTGAACCATGCTTTCTTTACTGCGATCAGCATAGGAATTTGTTTCGTCAGCGTTTTTAATAATAAGCGTAGTGCCGTTGCTGATATCATTGATTCCGGCAGATGCAAGCTGTGCATGATCAAAAAGAAGTTCAATCTGCTCTATGATATGAGAAATAAAACTGGATATCTCTTTACCCAATATATTCAATGCGTTTTCAAGGGGTATTAACTCTCCTTTCAGTTGAACAGATTCTTCAATTTTAGCTTCAAAGTTGCCTTGAGAGTACTCATCTGCGAAATTGTAGATGGCCTTTATCGATCTCTCGAGATTACTTCCAAGAGAATTTATAAGATTTTTCAATCTTATAAATCCGCCTTCTACCTTTATATCTTCATTAAAACGGGTCGAAAACCTGAACTCTGAGTATTCTTCGATAATCTTCAAGGCTTCGCAGATAGCCTTCTCATCATTTGTTTGATCCCAATAATAGGCAGTTGCAGACTCAAAAACCCCATTCTGGTTATAGTATGGAACATACTTGTAATCCAGTTTTTTTATCCCTGAACTAAACTTAATAACCTCTCTTCCGGTAGAACAAGTATGATTCTCTATAGTATCTTTTAAGGAAATACCCTCTCTGGAAATTATAGTGAAATCTGAAAATTCCATCCTGGAAAGTTCCTTATCAGAAACTCCTGATAATTGAATAAACGCATCATTCACTCTGATAATCTGAAAAAGATTGTCTAATACCAAAACTCCAACAGATGCATCTTTAATGACTCTGTCTAATCTTTTTATCTGTGCATTAGACTCTATCTTTTCTTCATCTGCTTTTTTTTGGGATAAGATAAGGAATTCGTTTGCACTGACCTGCTTGTAATATATATCAGTCAGTTTTATGAGTTTGTCCTCACAGCGAATATCTGAAGATAAGAGATCTTCAATGGTTGCAGATTCCATAGTTCTAATCAAAACCTTTGTTGTGGAGGGTGATTGTATAAAGCGTCTATCTTTTTTTGATCTGTTATATCAGGTAAGGCAAGGAAGTAAAATCGATAGAGATCTAAAATGAAAGGACATAATATAACCATTTCAGGGTTTATCCCCTTTTTTATCAATCTCTGACAAGTCTGATTGTTTCAACAGTGATTAACTGTTAAAGAGAAGGATTGAGAGCTTCTTTTGACCAGTTGTCCCTTGTTGTCCCCAGCACCGGAACACCGCTCGGGGTCATATTTAATGGAACTTTTTCAATACCATAAATTTTAGAGATCTTTTTTCTAACACACTCCCCTTGTTTTGCTCCCTGACAGTAATCAGCAATGAATTTATCTAAAATCATATTCAGGGACCTTTTGTCGTTATACTCTTTGAAGAAAGCACATGTTGTAAGTTTTTCGCAATCAGCCATATATTCACTTCACCCTGTGTATGGATAAATATTTGTGTGTAACATTCAATAATCGTTTCTGTTCAATTATAATCTATCCCTTGCATTCATGGTGTTCTTCACCATGGGTACAACTGCTCTGGCCCTGTGATATTTTTCCTGCGATAAAGTCCTGGATAGCAGTCTGAATACGACCCGATACACCAAGATAAACCTGAATATTATTTGCACAAAAAAGATCTACCGCTCGAGGTCCCATTCCCCCTGCAAGCACGTGAGTGACGTTATTTTCTGCCAGCAGAACAGGAAGTTTTCCTGGTTCATGACCTGGACTTATCAATATTTCCATATCTGTAATCTGTGAATCCTCAACAGAGTAAAGTGCATACTCTTTACAGTGTCCGAAATGCTCTGACACAAAATCTCCATCTTTAGCAATTGCAACTTTCATTTGAATAACCTCAAAAATTAGTTAATTAATTTTGAAAATTCCTGCCCCTTCGAAAACCGGATCCTCTTCCACATCCACAAGGGATCCCACCACGTCCACGTCCGTAAACCCTACCATCCTGTAACTGGTCCTGTCTCATCAAAGGTTCACAATTTTCGTTTGATTGTTCTTCTATTGATCCTGATTGCTTTAACTCGGATTTATACCCGGCTTTGCATCTGCCTAAACCCTTACCTGTTAACGGACCGGATCCTCCTGGCCCTGTTGTATCATATCCTGGCATTAATAATTTCCTGGTACTAACTTTGTACCATTATTACTCATATGCGCGAAAATATTTAAACTGTCTGTTCCAGGCAATTTTATTTAGAGATAAATAGGTTTGAACAGGATTTAATTGCTTATTCAACCAGTTTCAGGTTAAACCGATAAATTGTCAATATAATCAATCTTCAATCCCACTCCTGTTTCATGAAGCGGGGCAACACCTGCAAGTGCTATTTTTGCATAAAGGGATGTGCAATGACATGCATGGAGGGCCGGTAGACTGATTCCCTTAAGATAATTAAGGGTCCCATCAAGTTTTGGTCCATCCTTCATGAGATGAAATCCACCAATACAGTCAATTATTTTCTCTTCAAGACAGACACACCTGGCATGTTCAATAGTATTACATATCCCGGAATGGGCACAACCTGTGATAATAACAAGTCCTTCAGGGGTCCGGTAAGCAAGAGAAGTGTCATCAATAAGGTGGTCATCCTGTATGCTTCCATCTGGCATCTTAATGAATCGTTCTCCCTGTTCTATCTCTTCAAATGGGAATTTCCGCGTGATCTCTCCCAAAAAAAAGAGATTTTGTGATAACTGGACAGGAACTGTTGAAAGGTTGACTGGCATAAACCGTCGCACTTCTTCTTCTGACAGGATAGGGCCGATGTCTGGCAGAAGCGATTTTGGGCGGGGATAAAAACAGAATGGATGAGCTATAACATGGGGCATTTTGAGGTGTTTATCCTCAATAATCGTATCAGTATACAACCTGATCAGGTGGTAAAGTCCGCCTGTATGGTCAATGTGTCCATGGGAGAGAATGATATAATCCAGGTTAAGAAGATCAACTCCTAACCTCTGTGCATTTTTTATTAAGCAGTCAGAATAACCAGTATCAAAGAGTACTCTGCACCCATCTGCTTCAATGTACGCAGAAAAAGCAGGTTCGGATGTGAAATAGCGGTCAATCAGTGTATTATTATCTACAAGAATTGTTACTTTCATCTAGTGGTCTCTTCATTTGTCATTTTTTATTGCCTCTAATTCTTTCATTAAATTATAATGCAATTTATGTATTTCTTTTGCGGCATGTGAATTATGAATATTAGTTATAGGTATACCCTTGCGGATTGACTCAATGACCAGTTCATCATAAGGTATTCTTCCAATTACTTTAATCTGAGCGGAATTGCACCACTGTTCTATTACATCCGACTGTTCAGGGGACAAGTCCCACCGGTTAATTACCGCGAATATATGTAATCAACTTCTTTACTACTCATATGCGCATAATTAGTTAAAAAGTGATCTTTTGTGCATATAGTGCTGAGGCATTTACAATTTTCCCTCTAAAAAGAAGGGAAACTCTATCGTATATGGATTGTTTGCCTTTATACATCTTTAAGAGGTATTTTTCTTAGTGACTTCAACAGGATCAATATTTGCATCAATCAGACAGTCAAAAGAAATAACCTGGAGCCAACCGGCTTTTTCAAACATATGCATGAAGCAGACACCTATGACTGGTACACCCGGATGTTTATCAATAACTGCTTTCACCTGTTCGGCTGTTACCGGTACATTAGGCATTGAGAGTCCGCCCATGACGACAATTGCTTTGGGTGCCAGTGTTACTGAGTTGCCTGTGGTCTGCATACCGACATCTTCGACCATGCTGATCTTTTTTACTTTAGTTTCATCAGTTAGAGGGACAAAGGCCTGTTCGAGTCCGAGTAATCGGATGGCAAACGCGAGTAATTCAACAAACGGTGTGCACGTGCCCGGTACACCATAATAGACTATCTGATTACCTCTCTTTATTCCACTTGTCTCGATATATTCCTTAAACGGTCGCAGGATACCTGGGACACCATGAAAAATCTCTTTCTCTGTCATAATAGATTTACTCTTACCTGTTAAGATGATAAAAGTATTCAGAAATTAAACCCGCCCAGGAAAGAATAGTCAGGTTCAGAAAGAAATCCCAATTCTTTTAGATTGATAATTCAGGTTTTAATGCTTGAATGTATATAAGTAGAACCTAAAATTTGAAATATTCACATGAAACAGGGGAAGAAGCATCACCCTGCCAGGAAGTCCTCAGGGTAAGAGGTTTTACACGTCATCCATTCCCGGGTGTGGGGCCTTATGCATCTGTGCCAACAGTGCCTGGTGTCCCACTTTCGTTCAATGACTATCTATCTGGCCACAGATAGCACAGTTGGCACAGATGTACTGAGTACACAGACCCCTGAAACTATTCCAGGTAGTGACACCACTGGTTCCATTGAAAATATAGATAAGACCTGTGTATCAAATGAAACTGTCTCAAGTGTTGCAACTCATTCGTGCTATGTGGAACAAAATGTTACACTTGTTACGGATGTTACAGATCATACACACACACCCCAGTGAAAAAATTTTTCCTTGTGAACCTGAGGTAAAGTCGTTGGAAGCCACCGAGTATAGTGACCTGCCCACCCGACTGGGTCTCTCATCAACTTCTTTCGTCAGCTGGTCGATGTATTCTTCTGTTTTCTCTACTAGCACTTTAGCTGCATTACTTCACACACGCTCGGCCAAGTCGGCCTTTGCAATTTCATGTAAAAGGGAGAAAAAGATATATTTAATATACCACTAGTGAATGATAATCACATAGTAACAGTGTCTATGAATGAATTGAATAATGTCATACTCTTTCTTAATGCAAATTGTGTGCTTTTAATAATGAAAAAAAGGCTCTAAAAAACAGGGTATAAAGGAGTTTTCAAGGTCGGATTATTATAAACTTCTCAAATTTTCATCAGGTTTCCTGGCTGCGATACGCATCCCAAGCATATACGAAGTCAGCAGCGAGATGATGAAGACCAATAGGACATAGATGGATACAATAATCGGAGAAATTATCAGGGGAATAGAGATTGTGATCGGGTCGCCAAGTCCAGTTGGATGTACCTGAACCGATACGGCTCCTGCGAGGAAGATGAAGATGTAAGATACTACAACGCCCAGAGCACAGCCAATTATGACCTTAACACCGAGCTCTGCAATCAATTGTTTGAGGATATCCCGCCTGCACCAGCCAACCGTCTGCAGCACGCCGATCTCCTTCTGTCTCTCAATTAGTCCCATAAGGCTCATTTTTCCCAGAACCAGGAAAGAGATGATAAGGACAAGACCGATAATTACCAGATAAAATTGCTCAAATATCGTTGCAACATTTTCCAGTGAAGATATGGATAGCAGATCCTGATCAGAGAAAAGAGCCTTTCCAAAGGGAGCACGTATTTCTACTGAAGAAGGTGCGGTTACGATTTCATTCTTCTGAAGAATAAGGTCTGCTCCGACATTCTGAAAAGGAGCATATAAGGCTGATGAATAGGAGTCCATAATCGCAGATACCGATATCAGGGAGAGCTATCAGGACTCCTACCGTGATCACAATCTATGAGGTTCTGGATTTACAATCCCTTCATCATATTTCGTTTCTGAATTACCTTTGTAAATAGAATAAATCCAGCAGAGGCAATGATTAGAACACCACAATCGACAATTGGAGAGAGTACTGATGTTCCAGCCATGGCTAAGTTGAACAAATCTACCATGTATGTGAGCGGCGAGCAGTATGCAAGGGTAAGACCCAACCCTTGCATCTGTGAGAGTGGAACAAATATTCCAGAAATAAAGATGAGAGGGAATCTTATCAGGTTGGAAAAAATCATCACATTGGGTGGGTTATTTGATGCCGGTGATGCAAGAAGGACTCCTAATGTAGCACATGAGAGTGTACCAAGTATAAACCCAAGGATAAATAAAGCGGGATTGGATATTGGAACCTGAATGAACAATGTACTTACTATCCATAAGAGTAAAGAGATCCCAATTCCAAAGATTGCTCCAGCCGCAATGTCTCCCAATATGATACTATCCTGTGTCACTGGATATGATAGGAGTCGTTCATATGTTTTTTCCCGTTTTTCCCAGGGTGTTATCAGCGGACCAACCGATGATGAGGTAAAGAAAATCATCATTGCAAGAAACCCTGGGAAGAATGTATTCAGGTCAAGATTACGGCCAACAAAGAACGCGAAGAACATGAAGAGTGGGAACAGGAGCCCGAACATTAAAACCGGTGGCTTTGTATAATACAATCTTATGTTCTTTCCAGTAATCACAAGGATACCACGGAAAAACAGTGGAATTTCCATTATACACACTCCGTTAGATTTAAAAATGCTTCTTCAAGGCTCGGACCTGATGTCGAAAGAGATGTTATAATGATGGATTCACGTTCAGATTGTCTTGAGATGTATTTTATAACCCTGTCAGGGTCATTGGTATATAACCGCCATTTGTCACCACATGGCTCTGCCCGTAAAATTACGTCTGCTTCGAATAGATCCTGACTCACTACCTGATCAAAAGAAACCTCGACAGATTGTGTGGTATCAAACATTTTTTTAAGTCGTTCGGGACTGTCCAGTGCAACGATCTTCCCTTTATTGATAATACAGACTTTTTGGCATAGTGTATTAGCTTCGTCGATATTATGTGTCGTAAGAAAGATAGTGCTACCTTGTTCATTCATCTGATGGATTGTGTCGATAACGAGCCTACGACTCTGGACATCAAGTCCACTGGTCGGTTCGTCAAGGAACAGGATTCTGGGTTTGTGTATAATTGCACACGCAATACTTACCCGCTGTTTCATCCCTTTTGAGAATGTCCGGACAGGAATGCGGTCTTTCCCTTTAAGGCCCAATCTGGATAGGATCTCTTCAATTCTCTTGTCTCTAAGTGCCTTGGACATGCCATACATCTTTCCGCTTAGGTGAAGGTTCTGTTCTGCAGAAAGATCGCCGTAGACCGTGCTGCTCTCAGGGATGACACCTATCTGCATTTTGGCTTCAAGAGGGTGATTGTGAATATTAATCCCATTGATGTGGACGGTTCCTGAATCGGATGTAAGTACACCAGTAAGTAGCCTGATCGTTGTAGTCTTTCCTGCACCATTAGGTCCGAGAAAACCAAAAATTTCTCCTTCAGAAACTGATAGATTTACATCATCAACTGCTAATACCGATCCAAATTTTTTCTTTAGATGATCAGCCTGAATTGAATTCATAAATTTCCTCTGTTATCAGAGTTTTTTCACAATTACACATACAAATACAAGTACTTGATAGATCTTCTTTTGTCATGCACATCGTCAATATCACATCATTCATTGGTTGCATAACCTGACGCATTCTTTTTCCCTTCTTCTGTAATAGAGTAAATGATATAATTTCCTTCCTGATGACTCGAGATTAGCCCGGTTTTTTTCATTATTGCCAGATGATATGAGAGTTTAGAGTCTGCAATACCGATGCATGCCTTAATAACACAAACACAAAGAGACTGGATGCGAACAAGATAAAGAATCTTCATTCGTATCGGGTCCGAAAGTGCATGATGTTGTTCGCATATCTTCTGAAGTTCGTCATCGGTAGGAAGGCAATTACAAAGTCCTGATAATCCTCCAATCTCTGATAATTCCAACTGTACCTGTTCTGGTATGGGTGTCTTGTTCAGGCATTCTTTAGATGTGTTTCCAGTCATTTTTTTCTCGAATTATTAAGATCTCAGTTATTTCAAATTATTATGAAATGCTTAAATATATATAGTGTTAGTATCTATACGTAACTATTTCAAAAAAAATTGAAAAGAAATATTATTGCAAAGGAATTGAATTAAAGTGAAATCCTTCAAATAAATGTGCTATGAGAAAATAAAGGAATATCTTCTGGTGTATTCACAATGAAAATTGAAGTGCTCGGATCTGGTTGTTCGAAATGTAAAAGGTTGTTTGCTAATGTTGAACAGGCGATTAAAGACAGCAATATAACTGTAGGAGTAATTAAAGTCGAAGATCTCGATGCAATTATAGAACGAGGTGTAATGCTCACACCAGCCCTTTTTATCAACGGAAAAAGTTGTCAACGTTATTTTAGATGACCAGGAAATCCGGATATGATTCTAATAAACTTAAGTTAGGAGAACAGAATGCAGGATTATTTGCAGTCATTTGCTGACTGGATTACTTATACAGTTCTCGGTCTTGTCCGGGAAAGTCCGCTTGGGTCTAGCGTGAATTTTTTTATCTACGACTCCATCAAGGTCACACTGATGCTGGCAGTGATTGTATTTTGTGTCGCAATTATCAGAACGTTTATTACACCCCAGAAAGTGAAGAGATGGGTAGCTGGGAGGACTGAAGGGGTAGGAAACATTATTGCTGCAATGCTTGGGATTCCAACGCCGTTCTGCTCTTGTTCCGCAGTACCGCTGTTTATTGGCTTTGTTGAGAGTGGTGTGCCACTTGGGATTACATTCTCGTTTCTGATAGCATCACCACTTATCAATGAAGTCGCAGCATCAATGTTATTTGCAATGTTCGGGTGGCAAATAGCCCTTATATATATCGTATCCGGGTTGATTATTGCAATTACTGCCGGTATTGTTATTGGACGCCTTCATCTTGAGAATGAAGTTGAAGAGTTCGTCTATAAAGTTAAACTGCACGATCTTAAAGAAAAATCGATGACATGGAATGATAGACTGATATTTGCAAAAAATGAATCCCGGGATATTACCCTGAAAGTACTTCCATATATTCTCATCGGGATAGCAATTGGTGCGGTTATTCATGGGTATGCACCTGCTGATTTTCTTGTAAATATTGCCGGAAAAAATAATCCCCTTGCAGTTCCAATTGCAGTTCTTATAGGTATACCGCTGTATTCGAATGCAGCAGGAATGATTCCAATTATGGAAGTACTTACATCTAAAGGAATGGCAATGGGTACTGCTCTTGCATTCATGATGGCAGTGATTGGTCTCTCGCTTCCTGAAATGATTATACTCAGGAAAGTCATCAAATTGAAGCTGCTTATAATTTTTGTAGGAATCCTGTTTTTGGCAATTACATTGACAGGGTATTTGTTTAACATAATACTTGGTTAGGATAGTAATTTTGGAGAAGGTTCATGCAGAGTATCCACCCGAAGAAGGCAGGTATCTCCGTGGAAATGACTATTCCTCGGTTGATTTCAAAGGACAGTTACTCTATGATCAGGGAGCATGGCATGAGCCTCCATTGAGTGGTAAAATCATGTGGAAGGTTACGCAACCGTGGTCTGAACCACAGGATGACAAGGAACGGGCAGCTAAACAGCACGCCCTCGAATTGATCGAGAAATTGAAGTCACAAGATCAAGCAGGCAACCTCCCGGAAAAGAGGGGAGGAAGCGTTACTGAAAAGTACTGAAGAACTTCATGCGGCCTATGAGGAACTAACTGTAACGGATAAGGAACTCCGTGCTAATCTAGATGAACTTACCCTGAAGGAACAGGCACTGCGAGAGAGCGAGGAACGTTTTCGATTACTGTTCCAAAATATGGGAGCTATTTTTAGCTTGTATGAAGTTGTTTTGGCCATTCCCGTGAAGAACTATTAACAATGAAGATTGGGTGATGTTGATGACCAGGCTCAAGCCCGTAATATTGAGGGACGGGTTCAGGAACTTATTAAAAATTGCATATTTTCTTTGAAACGGTCCACATCACGCGGGATTGCCGAAAAATTCCCACAGAAGCGAGTGCAGTTCTTTTCATTGTGGCAATCACACTAAAAACCAACACCCGGGCCACCTTGGGCCACCGCCGCGCTCGGTGCCACCCGATATACTCCGCAGCTCTTCATCGGATAAAACCTCCGTGGCCTGCTTTAACTCCTCATTGGTGAAATCAAAGCCAGCCTTTGCAATGAGGTTTTTTCGTTCCTTGTCTATCCCATCCTGTATGCTGTCAGAGAACTCCTTATCGGTCTGGAGTTTTTTGATAAAAGCCTGTGCACTATCGAGTGACATAGTTCTCATTGCGTTGCTGGAGAATATCTAATTTTCTCTTGATGCGGATTCATCAGACAACACATGACTGGCAACCCTGATGCCATTTGAAACAACATACTCATCATTCCTGATCCATGGGTGGTACCACCGGGTTGGGCTGTCCGGTAGTCTTCTCCGGCACTGGTGATATATTTCGGTATCCCTTTTCATTTGCTTTTTCTTTGCCTGGACTAATTATCGCGGCACATATCTCCTTTGCCCGGAAGGTATTATAGTAGGCTTCAAGGTAATCGATAAGGTGATTTTTATAGGGGGTACAGTACTCAAGTCCCTTCTCTCCAAACTGTTTCGCCCTCAGCCGCTTGTTGGGGCACCCTCCCCTGCAGATGGGGAGGACATCGCAGACGAGGCATTCAGGATCACAAAAGGCGTTCGTGCCGATGTTGTATTGTGCCTGTAGCACGGGGTTGTTGATCGGTTCATTCAGGTAGATATTGCCGATAACCATCCCCTGTTTTCCTACATCTTCCCAGCATTTGTAGAGTTCGCCTTCCGCCCCCACCACAAATCCGTGATGTGTGGTGGCAACACAAATGGGGTTTTGATTGTATCCAGGATAAAAACCTCCGGTCGGTATCACCCCCTCACGATTGAACAGGTCAAACGTGAAATCAGTCCATTCTCCATTATCAAGAGTGCAGGCCTGGCCATAGGAATGGGACTGTCTGGTATGCACATGCCCGGGATAAACGGTGAGATTCTTCCCTTTGTACCGTTCCAGCAGTACTGTGCGGAGATCAATATAGTTTTCAAAGTTGTACCTGTCAACATTAACCCGGAGGTTACAACTGCCCGTATAGTCGGAATCAAGAAGAGCCGTTATATTATTAAGAATCCGGTCGAAGGTAGGACCACCGTTGGCGAGGACCCGCCGGGTGTCGTGCACCTCCCGTGGACCGTCCAGGGTGATCTGGATAGACTCGATCATGAGATCATCAAGTTTGTTGATCTTCTCATCGTCCAGCAGGTAGCCGTTGGTGACCAGACCAGCTTTTTTGTAGATGATACCCAAGTTCCTGAACTGTTCGGTCAGGTTGCAGATCGTATCGAAAGCCAGGAGTGGTTCGCCACCATACCAGGCGACGGATAGATGCCGGATATCCTTGTAGCCCTTGATGAAGTCGACCAGCCGGTCCATGGTCTTTTGGGTCATCATTGCCCCGTTCAGCTGGCTCTGCTCGAAGCAGTAAGGACAGCGGAAGTTGCACCGGTGCGTAGGGCAAATGGTCAGATCGAGTCTGGAAGTGTCAAAGCAGGCTGCCTGGCGCTGATATTGGCGGGCAAGGAGGAACCGGTTTTCCTCTCCGGGTTCAACTACCACAGTTTTCTCCCGCAAAAGGCATAAGAAGGCTTCATCACCCGTAACGAGACCTGTTCTGCGGTCCCGCCAGCCTTCAAGAAGAGTGTAGTAAACCTCGTCCAGTTCAAAGAGCGTGTTGGATTGGGCATTGTAGAGGAAACCGCCACTATGTCCTTTTCTGAATAATCTGTTATAGCGTGACCATTGCATAAAACACCTCCATAATTTCGTGGATTGATTCTATCGTGGATTACTGCGCCCTGCCATCCGGGTTAACGGGACTCCAATGGGAGGAGGTATCCGGTGCGGAAATTGACTGTGCACTTTTGAGTGACGTAAATTCACATAAGTTGGATTAAAAGATAAATCTTCGTGCAGATTTGGTATTTCAAACGAAAATGGGGTGAGAAGATACACCCATATAAAAAGGACTAATCAGATCGTGACAGAACTCATTTCCCTTTCATAAACACATAACTTACATGAGCAGTGCCAGGTTCAACAATTAATTAACCCCACTATTCACAACGTCTCCACACAAATCACACGAAGAAACCACCACCCCCTGTGGACTCGTTATGAGCGAGATCATCACCAATTCCCTGAAATATGCCTTCCCTGATACATTCTCATGCAAGGAAATTCGTTGAGAGCCCTGCACCATTTATCTCACTCTGAAACGTGAGGGTAGTGACTATCTCCTAATCGTTGCAGATAATGGCATAGGGAGGGCAGAAGGAAATGATGTCTCTATGTCCCACACTCTTGGACGGTTCTTTATCCGGTTTATTGTAGTGCATCAGTTGCAGGGGAGTATTGAAATCAATATAGCAGGAGGAACCGTATATTCTATCCGGTTTCCGCTGCCGGCAATTAAAGGGGATCATTTTGATGAACAAGTGGTTTAGGACGGTAGTGCCGAATTGGAAGTGGCGTTATGGGAGATAATTTGCTGTAGATCGCTCCGGTCGTACACATGCTTCGCTACGGTTCTCCCATTCATGACACTTAAATGCCATGGAGAATGGTGACTTAACTATAATGTGAGGGTGTATGAAAATACATATTATCTCATATTCAGATCTCTATATAATCAACATACTATCATGAATTATCCATTATCACACCGAAATAGAAAGTCAGCGAACTCAGGAAAATCCTCAACTCGTAGAACTTCCAGAGCGAACCTAAAGAAAAGTGGTCGGGGAAAACGGCAGGATAGAGGAAGGATACCTTATACGAAACATTCCTGCATTTTGATTAAGACAGCCGATAGCTTACAGTTAACTTGCAGAATGTCTCCCGAGAGTAGGCGAATATCGATAGAAACAAAATGGAGTGAGAAAGGGTTTGTCCCTTCCTTTGAGGTTACAGACAAAATTTTGATGGAAGCAACTCGCCGAACCTATTAGACTCTCGGTATTACTAACCGATGAGTGATTTTTTCATCTTTGCCGGACCGAACGGGTCAGGAAAATCAACTCTTATCAGTGCTTTTCTCAATGATTACGATGTAAACTATCTGAATGCGGATTATTGTTCCAAGGCAGATCCCGTCATTTTGACTGTGCCGGATGGTCATGACAAATCTATTAAAGCACAAATAGAGACTGAAAGACAGATTCACAAGATGATCTCTTCCAGAAAGTCTTTCGCATGGGAGACCGTTTTTTCACATAAAAGTCGTTTTGCAATAATGGAATACGCAAAAAAGAATGGATACATGATTCATCTGATCTATATCAATACCATAGATCCTGATATCAATGTTGCACGGGTACGGGTTCGTGTCAAACAAGGAGGTCATGATGTTCGAGAAGATAAGATCAGAGTGTGATATAAACGGTCTCTTTCATTTTTACCCAAGATGATCCTTGCAGCTGATGAAGTGATGGTGTATGATAACTATTTTGAGAATTGCGATCCTACGTTGTTATTTCAAAAATTTTTCTTTAATGAGAATGATCCTGACCCTCAAATGATTATCTGGGAGAGTGATGATGAGAAAATTATTGCATGGGTTATTGAGCGTATTATTTATCCCTTGAGATCCTTGGGATATTCAGTGGCATGTTATAAAGTTGTTTGAAAGATAACCTTAAGTCGATTTTCACAATGCTTTCCTCTACAAAATAACAGATTCAGCAAAGGCCATTGAGCACCAGATAGATTTTACAAAGGAGTATCAGGTTCTGGGGGTGAAATCACCAAAATGGCTGAATCTCTCTATTATGATTATTTTAGCCGGTAACCCTGCAATTCACATTACTGATGAAACCGGAACTCTCCAGATCTTTGCAGACCCGCTCTTTGAGAAGGTATTGTATAACCTCGTAGATAATACAATCCGCCATGGAGAGACTGCAACGCGGGTTAATATTTCTGTCATCACCGATAAGAATGACATCCGGATTATCTGGAAGGATAATGGTGTTGGAGTCCCTGCTGAATAGAAGGAAATGATATTTAACCGGGGTTTTGGGAAGAACACTGGCTTTGGACTTTTTCTTATCTGTGAAGTTCTTGCAATTACGGGAATGACAATACGAGAGACCGGCGAACTAGGGAAGGGAGCACGGTTTAAGATAACAGTGCTGAATGGGAAGTGGCGTTATGGGAGTGAAGCGAGTTAATTTACTGTAGACCACTAAGGTCGAACCCCGCTTATGATGTAGAAGTGTGATAGGGTGACACCCTCTCGGTCGTACCTTTCACTAACAACACCTTCAGCCTCGCGCGACAGTCAAAAAGGCGATTCTATCCTTGAGATTCGGCTCATGGTGATGATGCACGGGTGCAATGTGCTCAGCACGGTGCAAGGGCATTAAAACCATAGCGGAATACTTTCATGCCAATGATATTTTGTCATGGAGCAATCGGTTCGATTTGGGAAAATAATTGTAGACGGTGAATGATATCGGAAGCAAAAATTTATATTCAGGGTTAAGAGATTATCAACAATCAAAACAGAGTTATGTGATTTACTATGGCAGAAGAACCTAAACCCGTGCTTATCCGGGAACGCCTCGATGTCTGCGAACTTGACCGTGCCCGGATGTCCCTACTGAATCCGGTATTGATAGGACAGAAGTTAGAATCGAGAACAATAGATGAGAACGCCAAACCGATTCTTGAAATGACAATGAAGGAGGGTATTGAGACTGTCTGGGATCGTTTTGAGATGCAGCAACCCCCATGCCGATACTGCGAATCCGGGTTATCCTGTTCACGATGTACCATGGGGCCCTGTCGTATCATTCCCCTGCACCGGATCCGTGGTGTCTGTGGAGCTGACGCTGATCTTATTGTTGCCAGAAATCTCCTTGATACAATTGCCACTGGATCTGCTGCTCATTCAGATCACGGGCGGGATATTGTTGAAACATAAAAGAAATATTCTTTGTGTCGAGACAGGTTGTGCAGCAATAGCCTCCGGAAAAGCCGGACTACTGCGGCCGGAAGCAGCTGCATTAGCCGGTGATGACCTGCGTGCAATCTGCGAATCCCTGAAAATTCCACCAGTGCTTCACATGGGCTCATGTGTGGATAATTCCAGAATCCTCGTACTTGCTGCCGAACTTGGGAATGCACTTAATGTTCCAATCCATAAACTGCCTATTGCAGGTGCAGCCCCTGAGTGGTATTCCCAGAAAGCGGTATCCATTGGTGCATACTTCGTTGCATCCGGGGTATACACGGTTCTTGGAGTAATGCCTCACATTTCAGGGAGTCCTAATGTTGTTTCACTCCTTACAGAAGGTTTGAAAGGGGCAGTAAACGCGAGTTTCGCTGTGGAACCAGATCCGGTGAAAGCTGCTGACCTTATTACCGGCCATATCGAACGTAAACGTACAGAACTCGGGATATAATTTATTATATCCGATTTCGTATTATGTCAATTTCAGAGATGAATCACGTAAAAAAGAAAGAAGGTACTGGGATCAGGGTTGTAATAACCGGTAAAGGAGGTGTGGGGAAAACTACCATAACCGCTCTCCTCGCTCACATCTTTGCAGGGCAATTGCAGAAGGTTTTACCTATGCACTTGTGATAACCGACCCCTCTTATAATGCCCTTTCAGTAGCACGTAAATCAGCAGCACTTGCAGGACAACTTGGAATAGAGCATATTATCCTCGTTGTGAACCGGGTCAACCGGGAAGCTGATCTGCAAAAAGTCCGAGAAAAAATGGGGGGAATATCAGGGTTATCTGGAATGGTCTCTCTTGCGTTCGATCCCGGAATTGTCAACACCGACCCCGGTGTTTATTCACTCCTGCAAAGCGAATCAAAATTTGTTAAGGACATAAAGACACTATCAATGATAATGTGCAAACCTGTATTTTTCCAAAGGTATCAGAATCTCAAACCTGGCACATTTACCGTAAATCCCGGTTTCTTTAATTGACAGCTCGGTAATAGCAAGAATCTCCCTCGATAAAAAGAGACCAAACCCCGTATTTTTTCCAAATCCTTTCTCAAAGATCCGTTCTTTATCTGTATCCTGCACACCCGTCCCATTATCTTCGTAAATAAGAGTAACTATATTCTTGTCATTTGTAATAAATGAAAAAGAAATTGATGTAACCCGCTCACCATGACGACGTGAATTATCGATAAGGTTAAAAAAGACTTTTTCAAGGAGAGGGTCAGCATATATCTCAAGCCCGTTTAATCTGATTGAAATCTCTATAGCGCCAATTGTATCATTTTTTTGAATTTGGGAGATAATTTCAGGAACATTCTGCCATTGTGGTGCATGGACTCCAATATCCTGGTAACTTTTAGTGAATTGTATCTGTCGCATGATTGTGTGAGCCGCTGCCTCCTCCTTTGCTACCATGTTAAGTATCACCGAATCCCTAATTTTCTCCCTGGATAATTCTATATAACTTAAGAGGACCATAAGCTGATTATTAATGTCGTGGCGTGTGATGCTCGAGAGAAGGTTGAGTTTTTTATTTGCAGTCTCAAAAGATTTTTGTGAATCTCTAAGTTGATTATTGATCTTCTGTAATTCATTATTCTGTTCAACAAGAACATTCCTGTAGCAATTCATCTGTTCTACTATAAGTCCTAATACAAACCCTACTACACAGAACATGCATACTCTGATGAGAGAGTCGGGTGATAGAATTCCTGTTATAATGTATGAATTGACAAGAAGGAGAAGACCAAAGAAAAGGGCAACATAAATAGCTTTTTTGCCATACCAGAGGCCTGCAACGACAATAATAAGATAATAGAAGTGGGAATACACGATTGAAATTTTCATCTGATAGTGGATTATGAATTCCAGACTTATTCCAGCAATAATAAGAATGGCAAAGACAAAGGGCCTGGGTTCAACAAGGGTTCTCCATCCAGACTCTTCTACTTCACATTGCTTCAAGATTTACCCTTCCAGTTCCAGGTTTATTTGAATAATCAAGCGATATATCCTTCTATTATGATGCATATCCAGCTCAAGGCGTTATTAATTTTTTATAGGTTTATTGTCATGGTTAATATAATCGATAGGAGAGGCCCGGATAAACAACTTAAAATTTATTTTTTTAGATTGAAGAAATTGATATTCAGTGTGAGCGCCTAAAAGATGTGTTTGCACGCTTACAAAACTATAACTATTATTATATGACAAATGAAATATTATGAAATTTAATCTCCTGATATCTGTTTTAATGATAGTTGTAATAATCTTTTCACCATTCGTTGCTGCCGACCAGACATTTATAATTAAACCTGATTATAATGATCCTCTCGCGATAAAGATAACCGGATTACCACCATCAGACACGGAATTATCAGTTTTAAAGGAAATTTACAATTTTGGAGATGGATCTGTCTCCACTCTGGATTCTCCAAATCATACCTACAAAAAATCTGGTAATTATAAAGTAATTCTGACAGTAATGCTACATGATATCTATGGCAATCTATATCAGACGACAACAAGTGTCAGGATAACGATACCTTTTCATAATGAAACAAAGAACCCGGTAAGATATCCAACCAGTTTCTCACCTTTACTTATACCGTCACCGACAATTACGCCTGCTAAAACCCTGTCTACCCCTGTAAACTTGACAATTCCCACCCCCAGAACCCAACAGACTGACCCATTCTATGATATTCCTTATCCTGGCTTTTCTACACTCCCGGTTGTTACAATTTCACAGGATACCTGGAATCCATTCCCAAGTATTCCTTACCTTGGAAGCATATATGGATAAATATTGACAAGTTCATTAAACCAATTGTCATAAATGAGAGCAACGTTCTCAAAAAAACCCATTGGAATGGTCTCATATACCCATTTTTGCTTGTGAAATGTTTATCAATAACAGATTTCACCTGTTCGGCGGTTACCGGTACATTTGGCTTTGAGTGTCTGCCCATGACGACAATTGCTTTGGGTGCCAGTGTTATTGAGTTTTCTCTGTCATAATAGATTTACTCTTTCCTGTAAATATGATAAAAGTATTCAGAACTCAAGTTACTTTCAACATTTTACTAAAATTATATGAATCTCAAAATAAAGTTTTATTTAAAATCTTAAAATTTTTAGCTAAATCAGTTAACTATATCATGAAATACTTCCCACTTAAAAAGGTATGAAAAAATTACAGTACGCGTTAATCAGCGTTATATTTGTTATTTGTGCATTATTTGCGGCAGGCTGCACATCTCCCCAAACGTCGGGACAACAATATGTCCCTCCAACAACTCTAACCACCGCTCCAACCGGTACTTTAACTACAATTCTCGTATTTGCGGGAGCTGGGCTAAAAGCACCGCTTGATGAAATTGGAACTGCCTTTACAAAGAAATATGGGATAGGTGTTCAGTACAATTATGGTGGAGCCGGGACTCTTGTCTCTCAATTGAACCTGACACGAAAGGGTGATGTATTTATGCCTGGTTCAACCATGGAATTCCAGATTGCAATGGGTAAGGGGCTTGTGAACGACAGCCAGTTTGTGGCATACCATATCCCTGTAATTGCTGTCCAAAAGGGAAACCCGAAAAATATTACAAGTTTAAAGGACTTTGCAAGACCTGGCCTGAAGATAGCACTTGGTGATGTGAATGCAACTGCAATAGGAAAAGCGGGTGCAAAGATGTTTAAAGTTCTTAATATTACCGCCGCAGTTGAAAAGAATGTTGTTACCCGCTCCCCCACTGTTAATGAACTTGCAGTCATCATGAACACCGGTCAGGCAGACGCTGCTCTTCTGACGCAGGACCAGGTAAATACTGATAAGGTCGATGTTATTACTATCCCGGTAAATGACAACGTTATTCTCATTACTCCAATAGGAGCAACAACATTCTCAGCGAATCCCTCGGCAGCAGCTCAGTTTATCGCTTTTGTTGCATCAGATGAGGGGAAAGCATACTTTGTAAAACATAATTTCACTGCATACCCTGACCCGAAATATGCGGGTGTAAAACCATAACCATTTTTTTGGAGCAAATCGTGTCCATGATTGATTTTAAACCAGTTGGTATTGCACATTCTCCCTGGAAGACACCGGGTGCACCCCCATTTCAGAGTTCTTTTTCCGAAACGAATGGAACAATAGAAATATTTCCCGAATACCTGGAAGGACTCAAAAATATTGAAGGCTTTTCCCACCTTATTCTTATCTCCCATTTTGACCGTGCAGAAAGGCGGGCATTAACTGAACAGCCCTTGTCAGATGGAGATGCAAATCATGGTATTTTTGCCACACGACACTTCAACCGTCCCAATCCAATCGGAGTCTCATATGTTGAACTTATAAAGGTTGAAGGGTGTCTTCTCTATGTGAGGGGTATTGACCTTCTTGAGGGGACTCCGGTACTCGATATCAAACCATATGTACCGGCGTTTGATAGCATACCGGGAGCCATTACCGGCTGGGTCACTGATGAACATATTGGGCGTATCCGCGAAACAAGCCTTCTTGCACAGCGAAATCTTGAAGAATAATATGGATTTTGTATTTTAGACGCAGGTATTATCTGATGCGGACATTTTCACTCGCAATTACGTTCCTCCTTTTTCTTTTTATCAGTTTGATCCTCCTCGGTCTTGTCTTCTATTCTCCATTAAGCGTTCTTGCCCAGAGTCTTACAAATCCCGAAATCCAGTTTGCAGTTATACTTAGTCTTGTAACAAGTGTGATATCAACCATTGTCTGCATTGTTGTTGCTGTCCCGTCTTCGTATGCCCTTGCCAGGTATTCATTCCCTGGAAAGTGGTTAGTCACTCTCGTCCTCACTCTCCCTCTCACATTACCTCCTCTTGTCGCAGGTATTGCACTTCTCCTGTTTTTTGGCACGACTCCATGGGGGAAGGCACTTGAAAATGCAGGATTTTCCGTAATATTCACGCCACTTGGGATAATTGTTGCAGAGGTATTTGTCAACCTTCCATTTATGATTCGTATTATGCGGTCTGCGTTTTCAGCCGTAAATCCACGGTTTGAATATGTAGCAAAGACGCTTGGATGCACGGATACATCTGCATTTCTCCAGGTAACATTGCCAATGGCAAGTCATGGCCTTTTTGCCGGTGCCGCCATTACCTGGTCAAAATCAATGGGGGAGTTCGGAGCTGTACTGATGCTTGCAGGTGCAACGACCATGAGGACAGAAACACTGCCTATCGCACTCTATCTTAATATTTCGGCTGGTAACCTGGACCTTGCCGTAGCGGCAGCGACTATTCTTATTGTTATCTCGCTCTGTACCCTCTGCCTCGTTGAATATCTGGAGAAGGACGTGAATGTTTTTTAGGGAGTGAATGATATGCTTCGGATTGAATCCATCTCTGTAAATCTCGGGAAATTCTCGATTCGGAATATTTCGCTTGAGATAAAATCTAATGAGTATTTCATCATTATTGGACCCAGCGGTGCAGGAAAAACTATTCTCCTTGAAACCATAGTTGGTATTCACGCTCCTCTTTCGGGCATGGTCTGGCTCGACAATAAGAATATAACTGCTCTCTCACCTCACAAAAGAAATATCGGGATGGTTTACCAGGACTACATGCTTTTCCCTCACCTGTCAGTTGAGGACAATATTGCATTTGGGCTTAAGCAGAAAAAAGTACCCCGCGAAGAACAAAAAAAGATGGTGGAAGAGTGCAGTGATCTCTTAAATATATCAGATCTCCTTTCAAGGTTCCCTGTAACTCTAAGCGGAGGCGAACAGCAGCGTATTGCACTTGCACGGGCATTGGTTCTTAAACCTGAACTATTGCTTCTTGATGAGCCGATGAACGCACTTGACAGTTGTACCCGCGACCGTATGCGGATGGAACTTTCCCGAATTCGTAAACTTACCGGGACGACCATTATACAGATAACCCATCACTTCGATGATGTATATACCCTTGCCGACAGAATTGCTCTAATGAAGGATGGGGAGATTGTACAGGTGGGTGAACCTGAAAATGTCTTCCAGCACCCCTCCGATACTTTTGTAGCTGAGTTTCTTGGTATAGGGAATATAATCAGGGGTTATGGAACCAGATCCGGAAACCTCACTGAGATCAAAACTACGAAAGGTCAGGTATTCTATGCCGCATCTCCGGTTACAGGGGACGTTGTTGCCACCCTTCACCCGGAGGATGTTATCATTTCGCGTGCTCCATTTGCATCAAGTGCACGCAATTGCATGAATGGAACAGTATCAGAACTTATTTCATCCGGGAGTACGATTAGAGTCATCCTTGATGTCGGCTTTTCGCTTATGGCCCTTCTTACACGGGAGAGTTGTAGTGAACTACATCTCGAACTAGGGACAAAGGTATTTGCAACGTTTAAAGCATCAGCGGTACATTTAATTCCGGTTTCATAAGAATCACATTACTCCGGAACCTGAAGAAAACCGCCGGGCAGATCAAGATATAACAATGCTTTGTCAGGGTTTGTTACGTTAAGCGGAAATTGAGCCTCATTCAACCAGAGGGAGGATTCAGACAGCCCTGCTTCATTCAAAGTATCCTGATAGTAGATATGTCCTTCATTACATTGCTGCATCAGTTTATTTCGCATTCCTATGATGAGGTTCCAAGGAATTTCGGGGTGGGATTCCTGATATGGCTTTGAGATCTGCCTGGATGCTTCTCCTATAATTGTTATCATCCAAAGATCACGACCTGTTCACTCTGTATGATATCCTGAAGATAAGGACTAATTTCCCGGTTGGTTAGAAGGTCTACCTTAATCTGAAGATGTCTTTTCAGTTCTTGATTATTTCTTTCGTTCATATATAATATAGAGATAGCAGACGAAATCACGAGCCAGATCTCTAATTGATCCAACCAGTTTTCCCGGGAGGTCGGCCTCCCGTTGTTCCCCGTGTTTATGTACTGCTTACCCCTGGGGAGTGGATATGGCCACTTCTATTGGACGCATTTTTCAACATTTGTTCGCCTCGACATGATACGCCGGGAGATGAACCACGAGTCCACACTTCCCGCTTGTGTCGTGGTGTTGTCACAGGTTGTCAGCAGAATTCAGATTTATTTAATAAAAACGAACCTCTAAATTTCATATAATCAAGAATATCAAAACATTTATCCCTATTCTCTCCTATTCTCTTCATTCAATCGGTCATTTCTCATGTATCACATACTTTATGTCGATGATGAACCGGGTCTCCTCGAGTTAGGAAAGATTTTCCTTGAGAGTTCACAGAAGTTTATTGTTGATACTGTAACTTCGGCGCAAGCGGCATTGGAGATTCAATCACGGATAGTCTATGACGCAATTATTTCAGATTACCAAATGTTCGGAATGGACGGGCTTGAGTATCTTAAGAATGTCCGTTCACGGTTTGGGGATATTCCTTTTATCCTTTTTACGGGAAAAGGACGGGAGGAAGTGGTTATCAATGCCATCAACAGTGGAGTGGATTTTTATCTTCAGAAAGGCGGTGACCCTGAATCACAGTTTACCGAACTCACACATAAAATTCTACAGGCAATAATAAGGAGAGAGGCAGAATCCGAACTTCTTGATAATAAGGAGAGATTAGAGAGAGCTGAGAAGTTTGCGGGATTTGGTAACTGGGAAATTCATCTCGAAAACGATATTGTAACTGCATCGTCAGGAGCTAGAGATCTTTATGGATTCAATGATGATATTATAACTCATTCTGACATCAAGAGCATAGTATTTCCAGAATTCCGGGATTATCTCGATAGAGCTTTAAATGCCCTTATTTTTGACAATCAATTATATAATGTTGAGTTTAAAATCCGGAGGAGAGGAGATGGGAAAATTATTGATATCCATTCAAGAGCAGAATATGATTCCAAACGTAACATTATATTTGGAGTAATTCAGGATATCACAGAGCGAAAAGAGATTGAAGATTCATTGAAACATAGTGAAACACGACTTCAATCCCTTCTTGCTAGTGCGTCCGATGTCATCAGGATTCTTGATAGAGAAGGGAAAATACAATTTGATTCAGCTGCGTCAGAGAATTTGCTTGGTTATCCTGCGGGATATACTATCGGAAGGAGTCCGATGGAATTCGTTCATCCCGAAGACGTGGATAGGGTAGAAAAGGAATTATCCGAGGTATTCATCGATACAAACACTGGTTTTCCAACAGAATTCCGGTTAATAAGGGCAGATGGTTCATATACATGGGTAGAATCGGTAGGAAAAAATCTCTTTGACGTCCCAGGAGTGAACGGCATCGTTATTAACACGCGATTTATCGATGAACGGAAAAATGCAGAGTTAAAATTAAAGGAAAGTTATGATAGTTTAACGGATGCATATCAAAAAATAACCGAAATCGAAAATGATTACCAGACTCTTGCAAAGAATATACCTGGAATTGTTTATCGAGTTTTCATTAAAGAAGGATCCCGGATGCTTTTTTTCAATAAAATGCTAAATGAATTAACCGGTTATTCACCTGAAGATCTCAAACAAGGTGAAGTATGCTCTATCGATCCACTGATCTTCCCTGAAGATCGGTCAAATGTTATTCACTCTGTTGAAGAGGCAATACAGAATCACACAACTTTCGAAATTGAATATCGAATGTTCGTGAAAGATGGTTCACTCCATTATTTTCAGGAAAAAGGCAGACCTGTTTTTGATGAACGTGGAGAACTTGTTATAATTGATGGAATAATCACTGATGTCACTGGCTACAAAAACGCTATGAGATATCTTGCTGAGAGCGAAGCAAAATTCCGTTCTATCATCGAAAATATGCAGGATATATTCTACCAGACTGACAATGAGGGAAACCTCAAAATAATAAGTCCAAGTGGAGTTCAGTTATCAGGGTTCAATTCGGCGGCTGATATGATTGGACTTAATGTTGCAGAGACTTTTTTTTCAGATCCCAGAGATCATGCGGGTTTCCTTAATGAACTTAAGCTCAAAGGATCTGTAACAAACTATAACATATCACTAAAAAACCGAAACGGGGTTAATTTCAATATTATTACAAACAGCCATTACTACAGTGATAATAAAGGGAATCTTCTTGGTATTGAGGGTATCCTCCATGATATTACAGATATTATAACTACAGAAGAGGCACTCCAAAAGAGCAAGGCCAAATATCAGATTCTTATTGAAGCATTAACCGATATCATCTGGGAAATGGATGCAAACGGGACATTCTTATACATAAGTCCTCAATCAACAGAAATGATAGGCTACACGCCCGAAGAAATTGTGGGGACATCAATTTTTTCATTTCCACCATTAGCAAATGTATCGGGTGTTCATGAAATATTTAATTCTTTTTTTGATAAGAAGACTGGATCACGCTCTATTGAATTAAACCTCATTCATGGCAAAGGCCACCCTGTTACGTTTGAAATTCGTTTAGTCCCGTCATACGATGACCAGGGACAGATTTCAGGTTTCAGTGGTATTGCTATCGATATCACGAAACGGAAAAAAATTGAAGAAATAAATAGGGCTATAAATAAAGCCTTATCAAGTCAGTCAAGGACTCTCTCAATCATTAATACGATAATTATCGCTGCAAACAGGATGGATAATCTTCAAAACCTTTATACTGAAATTCTTAATGAAGCCCTTAATCTTCTTGACTTTGAGGGAGGATGTATTTATCTTGTTGATTTCAATTCACGAATGGCACATATTGTTCATTCAAAGGATCTTTCTCAAGATTTTTTAAATTTTACAAATGATGTTCCAATTGATGTTCCTCCTTTTAACTCAGTCTTTACCCATGAGGACCTTCTGATAATTGATAACTTAGAGATAATAGCCCCGGATCTCAAACATTTTGGATATTTGTCTGCCGTTAGTGTGCCGCTTTTTTCAAAAGAGAATGTTATTGGTGCTCTGAACATGGTGAGTACAAAGCGTCATCTGGCTTCAGATGATGAGAAGCAGATGCTCTTGCTTATTGGAAAAGAACTTGGAAACACCGTTGAAAGGTTATTTGCTGAAGAAGAGTTGAGAATCAGCAAAAAAAATATTGAAAATGTTATAGAAGATCAAACTGAGTTTATATGTAAATTCTTCCCGGATGGAACACATCATTTTGTAAATGAAGCATATTGCAAATATTTCGACATTTCCAGGGAAGAAGTAATTGGAAATAAATTTGTCCCTATGATTCCAAAAGAAGATAAAGACCTCGTGAAAGACCATTATAATTCTCTTATAAAAGAGAACCCTACAGCGATTATTACACATCGGGTTGTAATGTCAGATGGTTCAGTTCATTGGTTGCGTTGGAGTGACAGAGCTATATTTGATGAAAATGGGGAGATTATTGAATATCAATCAGTCGGTCGTGATATTACCGAACAGAAAGTATATGAGAATGCTTTACGAGCGGCAAATACTAAATTAGGTCTTCTTACGAGTATCGTACGTCATGATATTCTTAATCAGGTTATGATTGTTCTGGGATATGTTTCAATTATCAAGAAAAAAGGATCAGATCCTGCCATCGATGAATACTTAAGAAAAATAGAGTCTGCAATTAAACAGATTGAGTCCCATATCGAATTTGCACGGATTTATCAGAGTCTTGGAAATGAAGGCCCTCAATGGCAGGAAATTGAAAAAATTCTCCAAAATTTACAAGTTCCAGAAGTGATAACAGTTACATCAGACATTAAAAGTGTCCATGTATATGCAGATGCCATGCTAAAAATGGTCTTTTTCAATCTTCTTGAAAATTCAATAAGACATGGAGTTAAAGTTACATCAATAAAGGTAGGATACCACATTTCAGGGGAATTGCTTGTGATTACATGGGAAGATGACGGAAATGGGATTCCCGGAAATGAAAAAGAAATGATTTTCGAACGGGAGTTTGGAAAGAATACAGGTCTCGGATTATTCCTTGTCCGCGAAATACTCTCCCTAACTGATATTAAGATTCATGAGACTGGTCAAGAAGGCATCGGTGTCCGGTTTGAAATAACAGTGCCAATTGAATCTTACAAATTTTTGGACTAACTGTTCTCGTTCCCAATCCGCCATTTTCCATTAGGGACTATTATTTCAAACCTTGCTCCGTTACCTGGTTCACCGGTTTCAATAAATACAAACCGATTTGGATCTATATTGCCTGAGGTAATGAGGGCTATCTCTTCATTAAATAATTTCATAACAGAAGCAACTGACTCTGGAGTCATCATCTGATCAAGAGTCTGTTCAAAAGCGCCTCTTCCACCGAAAAACCACGTAATTTTTCCATTCAGTAACATCTCTACAACCCCCTAAAACACGCGTTACTGACTGAGCACTTACACTTGGTATATGAGATGTGTTAACCTCAAGCCATTTTGTTATCCCGGTTTTATTTTTGATTCGAAGTGTGAATGCACTTGATATCGAATACTGATTGACAAGCGTGACCAATACATCGTTCTTCTCCATTTCTTGTTATAATCCGGAATTCAAGAATCTCATGTTCATCCTGGTGTTTTTCTTCAACCAGATGTCTCAATTCCTCTTCGGTTGCAACAATCTCTTCATAGGAAGCATTGAGTTCTTCGTTTTTCTTTAAAAGTTCCTGTTTCAGCATATTTTGATTCGTGATATCTGTTAACATTACAAATGAGCCCTGGAATGAACCATTGTCCGCCATGATCGGCGTAGCTGAAACATGAAAAATTCTGATTTCTCCCCCCTTTACCCTGAAGTCCTGTTCATACGAGTTAGGGTGACCGGTTATCCTTTGTTTGATCTTTAAAAAACGATTCAAACAGTGAACTTTATTATAATTGTGTGGCACAATATCCAGTGCTTCGTATATTGAGCAAAGAAGATCTGGGTGTCACGACAGGTGGTGAGGGTATCGGTGATGTGGATGTGGAGGGTAAAAGAAGGATGAGTGATAGAGGATAATCATTCAATGGTTATTTGAAGCTCTTTTCAGCTGCCATCTCAATGTCTTCTTCTTTGAGTGTCTTTCTTCCAGCATGGGTGGCCAGTTTAATCGCTTCTTTCGTCAGCTGGCCGACGTATTCTTCGGTTTTCTCAATTATTATCTTCACTGCATCGCTTCCCACACGCTCGGCCCCGTTGGCCTTTGCGATTCTGATTACTGCTGCACTTGGTAATTCTGCCATAATTTTTGCCTGAGATAGAGTATGTTTTAGAAGGGATAAGATTATCGGCTTGATTATAAGACGCAATCGCAAATCAAAAGATTTTATCGTTGATACAGTAGAATCCGCAGAAATAGCATTGGAACATCTAAATAAGCAGGTTTGCGACGTTATTGTCTCTGATTATCAAATGCCAGGAATAAATGGTATTGGATTTCTTCAGAAAGTTCGTTCATATTCTCCAAATCTGCCATTTATATTATTCACGGGGAAAGGCCGTGAAGAGGTAGTGAGAAGAGATACCGCGAGGTTGTAGAAACCCAGACTGACAAGAATGGTAAGCTAATTATGTTTAGCCCGTATGGGGTCAAGCTTGCAGGTTATTCATCAGAATAGGAAATGATAGGACTCGATATCGCGAAAGATACATATCAAGATTCAAATGAGCGTGAAAATTTTCTTAATCTGTTAAAAAAGCAGGGTTTTGTTGAGAATTATTTATTAATTCCTAAAACAAAAGATGGTAGGTTACGGTTTGTGACAGTTGGCAGTCATTTCTATTATAATGAAGAGGGGTCTGTGTTGGGTGTGGAAGGGATAATTCACGATATTTCTGAACGCAAACTTGCAGAAGACGCATTAAGACAAGCAAATAAAAAACTCAATCTACTTACCGGAATTACAAGACATGATAT
>CAIYHQ010000132.1 GCA_903926075.1 uncultured Methanomicrobiales archaeon
AGTAGTAACAGTAGTTGGTTTGGTAGTAGTAGTAACAGTAGTTGGTTTGGTAGTAGTAGCAACAGTAGTTGGTTTGGTAGTAGTAGTAACAGTAGTTGGTTTGGTAGTAGTAGCAACAGTAGTTGGTTTGGTAGTAGTAGTAACAGTAGTTGGTTTGGTAGTAGTAGCAACAGTAGTTGGTTTGGTAGTAGTAGCAACAGTAGTTGGTTTGGTAGTAGTAATAACAGTAGTTGGTTTGGTAGTCTCAAAAATTGTTGATGTAGGAGTGATGTCACACTTATGCGGGTTGTTGCCAGAAGCAGTACATCCGGGCAATGGTGTTCTAACGGTAGTAGTAACAGTTGTAGGATGTGTAGTCGCTATAATTGTTGATGTAGGAGTGATTTCACATTTATGAGGGGTATTACCTGAAGCCGTACACCCTGGTAATGGTGTGCTAATTGTAGTAGTAACAGTAGTTGGTTTTTTCGTTTCTTTATTCAGCTCTGCAACTACTGGCGGGAGATTATACTGAGGCGGTCCTGCGATCTCAACATGAGGAGGTGGAATTTCCACGTAAGACGGTGTATCAATTACAGGTTCATATGCGTTATCTACATTGGGTGATAATATCGGTTCATTGAATATTATCAAAGGTACAATTTCATAGGGAATAGGTGGGACATAAGGTTGTAAATTAACAGTTAAGGACTGGTTAGAATCATCAGCTGAAACGATCGAAATAAAAATCAAAATTACCAGTATGATGAACAGAATAGCTGGATAAAATTTTAATGTCATCGTGAATTCACCTCCATTATCCAAGTTTCACTACCCAGGCGTCATATCCACCTGATCCGTACGAATTTGTCATACCAACCATGATGTATTCATTTGGATTTGTCTCAATGACAGAATTCAATGCATCCTCTTTAGGTCCGCCGATCGTAGTGCTCCACTGGTAATTTCCGTCTGAATCGATTTTAATAAGCCATGCATCCAGGCTTCCTGAACCGTACGATTTTGTTGTTGCACCAATGAGATATCCTCCGTCGTAAGTCCTTATCAATGAAAATCCCTTATCATCTTCTTTACCACCGTAGGTCTTTTCCCAGATGACTTTCCCGGCAGAATCTATTTCAAAGATCCAGACATCACTTCCTCCCGAACCCTGTGAATCTGTCTCCCCTAAGATAATATAGTGATTATCCGGTGTTTCAATGACTTTATGGCCTGAATCTTCCATTACTCCTCCATATGTCTTTTCCCAGAGAAGATTACCACCTTTATCTACTTTTGCTACCCATGCATCGAAGTTGCCATTTCCTGATACATCCTTATACCCGGTTATAACATATCCTCCATCTTTTACTTCAATTACTGATTGTGCATCTGTCGTATAATTATTAACGAAACTTTTTCTCCACAATGTATCGCCATTCTGGTCAATAAGGCCCATATATGCAATAAAATGAGAAGAATTCTTTAAAAACAGGTGCCCAATATAGAAAAATTGTCCCTGAGAATTTTTAATTATGGCATTCGGGGCTTCATCAACCTGTTTTAAAGTTGTGACATTCCAGACGATATTTCCATCCTTGTCTAATTTTACAAATGCTGCGTTATCAGGTCCATCTTGACCATATGGTTTGTTAAAGCCTGATAAAACAAATCCTCCGTCTGGAGTCTGGATAATTGCTTTGACATAATCAAGTATGGAAGAGTTCTTACTTTTTGTCCAAATAGTATCACCATTCCTATCAATTTTTTTTACCCAGAAATTATCTAAGTGACTGACAGATGTTTTAGTACCGCCTCCCAAAACAAATGAATCATTTCCAACGGGCACAATACAGATAGCATAATCATCTGCTTTCTGTCCATACGTCTTTGCCCAATCGATAGAAAGGGAAGTTGTAGTGACCGGTTGTGTTTCCGCCGTAATGGGTGCCGCCGCTTGCAGATTCCAAACGATCAAGGTCCCAAAAATAAAAGCAATCATGAAATATTTAAAGTATTTAAGATTAAGCATAGTAATTGCAACTATTATGATTTAATATAGTAAAACATTTTCGAAACCTTCTATTTTCCATGAAAAACAAGAGAGTCTAGTATTTGGTCCCCTTTAAAATGGATCAGGATCTGATTTCTTTATCTTCTTAATGGTTTCGACAAACAACTTTAGGGCTTCTTCAAATGAAAATGCTATTGGTATTCGAATTGTGCGATATGAATCTTTTCTCTGTTGATTTCCATATTTATCGGTATATTCTTCATCATGAGTAATCAGATGATATATTATTGTTATCATTTTTCTAACAAAGGCGATAATAGATTTTCCTGCTCCAATTACTGTTTTTTTAGAGTCATAAAAGTCCTTGAGCATACTTTTTTACCTCTTGCAGCTGCATGAGCGGCTTGAGTCAATATCCATCTTGCTAAACGTGATCCTTTTTTGGTGATTGATCGATTTACATGACGATCAGCTGATTACTAAACGTTTGGTACTATTCTTAATCAGTTTGTCATTTTCTCAGCAGAAGGAAAGTCATTCATATCTTCAATTTCCTCTCCAAGTTTCATCATCACCCGGAGACAATGACCGAGTTGCGTCAATGCATTTTAAAGAGACTTTGTTCAAGAAACTTACGAATTTGAATCTCTTTTTTCTTTTTTGTTTGATTGGGCAGTTTTTTTAATAACTTATCTGCTGGTAATCCAATAAGAAGCCCATTTACCACAACTTGTCCAAAAACTACAATAATATCAGTAAGTGTTTCACTAAGATGGAATAATTCGCTATCGAGAATACTATGAATCCGATTTTTGATATCTGTCCTCTTTCTAATGAGAAATTGTCTTAATCGGACAATTTTCCTGAAATTACGTTCATGTCATGAAACAACCCTTGATGGTTCGATCATTCATTTCAAAGCGAGAAGAGTTATCATCTCCGAATCTATTTTATCGGTCTTTTTATGAGATAGCACTTTGATATCATGAACATTTCCCTCGACACCAGGAAGATGATCAATTAACATGTCGTAGATCTGAACCCATTAGTCACTAGTTGATTCGCATGATACCATCTGACATTTATTCTCAAGCGATACAGTTTCATAGACGCTTGAGATATGATTATGCGTTAGCCAGAATAAATGTTGATTGCAACAATTCATATTGCATATGCACCAAGAAAGTATCTCATAAATACGGTGAAAAAGTAATGAAATCAATATTCAATAAAATATCTACTGATTTTAATCAAGGTGTTCAATATTCAAAAAAATATCGGATATTAATTTTTTTCTCTATACTGTTAACATTTTTTGTTGTGGTTTTGGTGCATAATTTACACTTATTCACAACAATTATTTTTGAGGATGGAGATTATGCAGCAAATTCTATCCTTATTAATTTAGCTAAA
The DNA here is from genome assembly GCA_903926075.1 of uncultured Methanomicrobiales archaeon. GTDB lineage: Archaea > Halobacteriota > Methanomicrobia > Methanomicrobiales > Methanospirillaceae > CAIYHQ01. The sequence goes on from CAIYHQ010000132.1 coordinate 3,407, forward strand.
TCCTTTCAGTTATTAGTAGGTCATTATTCAAGAATGGGATTTAACCATCCGGGTCCAGCATTTTTATATGTTATGGCTTTTTTTGAAAAAATTTTCTTTGACGGACTCCACATAGTTCCTTCAGCATTTAATGCACAAGAAATTGGGATAATGTTCCTCAATTCTTTTTTTCTCGCAATCTGCTGTTATATTTTCTTTGATATGACAAAATCTGTAATAAAAACCCTTTCTGTGGTAGCATTAGTGTTGTTTTTTTACTCGATAAATCCGATTTTACTTTATTCCACATGGATGGCTCATGTGTTTTTTGCTCCTTTTTTTGCATTTATACTATCTGCATCAGTTGTTTCTGCAAAAAGATCCTCTTTTATTTGGGTGATGATATTAAGTGGAATGTTTTTAATCCATGGTCATGTTACTTTCTTTTTGATTATATGCCCCGTTTTTCCTATCTCACTCATTCTTTGTTTATTTAAATATAAATTTGACTTCAACAAATTTTTGCAGGATAATCGATTCAATATCCATTTATCAGTAATTATTATCATAGTTTTTTTAACTCCTATCTTTTTAAATACTATAATTAATTACCCCGGGGAATTTGGGAAATATTTCCAATATAGCTCAAATAGTGTTCGTGTAATACCTGATATCTATTCAATAATTGGATTTTTTTTGCCATTCTGGTCAATAGTTGTGACATCCATGCAATTCCCTTCAAAACTCCCTATTATAATGTCTGATAAACTTGCTGGATTATTCTCTTTATTTTTTATGAGTGGGGCGATAGTTATTATATATAAATATACCTCCGAAAAAAAAATTAGAGAGATTATCTTAAGTACGAGTATAATAATATTCACAGTTTCTATCTTATTTTTACTTTATATTGCTAAAGGTATAGATGATCTTAGTGCTCTCAATCACTATACAGGTATATTTTTTTATGCAGTACCATTACTGCTATTGTGTTTAATTTTATTAGGGGTTATCTCAAAAATATCAAATTATAAAATCATAACAATAATTTTATTAATTTCTCTAATTACTATCGGTATCACAGCATCAATGGGTGATTTTACAAATCCCTATAATGGATCTTCAGATTATAAAGAAATTGTAACCAAACTCCAATCTGATCCCAGATGGAATACTGATACAATTATATTAGATTTTTCTAGAGATTACTGGAGTGAAGTTGCGGGAATCGTAATAACCAGTAAAAGACTTGGAAAATCAATTTTTTTGTCAGATCCATTTTGGAAGGTTTTATTTACAAAGAATTATATATTTAAGTTAGATAATAAAAATGTAAATAAATCGAACAAAATTTGGCATATTAGATTAACCGATAAATTGGAAACTAATCAAAAAGTGATTCTCTCTAATAAGAAATTTTCAATAATTGATGATCTTAATTCAACGATTGGTACAGGTAACGGTTAGAATATGGGTGAAAAGCATGTATCTCAGTTTAGTGCCAAGTGAAAAAAATTAATATTGTAAGATGTTGATCTAAATCTTTGACAGCCAGATGAAAACATTCTTGCGGTTGAAATACTGTACATCTTTGGCGGGTTCCTGGATAGACCATACTTGGGCGCCCGCATAGTATGTAGTTCTTTCGTTTTAGGGCCTAATTCTCGATAATCTAAGTTTTCTGAGTTAGTGAAGTACTGATTACAATTCGTGCCCCGTAAATTTTCAGGTATTGAACATCACACAAAAACATAAATAGAACATTCATGTAAGGTATTATATGAATAAGGCACTGTTATCTATAATAGGTATTCTTTTAATTGGGTTTGTAATATCAAGTGGATGTAATTCACTTGTAAAAGAACCAGTAATTACTGTTAAGAGTGTAGACCTTGTCGGCATTACACCGACAGATCTGACAATGAGTGTAACCCTTAACATCGACAACCCGAATTTCATGGGAGTCACTATCGATATATTATCATGCAATATCGAATACTTAGATGGAAATAACTGGGTGCCTTTGACGCAAATAACAAGACAAAATGTTGAGATTAAAAAAGGTGAAAACACTCTTACTTTTACTGTGCAAATGAAAAATGCTGATCTGATCAAAGCCGGATTCAGTGGTTTTAAAAGTGGACAAATCTCATTGAAAATAGAAGGTACAGCCCAGGTATCATTCTTTGGGATTTCCTCAACAATACCCTTCTCTAAAACTGAGATAATTCCTATTGGGCAACCAACAAAATAATTCCTATCTCTTTATAAAAAAATCAAAGGTCAGTTTTTTTGTCAAAAACTCCCCGCATATGGGCGTATTAAGTTTGTGATAAGATTAAAACGTGAAATAAACATACAGTCTTCTATGTATAAATGGAATGCGAAAGAATATGCTGAAAATTCTTCCTTTCAAAAGTCGTCCGCATACGATTTTATCCAGAAACTGACGTTCAATGAAACAGATAGAATACTTGACATTGGGTGTGGCGACGGAAAAATCACGTTGGATCTTGCTAAAAAAGTTACCAGTGGTTATGTAATTGGTCTGGACCTCTCCAGCGATATGGTTAAATATGCTTATTCGAATTTTGAATCGGTTGAAAATATCTCTTTTATTAATGGTAATGCACAAACGCTCCCATTTTATAATGCTTTTGACGTTATCTTTTCCAATTATGCTCTTCATTGGGTACCCAATCATTACCAGTTACTCGCAGGAATCTATTGCGCCCTTCGTCCAAAAGGGAGAGTATTTGTACAAATGAGTGCAAAAGGAATTGGTACACCTATCTTCGATGCCACTGAGCAGGTAATTAGCAAACCTTTCTGGAACAAATATTTTATTGGCTATGTTAATCCTTTTCAATATTATACCCTTGACGAGTATCGCTCTATCCTTGAAGGAGCCGAGTTTGCGATAAAACGGCTGGAAATCGTTCTGAGACAAATAGTGCATAAAAGCAGAGAAGGAATCACGGGTATGTTAAGGGCTGCTTTTCATCCTACCCTGGAGAGAGTTCCTCCCAATATTAGAGAAAATTTTCTAATGGAGTTAATAGATGTACTGGTGAGCAAATATCCTGCTGATAATGAGGGAGTTATTTGTATTCCCACTATTGGGCTTCAATATGAGGCATGTATTAAAAAGTAAATATCTTAAGGAAATTAGTTCTTTTACGAATTTAAAGTCAGAACATTAATTTCAAGAATGAATCTATCCCGAATATGGACCGGTTTTTCAATAGTATTATCATCAAGTTTTTATTGACTCATCGATCAGATAATTATTAATACTGGATTTGATAAGAGATAGTAAAATAAAAGGAAAATTATGACAGATGCAGATCTTGTAAAAAGTGGCCAGGTTATGGGTCCGGTTGACTACGTAATAGTCGGGTTTCCAGGGAACAAATTCAGTGGTGAAATAGCCCCTGAACTTGCAAACCTTGAAAAAAAAGGAATTATCCGGGTGATAGATCTGGTTTTTGTTTTAAAGAATGAAACCGGAAAAGTACTAATAACCGAAGCAAAGAATCTCGGAGGAGATACTGGTGATGCGTTCAGTAGATTCGCAGAGAATGCGAGCGAATGGTTTTCACTCGATGATATAGAAGCTATTGCAGAAGAATTGCCGATTAACAGCTCAGCTGGCATTATTCTATATGAAAACACTTGGGCGGTTCATTTCAAAGAAGCCGTTCTTAATTCCAAAGGAGTACTTCTTGACCAGGGTCGTATTCCGGCCGAAATAATAAGTAGTGTAATGCAGGGAAAAATTAAACAAGGAGGTGTATGAAATGAGAGGAAGAGGAATAATGCTCGTTGCCGGAATGAAAATGGGGCAAAAAAAAGCCTCACAGGCAACGGCCTTAAAAGAACAGGGTGCTGCAGAAGCTCAGCAGCAGATGGCACAGGCACCGACTGCATTAAGTCCGGAAACAGATGTTACAGTTCAGTTGCAAAAATTTGCCGAACTGCATAAATCAGGCGTACTATCAGATGAAGAGTTCACAGCCGCTAAAAAAAATCTCCTGGGAATTTAAACCCTGGAAAAAAATTGTTTTTAGATTTTTGTATAGAACAGTGTAGCCTTTCCATTTGGATATAAAAGTGTAAGCTCTGTGTTCTTAACTGAATATTTAGTTGCATTTTGAAGATTACCCAGATATGTCGATTCCTGTGCCATAACTCCGTCCGGCTCCGGGCAGAACATCCGAGTACTTCCAGGTTGTGATATTTCAAGTTTATCACCCTCAACCTGGAAACTGGCAAAGTATCGGTTACATCCTGATGAGCCTGTCACTTTCCCATCTGATTCAAATATTGCAGTAATATTTGTCCCCTTAATGGTTTCATTAACAATGTTATTTTCATTCATCGAATCCAGTTTCCATGAACCGGTCAGAATAACAGGGTTGTATTTCGCAAAAACCAGTTGATTTTTCCCATCCATGTCCTGTACCTTAAGCTCATTTGCTGTTACCGAGAAAGTGGATGAATTCTCGAGTATGCCTAAATATATCCTTTCCTGGTCCATATTACCGTCCGGCTCCCCACAAAACATCATAGTAGAGCCAGCGTTTCCAAAGGATATTTTATTCTCTGTGACATTATAAGAAGTAAAATAATTATTACATCCCGAATTCCCATTTATATTTCCCTCTGCGCTAAAATTAGCGGTTATAGTAGTCCCGGGGACCAGCTTAACTGAATTTCCTTTATTAATGATTGACTGAAGCGACCAAATACCATTCGTAAGTAAAAGTTTTGAATCAGCAGATACCGTGGATGCAGCAGGAAGATTGCCCGAATCTATCGTTCCCGGAGGGGACGTTGGGGGAATTTGAGTTGTTTGTTGTGTGCATCCGGTTATCAGTACTGCAAGAATTATACAGGTGATGCTAAGCACCAGGTATGACTTCATACCTCTAAATATTTATTTTCACTATAAATAGTACTTCTTTTGTGTACTCAATTTAAACCTGAAAGGAAAAAATTAAAAATCTTGTATCGGGTAAAGGAATTTTTTTTCAGGAATCCTATGTATGGTGATATGTACTGGATTTCCAAGTTTCTTCTCAATAGCTTTCCCGAGTCCCTCAATATTTGAAACATTTCCTTCACCAATTATTGTCAGATCAATTTCAGAATGAAATGACTGGACCCTGTCAAGTTTAAATTGAGTATTTTCAAACCATTTTTGTGCTACCGAGTTTACTATTAACTTCTCTTTTTCAGATTGAAATACACCGTACGATGTAAATACAAGGAGAATAATGATTATTATAGTTCCAATCATTATGAATTCAGTTGCTTTTTTTCTAACTTTTCCATTAGATTCAATATTCGATAGTGTTTGAAGGCCCATTAAACCAAACACGATTGTCCCGGAAAGAAGGATGGCAATAAAATTTGTTATAAAAAGGAGAAAAGCACCGTTTGCATTGTTCCATTGTCCTAAAGCCAGTGAAATCCCAACTACACTTAATGGTGGTACAAGAGATATAGCTATTGCGACACCTGGGAGTGAGTCTAAAATTTCTGACCTGCCCAGTGCATACGCCCCTGCTGCACCAGCTGCTAATGCTATTATTAAATCATAAATTCCTGGAGAGGTCCTTGCAATTATCTGAGTATTTGTTGCGAATGAAATGGTGGATTCAGGCGTTATCAGTGTTAAAATCATTGAGAGAACAACTACACTTACAACACCTGCTATTACAACAAAAAGAGCCTTTAGCATTCTATCAACTGATCCTATTGTTACTGCTGCTGCAGTTGCCATGATTGGTGTCATAAGAGGGGCAATTATCATAGCACCAATAACCGTTGCCGTGGAATCAGAAATAACGCCGTATGTGGAGATAATGGTCGATAAAAGCAGGAGGACTGTAAAATTCGTAAGTTGCTGGGTCCTTTTTTCACCTTCAAAAAACAATTGACTCTCAAACTTTGGGAGATATTCAGGGTCAAACCGGTTTACCCGAATATATCTTAATAAATCATCGAATAACATGTGAGTGCCCTATAGAGGATTTAGAATAACTAATACCTTTTTTTCAAATCTATGAACTTTAAATTGGCGATTTTTCCATCTCTTTTGTAATAATGTTTGAATCTAATTGTTGGGTGATTTCCGAAACATTTGAGGCTTTAATTTTATCTACTCCAAGATTTAATATAATTTTCTGAACTTGAAGTTCTTCTTTTTAATACTCCCAAAGATAGCACCAGGGATGTTTTCTTTATGCTAAACTTGCACTATCGCGGATAAGGTGTCATCGTTATCTTTACCTGGAATCCATTGTAACTACAATATCCATTTGGGAGATCTTTTTGTATACCTTTCGTTTTCTGGATAAATTTCGGTAATCATAGAAATAGAACTCATAAGTTTTCCACATTGAAGCCCAATTCGCGATCATAATAAAAAAACCAATAAACTGGTAGATTACCGGATTTATATTCAGATATCCATTGTCGGTCAGAAGAATAAATAAAAATCCGATTATCGCATTAATCAGGGTAATCTGAAAACTAAAGATTCCTTCACGCTTTTTTAAGATTAATTCATGATTCAATTGGGGGATTCGTTTTAAAAAATGGTTTTTTATTGTTTGTGAAACTAACTCCTTATCAAGGGAGAGAATCTCTTTTTTCGGGATAACGATTTCAAGTTCAACCTGACGTCTCACCCAGATTTCATCCAGATATGATGCTATTGTTTCTTCGGCTCTTTCTGTCAGTTCTTTGTCTGGAAGAGGGGCTGTATCTGAATCATCAAAGAGTTGTTGTATAGAATGAAAATGGAGGATTACAATCCTTATGTCTCCCTTTTTCTCCTTCGTGACATCGATTACCTTCACAATATCAACACTCTCTAAACAATATACATCTTTTATACTCTTTTTGATACATAAAACGATAGGATTACTAATAGCAATATAATTCCAGCTAAATATCCCTTGGTTACTTCCTCTAGTAACTGTGAGATCTGGTTTGTTAAATATCCACTGACACAGGAACGAAGGTAGGAGTAATCTACTTTGAATAAAGATAATGCACACCCTTTTCTTTAAAAGGAGGAGATAATGATTATATTCATCTATTCAATCATAAATGCCTGTTTAATCTCTATGGCAACATTGACATACGGTTTTCCATTGACTGCTACTATAACCCTTTTTAAGTCACCGGTAAAACGAAAAGGCGGATCATAAAGGTCACTTACCGGGGTCTCGCTGTCATAACCACAACACAGACCTTCACCACTCAATGACCACCCGAATGGAACCGTCTTTTCGATATTTCCTGATCCTACCTGTTCATCATCAATATACAGGATTCCAATTCCACTCACTCCCATAACATTATTGGCACTTAGTTCTGGTGATATCTCATATTGACCCGTAATTTTAAACTCAAATCCCAGGGTATGGGTTCCTGCAGGAATGGGGACATCTGAAATTATCCGATACCGTTCTAATCCCAGGAAATTATGTTCATACAATAATCTGTTATCCTTGACGAAAAGCGACCAACCTGCAAAACGGCCTCCCTGGGAAATGAGGACACCTTCAGCTCCTTTAACCGGAATTGTAACTTCTGCATGAACAGTAAATGGACGCATCCTTACATTTACCGCTGCTTCATTATCAATTCTGGTTGTATTTGGGTAATAAACATACAATTGACGGTCAGCATATGGCCTGGGACGTTGACCTTTACGTTGTTCAGAGTGGAGGGGAAATACATCATATTTCCCTGCCTGAAGAAACCAGATGCCTATCATTTCCTGTAATTTTTCCGGGTACTTTAAGGCCAGATCATGGCATTCTGAAAAGTCTTTGGTAATATGATATAATTCCCACTGGTCACGGACAAACGGTAACAAAGGATCTCCGGGTCCATCTGCAGGAATACCAGGGATTTTGTGAAATGTGACTGCTTTCCAGCCATTGTGATAAATTGCCCGTGACCCATACATCTCATAATATTGGGTATCACGAACTTCACCGGCATCAGGATCTTTGAAGGTGGAAGCCAGACTTACTCCTGCAATCTCTTCCTGAGGTACCCCTTTAATAATATTCGGAGGTTCTATTCCAAGAACCTCCAAAATGGTAGGCATCATATCAATGGCATGCGAATACTGTACCCGATATTTAACTTGTTGTGAGATCTCTTTAGGCCAATAAATAATACAGGGATCTGCTATCCCGCCATTAAATACATTTCGTTTCCATCGTTTAAATGGGGTGTTCCCAGCCATTGTCCAGCCGGTTGCATAATGATTGTAAGTTTTTTCACTCCCCCATTCATCATATCTTTCCAGGTTGGCCTCAAGAGAATCGGGAATAGCATTAAACAACAGGTTTTCATTAAATGAACCAAAAAAACCTCCTTCACCTGAAGCTCCATTATCTGAAACCAGTATAATGAGGGTATTATCCAGTTCCTTTAATTCTTCCAGACATGATATCAGGCGTCCGATGTGATAATCAGTATGACTTAAAAATCCGGCAAATACTTCCATCTGTCTGGCATAGAGCCGCTTTTCATCATTGCTCAGACTATCCCAGGATTGGACCCAGTCTGGACGGGGAGATAATTCTGTTCCGGGAGGAATAACACCCGTTTCTAACTGGCGACGGTTTACCATCTCCCGGTATTCATCCCACCCATAGTCAAATTTGCCTTTATACCTATCAATCCACTCTTTTGGCGCCTGGTGGGGTGCATGAGTTGCCCCTGGGCAGTAATATAAAAAGAATGGCTTTTCTGGATCAACTACCCGGAGATCATGAATAAATCTGATGGCATGATCCGTGAGATCATCGGTCAGATGATATGGTCTCCCTCGCGTCTTTTCAGGTTCTGTAAAATGGTTGTCATACACCAAATCAGGACTGAATTGATCCGTTTCAGCTCCCAGGAATCCATAATATCGATCAAATCCCCGACCCAGCGGCCATCTATCGAAAGGACCTGCCATGGTCATTTCTTCGGTCGGGACAAGGTGCCATTTTCCGATTGCTATATTGAAATATCCCACATCATGCAAAATTTCTGAAATAAAACCCCTGGATGGAAGAATAATTCCATCGTAACCTGGATATCCCTGGGCTAGTTCTGAGATCATTCCAAGGCCATTGGTATGATGATTACGACCGGTTAACAGACAAGCTCTTGTCGGAGAACACATCGCCGTGGTATGGAAATTCGTGTACTGGAGCCCATCAGATGCAAGACGGTCAATATGGGGAGTGTCAATGGGTGCCCCATAGCACCCCAATTGACTATACCCTACATCATCAAGAACAATCATTATGACATTTGGTGATCCTTTTTTTGGGCGAGGTGGCATTCTCCAATGCGGTAGAGATTCTGCCATTGTGACACCAATTTTCCCTTTAAAAACTTCTCCCTGCCAGGTCATTTTCTCCTCTTATTGTAGGTAATAGTGATTCCTCCTCTTTTAGTATCATTGTTTCCATTGAAAGTGAAAAAAAATTTAGCTAAAATATCGCATGATATTAGCAGGAGAACGTCCAAAATTTAATTCTCTTCTCATATACTCCATTGATTTTGAGATATGGTTGAAAAAATCGAAATACCCTTCACATAAGTAGTTGAGTCCGGGTTCACCATCAGGTGTTTGAATAAAACGATTCTTGGGACATTCACCATGACATACAAACAAATATTTGCATTTTTGGCAATATTCCGGTAATTTTTCTACTTTATTAAGGCCAAATTGAATTTGCTTTCTATCATGAATCATATCATAAATTGAATTTACCAGAATGTTTCCGAGTTTATGGGTGTTGTCAACAAAATGGTCACAGGAAAAAACATCCCCATTATGTTCTATCACTATTGATTGACCACAAACAGGAGATAAATGACAGATACCATGGGATTGACCACACCAGCCCGCAAGTGCCGTGTCAAAGAGTTGGATAAACACCGTTCCAACATCCTTCTTAACCCAATCATCAAATATCGTAATTAGAAATCTTCCATATTTATCCGGTTTAACAGACCAAGGAGTAACAATCCCTGTATTGTAATCATAATTAACAACCGGAATAAATTGAATGAAATTTGCTTTCACGTCATCACGGAGAAATCGGTAAACCTCTAATGGTTTACTCTCATTTACTCCGTTAATTGTACATAATATATTAAACTCTACTCCAAATCTCTTAAGTAAATTTATACCCCTCATAACCTTGAGATATGAGCCATTCCCAATAGAATCAGTTCTTAATGCATTGTGTATTTCTTCTGGTCCATCAAGACTGATTCCGACAAGAAACTGATTCTCCTGAAAAAAAGTACCCCATGTATCATTCAACAAGACACCATTGGTCTGAATGGCATTATAAATCTTCATTCCCTCTCTTGAATACTGCTTTTGAAAGTGAACAGCTTTTTTAAAAAAATCCAAACCCGCAATGGTTGGTTCTCCACCCTGCCAGGTGAATAGCACTTCATTAATTTGATTAATCTCTATTGTCTGTTTGATATATTGTTCTAAAATTTCGTTTGACATCAAATGATTTGATTTTTTGTAGAGGTCAAGTTTCGAGATATAAAAACAGTATTTACATGCCAGATTACATCTTGGGCCTGATGGTTTGGCCATTATATTTAACGCCGGAATATTATCCGAATAAGTCATTGATATTGCCACATATAAAGTTTAGTCATCAATTTTTTGGGATTGTGAAAAAAATATAAAAGTTTGGGCGATAATTTTGGGTGATTCTAATTTCTCAATTTTAATAGGTTATTAATTCCAGTTTGCTGATTATTACCCTTCTTCTATTGTAATTAGACCTGTTTTTTCAGCATTAACCAGTTCCAGATAATCATGATAATTCTGACGTTCATATTTTTTTGCAAATGATGTTATTGCCTCATCGAATAGATCACTTTTCCCAATATATCCTGCAATTTTCGCTGCATCTCCGGCCCGTGCATGTGCTCTTGCAAGCGTCCATCCACATCCTTCAGCATAATTTATCATTTCTTCATATCCCATTAGATCTACATCCCATGAGTACTTCATATCCCTATATTGGCGGAGATAATATTGAATTCCTTCCATATCTGTTGTCCATCCTAGGAAAGCATCACTTGCGGATTGCATGTGTCGTTGACCCTGGACAATCCGTTCTCCATGATGTGTATATTTATTTGGAGAGGTATATGGTTCAAGAACTGACTGTCTTCCTTCCTTAATCTGAATAAAAAGAGGGCCTTCATTCTCACCAATAAGAAGGATAACGCCACATCTGGTACCCACACTTCCGACTCCGACAACCCTTGTGACTATGTCTTCAATCCTATAACGGTCTAAGAAAAATTGACGGTCGTCATTCAATGATTTCACATACTTTCCAAACATATCTAAAATTCCATTCGACATTCCCTCCACATAAGTAGGGTGATAAATGATAGGTTGTTGATCAATTATTTTCCATCTTCCATTGACGTATTCAGTGATTTTAGGAAAAACATATTCTACTACTTTCTTTCGAGCCTTTTCTGCCATTTTTTCCCTTTTTCGGCGTATAGACTTGTTATCTGCCGCAGCAATCATATCCTCGATTCGTATCCTTAAATTCCAGATATCCAGTATTTTCATGGTACTAAAAGACTGGATTGCCTCGCGGTACATTGCTACATTTGTAGCAACAATCTGTTTGCACTCTTTTTCAGAGAACTTTTTTGTTTTGCAGGCGATATAGAAACTTGCTGCTAATCGTTTTAGATCCCATTCGAAGGAAGCCGGGTGTGTTTCATCAAAATCGTTTAAATCAAAAATTAAGTTTCGTTCGGGTGTCGCAAATAATCCAAAATTGGACAAATGGCAATCTCCACAAGCCTGAACAATAATATCTGACCGTGGAGTGTGAGAGAGGTCATATGCCATGATTGAAGCTGCACCCCGGTAAAAGGTAAACGGAGATTGAAGCATCCGATAAAATCGTATCGGTATTAAATGGGGTAATCGTCCCTGATTTGATTCTTCTAATAAATCGATAGGGTTTCTTCTATCAGGTAAGGGTTCCAATTGGGAATGTGATTCACGGGGAACTGTTTCACGGATTGACCTCCCATATTCTTTTCTTTGTTTTACCGTTTGATAATCTGATTTATAATAAATTTCTCCGGATTCATCTCGCATGACAGTTGTATTCTTCCACATGTTTTCACTCCTCCAAAATTGCTAAGGATATCTGATTTGATTTTGCTAAGCCATAAGTGCATTGGTATCTTTATTTTAAATACACAATACTTCACTCAAGACTTTTTTTAATTGATAATATCACCTTTTTTACTATTCAGGATTCTATCGTACTTGTATTTGGTATATCACCTCTCATTAACTTCACCTGGGCAATGAGCAGCCGGTATCCGGAGACGAGCAGGGTAGCAAAAAGAGGGCCCAATATGATACCTGCTATGCCTATAGTTGCAATAGCCCCGATGATTGCAATCATCATCATGGGGGCAGGCAGTGAGACTCTTTTTCCCATCATTTTTGGTTTTAAAACTGAACCAGGGATAAACATAAAAAGGACATACCCAAGGATAATGAATACAATGGCAAGGGGAATATTTCCCAAGGCGAGTGCATATAGAGTGATAAATACGAGCACTAACAAGGGTCCTATTGTAGGGATCAGTTGTGAAACAGATGCAAGGGTTGCATTTGCTACAATTCCCCCCTTAACACCAAGGAGAGTAAAAAAGGGGATAGCGATAATGAATGTTATCACACAGATCTGAAGATTCACAACGTATGTTGCATACAAGGTGTTGACTATATCTTTTTTGAGTTGTGTGGTCACAGCCTGGAGATGGTCCGGGATTGCAGAAAAAAAATCATCTACAAGCTCCCTGCCTCTGAGGAGGAACAGGAAGAGGCTTAGCAGGAAGAACAGGAATTGAACTGCAAATGAGGGAAGAGAGGAAGCAGCCTGTATAACTGCATTCTTAATCAATCCTGTAATAACAGAGAGAGACGAACCAAAAATACTCCCTCTCAAAAAACCTATATGGGGGAGAGTGTTCAGCCAATCTGCAATTGTTTCAGACATATCAAAGAGATAACTAGAAGAATTGATTAACACGGATAAAATAAATGTAATAATTACAGTCAATATTATTATTGCAGTAACAATTACAATTGTTGCTGCTCGCTTTTCCGATACGTACTTACATAACCGTTGATAGGGGGAATAAAGGACTACCGCGAGTGTTCCTGCAAGAATAATTATTGATACATATGGCCAGTATATAATGAATACCCCAAGGATTATGAAAGTAAGCAGGATAAGTGGAAGGATATTGTTTTTGATATTCGAAGGAAACATACATCAACCGTTTTAGCTTTTTTACCCTATTGAATTATCGGTGAATAGATCTATACAAGATTTAATCGGGTCATACTTGAATGCAAAGAAAAATGTAGGGGTAAAAGAATTAAGAGGACTTGAATATAATTTAATCATATTTAGGGTGACAAAATTGAAAGCAACTCAGGAAAATCAGGCGTCTGAAAAGAAAAGGATATTAATTGAAAAACAAAAGGATAATTCTACCGATTTGAAAGACCTGGGATATGAGATTTTTATCGCCATGGTGTCAGTTCTTTCGGTGATAAATATGGGTATGCTCTGGTTTCCAGGGATGGATCAGAATACCATCAATCTGATTTCAATAATGAATTCCGGACTGACATTAATTTTTCTTATTGACTTTGTATATCGTTTTACAACTACCGATTCCAAATACCGTTATTTCATTAAAAACTGGGGATGGGCCGATCTTCTGGCGTGCATACCACAATTAAGAATTTTCAGAATTTTCCGAATTTTCAAGGCTTATAGGCTTGTAAATTCCATGGGAATTAAAGCTATAATCAAGCATCTTTCTGATAATCGGGCAGAAACAGCTTTGTATATCCTTGTTTTTTCAGTTTTTATTATTCTTGAACTAGGATCTTTCTTTATTCTAATTGCAGAGAGAAGTTCATCAGCAGCTAATATACTTACAGCTTCCGATGCTATCTGGTGGACATACGTAACTATTACAACAGTAGGGTATGGAGACAGGTACCCGGTTACAACCGCAGGCAGGATTGTTGGAATTCTTGTTTTAACAACAGGTGTTGGTGTCTTTGCAACATTTGCAGGATATATTTCGAATAAGCTGCTTGCCCCAAAAGAAGAGAATAAAGGAGGCAAAGCAGATATTAATAAGGTCATACTTGATAAACTGGAAGAATTGCATAAATCTATTAATGATCTGAAAACGAATGAAAAAGAGACCACTCTGCGTGTACAACAAATTGAGCAGATGATTAAAGAGATTAAACAATAGGTATATTTCCAGCATGGACCTCGCAGTAGCAACTATTACAATTGCAGGACTGGTTCTATTTGAGACAATAACGAGTATTGATAACGCTATTATCAATGCTGAAGTCCTCAATACGCTGGGAACCAGAGCCAAAAGATGGTTTCTCACATGGGGAATCCTTGTCGCAGTTTTTCTTGTCCGTGGAGCACTTCCCTGGCTTATCGTCTGGTTGTCAACACCGGAACTTGGGCCGATAGGTGCCCTGACTGCAACTTTTTCAAGCGACCCGGTAGTCATTGCAGCTATAGAGGAGTCAACACCAATCCTCCTTATTGGTGGCGGGATGTTCCTCATATTCCTGTTTTTTAACTGGATCTTCCTTGAGACAAAATATTTCGGACTTAAAATCGAGAATTACATTGCGCGAAAAGCGGTCTGGTTTTATGCAGTAGTATCAATTCTGCTTGCAATTATTGTCTGGTTTGCATTGAAAATCAATCCGATGATGGCTTTCGCTGCAGTTATGGGTTCTACAGCATTTTTTATTGTATGCGGTTTCAGACAGAACTCAGAAGAGCAGGAACGCCTGATGCTTGGTGGTGGAATGACGGATATCTCGAAACTTTTTTACCTTGAAGTCATAGACGCCACTTTTTCAATTGACAGTGTGATTGGTGCTTTTGCATTTACTATGTCAGTTCCCCTGATTATTATTGGCTGTGGTATCGGGGCCATAATAGTCCGCCAGATAACGGTATCAAATACAGAGACTGTTAAAAAGTATCATTATCTCAAAAATGGAGCGATGTACTCAATATTTTTTCTTGGTACTATCATGATTCTTGAAAGTTTTGGAATCGGCATTCCAGCCTATGTATCACCACTGATTACGTTTGTAATTGTCGGATTTTTCTATTGGAAGTCTGTCAAGGAATTAAACGATACTTAAAAAAAGTCAGACAATATATTTATATTATGTATTCTCTTAATCAATACATACTCGGTCATAGTATTAAATAAAAAATCTATTTGGTGAAAGTTATAAAAAATTAAAGTTGCAATTTGAACTTTATGACGAAAATCGAAGATTATCTGGAACCTTTACACAATGGAGTATGGGAAGTTGAAATACCTAAAGAAGATGTTACTGAACCTTTAAGTGATGATTGGAAAAAATCTCCGATTAATGTCCCGACTCCTGGTACTATTGCAAGTTATAGAAATGGTCAGTACCATGTTCATGAAACAAAAACCGAGTGGATGGTCCACCTCGACAGGTATGACCCAAAATTACACCCTGTACTACATTTAATGGATGATGCACCTCTGTTTCTTATGATCTCAGAAACTCTCGTTATGCTCTCTTCTGAAGCCAGGGGGAAATCCACAAATATTGAGAGTAAATTAAAGGAACAGGAAAGATTTTTGAAAAGAGGTTTTTATTTCGGATTGTTTTTTATTCTCCTCGGGTTTGTTTTTGTAATAAGACCTGATGTTGTTTATTACAGCCTTCTTCAGGTTATTGTCCCTCTCGCGGTCATTGTTATAGGAATTATTTCGATAGTTAAGGGGATTAAATTTTATCCTTTGCAGGTTTCCGATAAAAAAGACCAGGTAAACGGGTTGAAAATTTTAATTATCGGTATAGTTCTTGCAATATTCCCTATCATCATCTGGACTTTGATTTTACTTGGAATTCTCTGTATCTGGATGTTTGCAAGTGCAATTATGCTTCTTAACAGGGTAAGAAAGGGTAAATCTGCAGTACCGGAAGGATTTTACAGCAGATTTGCAATAGCTATCGTTTCATTAATCCTCGTGATAGTGATATTTATTATGCCTGAGGCAGTTCTTACATTATTTATGATAATTGTAGGATTAGTGATAATTCTTATCGGTCTCGCTGTAATATCTGCAACTTTCAAGCTGAAAAAAAGATCACAGCAGTCTGCAAAAGAGATGATAGCATAGAATGTAATGAAAGGAGAAGGGAAATAAAATTTTTGAGAAATTTGGAGGATTATAATGCAAAATGAGATAAAAGTTGAATTTGATGAATTTGGTTTTGCCAGATACATCTCAGATTATAAAACTGCAGCTCAACGAAAACAGGAAGGAAAAGATATCAGGCTGAAATTTCCCAGGGAAACTCATTCTGAATTTGATTTGGCTGGAGATTGTAGAGATCCGGTAAGTGTTATCAAAAAGTCGAGCGAAAACAGAATTGAACACCTCATACCAATCCGATATGGCAGGATGGCTAAGAATTTTTTCACTTTTTACCGCGGGACAGCTTCATTAATGGCGAATGACCTCGCAGAGACACCTGTATCAGGTATCAGGGTGCAGGCATGTGGTGACTGTCATCTTTCCAATTTCGGCCTTTTTGCAACCCCGGAGCGAAACCTGATCTTTGACATAAATGATTTTGATGAAACCCTGCCTGCCCCTTTTGAATGGGATGTTAAAAGGCTTGCAGCGAGTTTTTACATAGCGGCCCTGAATAACCGTTTTGCTGATAAAGATTGTGCTGCTGCAAGCAGGAACTGTGTTCGTGCTTACCGTGAAGCGATTGCTAAATTCTCTCTCATGAAAGTACTTGATGTCTGGTATTCAAAGCTTGATATGGAAAAAATCATTGCATCTGCACCGGATGCTGAAGCAAAGCGAAACCGTGAACTGATTGCAAATGAAGCAAGGTCAAATGTTACAGAATATGTTTTCCCAAAGATTGCAAAAGTCCAGGGTGACAGGCGTCGAATCGTTGATCAGGTTCCACTGGTGTATCACCCAAAAAATGATGAGCTGGTATATGAATCATTAACAGAAACGATTGGCATGTATCGTGAGACACTGCCCCACGAACGCAGGGTTCTTCTCGACCGATACCATATTGAAGATATAGCTTACAAAGTTGTTGGTGTTGGAAGTGTCGGAACTCGTTGCGGAGTGGTCCTGTTACTTGCTGAACAGAACGACCCACTTCTTCTTCAGTTAAAGGAGGCACGTCCTTCAGTCCTTGAGCCATATGCAGGTAAGAGCGAATTTTCGCAGCATGGACAGAGAATTGTTGTTGGTCAGCGGCTTATGCAGTCAGCTAGCGATATGATGCTCGGGTGGGTAACAGGCAGGAAAGGTGTAGATTTTTATATCAGGCAACTCAGGGATATGAAATATTCGCTTGATATTGATAAATTAATCCAGAAACAACTCTCCAGGTATGCAGAGATATGTGGCTGGACACTTGCACGTGCCCATGCACGATCAGGTGATGCTTCGACTATCTATGGTTATCTTGGAAAAAGCGATGAGTTTGACAGGGCAGTGGGGACCTTTTCCAAGGCGTATGCTGATCAGACTAAACATGATTATAAAATTTTTGTTGAGGCAATCAAGTCAGGGGAGATTACAGCGAAAAAAGGTGTATAACTAGATCTATAAATAATAATATCATCATCTAAAATGAAGATATTTTTTAAACGCACACAATTTTTCATAGGAAATTTTTTTATAGTAAAGAACGTAATAAAGAGTGTGAAAAAATGCCAAATTTTTGTGGATTTTGCGGAAATCAATTAACTAACATCGATGCGGTTATATGTCCACATTGTGGAGCAGATCTAAAAAAATGAAAATGTGGCAGAGACTATAATATCACGAAAACAAAAAAGTCCGGGCCTCGCAGCGTTATCAAGTCTCTTGATCTGCGGAATAGGTCAGGTCTACGTAGGGGATATTGGTCGAGGTATTGTATTTTTTATCATAACAGTTGTAATTGCGATATTTACTTTAGGGATTGGTGGGCTGATTATGTTGATAATTGTTATTATCGACGCATATAACTCAGATAAACTACATAATGAAGGAAAAGATCGGAAATTTTTAAATTTTTAGTTAATTTCCATATTCTTTCTTTTTTCATAAATCCTGGTTCCAGTCAAATAAAATCCTTTATATATCTCTTTACCGAGTTCTTGACCCTGGAAGTGTAATTCGACTCGGAGAGACTGGATAGACGGAACTTTTTCGTCTGAATTATCAATAATATCTTCAACAGTTTAATCTGTCTTTATTGGTATCGAAGCATGACCGCCATTACCTTTAGTGATCCCCCCTCTCAAGAAACTGCATGACAGTTTTTGCAATATGCTGGTAATCTCAATAAGAGATATCAGTCAATATCACATATGATATCATACCATGAGTTTCTTCAATACTGCAGGGCCGGTGAACTGCCAGGACCACTATTGTCTCCCTCCTCTTTCACGGTTTGACCTTGCTGAGATGCTCTCCCTCATCACCCAGAAAAAGTACTTCGTCCTTCATGCTCCCAGGCAGAGTGGGAAGACCTCCTCCCTTCTTGCCCTCCGGGATTACCTGAACCGTGAGGGAAACTACACAGCACTCTATATTAATGTAGAAAGCGGGCAGTCAGCTCGGGGGGATGTTGGGAGAGGGATGAAAGCGGCACTTACCCAGATTGCATATGAGGCCGATATAACTCTGCAGGATATGTTTCTCCTGGAAAACAAGGCACCAATCCTTGACCAGAATGGTGAAAATGCCGCTCTTGGTGTAGCACTCTCCCTGTAGTGCCGTAGGCTTGAAACGCCCCTCGTCCTCCTTGTTGATGAAATTGATGCACTTGTAGGAGATACTCTGATATCTGTTCTTCGGCAGCTTCGAAAGCGGGTATGCAAACAGACCCTCATCATTTCTATCTTCAGTCACCCTGTGCGGTGTTCGTGACGTCCGTGATTATCGGATCCACTCAGAGAGAGAGATCAGGAGATCATAACCGGTGGCAGTGCCTTAAATATCAAGGCAGAATCACTTCGACTTGGTAACACTTTTCTCAGGAAGAAACGAGAGCTCTTTGCCTGCAGCATACCGCAGAGACCGGCCAGGTATTTGAAGAAGAGGCACTTTCAGTTATTTGGAACCTGACCTGTGGTCAACCTTGGCTTGTTAATGCTCTTGCATACGAGGTTTGTTTCAAACTTAAGAAGGGGAGAGACAAGAAAAATTCAATCACATCTTTGATGATTGAAGAAGCGAAGGAACATCTGATACTCAGGCGGGAGACCCACCTTGATCAATTGGCTGATAAACTCAAAGATGAACGGGTTAGACGCATTATTGAACCGATCCTCATGGGAGAGGACTATGAAGGGATGCTTCGTGCTGAAGACATTGAATATGTCGAGGACCTTGGTCTGATTGAGCCTGTCCAACGAGCGTATTAGCTTAAAAAGATATCTTTTATATACTTTGAAAACGCCCAAATATGGTCTCATTTGAAAAAGAGCCATATTTAGAGGTTTTTAATGAAAGTAACTCTGATGGACTATCGATCTGCAGATTACTTCATGAAACTGACTTCTACTCTGTTGTGAAGCACATTGAGACGAAATGTTATACCTCAGATTCGAGTCACTTTCGTTATCCACCTGAGTTCATGGTGAAACTGGTAGTATTGAGAGCATTTCGAGGTCAATCGTTTCGTAAAACGATAGCCTCCCTGACTACTAAAGATTGTAAGCTTCTTTCGGCACCGAAGAAAAATGGACATTATCTCATCCCATCTCCTTCGACTCTTCACCATTTTATGAGGTACCGGTTAGATGAGAAGTGCTTTGAAGAAATCATTCGCATTGCTGGTACTCAGCTAGCGCGATTATCAGGTGAAAAAGATGGAATTATTGATTCGACCCCTCTGGAAGCATCAAGATATGATCGCTATGCCGATTTTAATACTCATTACAATTGCAAAATCTGGCGAAAAGGAGGATCCATAAAATCTAAAATTAATGAAAAGTTGCGGTTTCTTTATGAAAATGGAAGAACTGAAACTGTTGGGATGGGTCTCAGAAATCAGTCAATGATGGATCCTCATTTTGAAATGAGGTACGGAATGAGAGGAGATTGTGAGAGGACACATTCTCATATTCATTCTAAATTTTGGATATTGACTGTTTACAATATTGGCCTGTCCAATCATTGTGGTACCTGATTGGACAGGCTCTGATTACCCAGGCGAGGGATGGGGGAGATTATTATCTCTAACCGAATTTATCAGGAAATCATCCCCAGACAGCTCGCCTGGGAGAGTCAGTCCGGGATGGCGATTCGACAGTCCTGGTTTGTTGATGAAGATGGAAGATTGAAGGTTCCCACTCTCATTGAATCTTTCAGGCAGTTCTTTTTGGAAAATTCTGAGATTTGGATCGAACGATTTCACTACAAAGAAGCAGATCCTCAGATTCTTCTCCAGGCATTCCTTCAGCAGATAATTAATGGAGGTGGACAGATAGACCGGGAGTACGGGCTAGGCAGAACACGGATTGACCTCTTCATTCTCTGGCGACTAAAGGACGGCTCATTTCAGAGAGTAATTATAGAGCTAAAAGTTCTTCACAGGTCCCTTGAGCAGATGATCATTGAGGGGATGGTTCAGACGTGGAAGTATGCTGATCTGTGCGGTGCAGATGAGGCCCATCTCATCATCTTCGATCGGGCAGTGGGAAAACCATGGGATGAGAAGATATTTTTGGAGAACAGGGTGTATGAAGGGACTATCGATTATCCAACTCAGTTTCCTATCACCATCTGGGGAATGTGAACTCGACAGTACTCTCCATGAGGGTGTTCAACTAAGCGTTCAAACCTAAAAGAAAGTTAAAAGATTATTGATCTCCTGTCCAGAGGAGTTGAAATGATTTTTGAAAAAAATGGGCCTTTCAAGAAATTTTTTTTCCACACAACCTGCAGAACTTTGCCACGGGTTGTAAGGACACGCCACATGATAAGCAATAGAGGGGCAATTTTGTGGTTTCCGGTCCGGAAATCTCTTCCTCACCAACACTTCCCCCGAGCTTCCTTACTATCTCCTGTGCAGTTTTCACTTCACCTGCTGGGACAGGGACGCTGATCCCAAAAGGTCGAAGGATAAAAAGGCCTACCAGCTGCAGGAATGAAAAATCAAGCATGGGTGGTCTATTGGGAGTCCCTTTCACAAAACTGACCCCGTCCATCCTCATCAGGAAGGAATGGAACGGGTAGACTGCCCCTTCGTAAATAATACCAGTACCGGTAATATATGCATCCTGTGGTGCGTTGAGGGCACGTTTCAGTTCGAGTTTCGGGGCCACGACTAAGATAATTGCAATAATTATCAACACGACAAAGAGAATTCCGGCAGTGAGAACACCGCCTTCCCCGCCGAAGAGGAGCATAAGTATCATCCCGATAAGAAGAAAACCGCCTATTACAAAAAGCATCGCCCTGTTGGACTCCTGGTAGTTTGCATATTCACGTTCTGCACTTGTTTGTGTCTCTTCTGTCGGATAGACCCAGTGGGCAAGAAGATCCTTCCTGCCGAGAATGTCATCAATTGCCATGGCTCGGGTAAAGAAAAGGAATGCAACCGCAAACGAACAGATAATAAGGAAAAATGAGAGAAACATTACCGCGTAACCCCCTGACATTCCGTCCATCGTCCCACCTGCCACAAACATGAGAATAAACACGATTGTCTACTGAACTTTTCACTCGCGGACTTTCCCACTCTGATGCTGGTATTTGAAAAGATCTCGCCGGTTACAAAAGTCATATTCATTGACGAAATCCAGAACATTGCAAGTTGGGAACGTTTCATCCGCAGGATTCATGACGAAGAATATAAAGTCTTCCTGACCGGCTCGAATGCGAAACTGCTATCAGCAGAACTCGGGACTCACCTGACTGGGCGCTATATGAAAATTACTCTGTACCCGTTTTCATTTCGGGAGGTAC
The DNA here is from genome assembly GCA_903926075.1 of uncultured Methanomicrobiales archaeon. Classification (GTDB taxonomy): domain Archaea; phylum Halobacteriota; class Methanomicrobia; order Methanomicrobiales; family Methanospirillaceae; genus CAIYHQ01. The sequence continues at coordinate 25,562 of CAIYHQ010000132.1, forward strand.
TGAGGTTCCGGGCCGTCACTGTAGACAGGATCACTGAAAAGAAGAAAGCGGCCATTATCAGGGAATTCGACCGTTACCTTAACGGGGGTGGGTTCCCTGAATATGTAAAATACGGGGACAATGAGTACCTGAAACAAACATACGCCGATATCCTGTTCCGGGATATTATCGGCAGGTATGGTATCCGCGAAGTGAAGGCATTTCGCAAGCTCACTCATTACCTATTCACCAATGTGGTGAACATGGCGAGTTACAATGCGCTGAAGTCGGCTCTCGGTATTAAGAGTGTTGGAATCGTGCGTGATTACATCGGTTTCCTGGAAGAAGCATACCTCGTCTTCGAGCTGTTCAAGTATGATTATTCTCTAAAAAAGGAGTACGTAAACGACAAAAAAATCTATGTAATAGACAATGGTATGAGAAACGCCGCAGCGTTCCGGTTTTCGGATGACCGGGGACGACTTTTAGAGAATCTCGTTTTCATTGAATTACTCTGCCGCAACAAAACGATATACTTTTTTAGGAATACAAAAGAATGCGATTTCGTCACGGAAGATCGTGGGAAGATAATGGCCGCAATCCAGGTCTGTTATGAGCGCTTTCACGTGAGAACCGGGAGAGGGGAAATTGAAGGCCTCGTTGAAGCGATGAAAACACTTTCAATCAGCGATGGTACTATCCTCACCTGGCACCAGGAAGAGACCATCGTCCATAATAACAATTCTATCCGGGTGCTTCCGGTCTAGCGATGGCTATTGGAATATGAATCGCCATTGGGGACTTCGAACCAGGAAATAATCCAAAAATAGTTGACAGAGAGTGGTCATGACGAAAGTCCAAAGTGTACGCCAAAGGAAACAATTTATTTTTTTTACTGCCGTTTAAGTGAGTCATAACGAAATTTTGGACTAGCAGTCGGTGTTACACCTTACCTTAACCGATAACAAATGGAAATTGATCTTTATTTGACTGGTTCGTTGATCTTCTCAGGGCTGGTGACCATATAGAGGTATCAACAAGAACTTTCCTCAATGTGATCGGTATTTCGTATAATCGTAGTCTGGATAATAATCCACATCTCCAAAGAGTATAATAACCTGAATTTGTTTCTTTTGTGTATATATTCCTCAAGTGCTTCTGTTTCAGAACACATTCAATCAAGATCACCGAAAAAGGCATCTTTGTCAACTGGGATAGTGTAGAGGGGTGAAAGGAAACTTTGCATAAGAAAGGACCCAGTGCCATACCGGCATTACTTCAATAACATAATCACCTGAATCAATTTTATCAAACTGGCGTAAAGTAAGAATAAGTCCGTTTTTACAATTACATACTCTCATTGCCTCAATAATCCCCGAAATTTCCCGTTCACGATTTTCGTTCATTAGTTCCAAAGAGACCTGAATTGCACCTGTAATCTCTCCTCTCTCGCTAATAAGGAAATCGCATTCTCCTTTCCCTTTCAACCAATAGACAGTATATCTCCTGCGTATAAGTTCCAACCATACAACCTGCTCCAGCAGAAGTCCGGCATCATTTGAAAAACGAAAACTTACTGCATTTCGCATCCCGCAGTCAACTCCATAATATTTTCTACTGAAGGAGTGCTGCTTTCGCAGTGAACTATCAAAGCGATAGCACTCATGAAAGAGAAAGGACTCTTCCAGATAATCTACCCATGCTCTTATGGTCATTGGGTTTTTCAGTTAACCTTTTTTATCTTCTGTTCTAAGAATCAATTATGCTATCTATAGATGGTTATATCGATTATAAACGTCGGGAATATTGTAATGATGTTAAATGCCCTATTCAACTGCTTTTAAATAAAGAAGAGGAAAAATCTTCAAAATATGAAGAAATTCGGGCAATTTGTTCATCCAATTGTCTACATAGTACCCACGAATTTCACTTTTGGTTAATAGAGAAGGGGTACCTAATCATCAGACATAATTGAAAATAATCACAACTTTTTATATAATAGTGTATCATTAATTCTCGAGAAGTGTCCCTATGGTAAATGCATATCTTGATACTGGAATTCAAAGCCGAATGAACCGGATAATCAATCCGAAAGATAATCGGGTAGTTATGTTTGCAATAGACCATCCCTATTTCCAGGGGCCGACAACGGGCTTGCGCAATATGAGTAAAACTATAAAAACACTACTTCCCTATTGCGATTGCCTGATGACGACTCGGGGTGCAGTGCGGAATAATATTGCGTTGGAGGATGTTGGAAAAAAACCCATCATGTTGCGTGTTACAGGGGGAAACAGCGTATTAAATGAGGAATTAAGTGATGAAAAACTTACAGTTACAATTAAAGAATCCATTAGGATGGATGCGGCAGGTGTAGCGGTCAGTGTTTATATTGGATCTGTCAATCAACAACAAACTATTATAAATCTTACTGAAATGATTAACCAGGCCGAAGAATATGGAATTCCGGTTTTGGCTGTTACAGCTGTTGGTAAAAACATGGCACGGGATTTGCGCTATTTAGCTCTTGCATCCCGTATTTGCCAGGATGCCGGCGCCCGGATTATTAAAACATATTATTGTGAGGATTTTTCTAAACTGGTTGACTATGTTTCTCCAACTCCTGTCGTAGTTGCAGGAGGTAAGTATACAAGTCCTCCTGATTCTCTTCAAATGGTTCACAACTCAATGGAAGCTGGTGCAGTTGGAGTTGATTTCGGACGAAATATTTTCCAGGATGACAATCCTGTAGGCATGATTAAATCAATTGGTTCAATTGTCCATGAAAATTATACTGTAAATGAAGCCTTGGAAATTTACAATGCATGTTTACCCGCTGCATCGAAGCTGGATTAATGTTTCATATTTTTTTTTAAATTTTCTCTCCCTGGTGAATAAAAATGAAAGCTGCCATCTATTTTTCGAACAGTGACATTCGCACAGAAGATGTTGATGATTTATCAGTAGGGCCCGGAGAAATCAAGGTCAAAATCATGGCATGCGGAGTATGTGGATCTGATGTCATGGAATGGTATCGATTGAAACGTGCCGGAAGACCTGGTGGTATTGGAGCTTTTGGACATGAATGCACAGGAATCATTACGGAAGTCGGTTCCAAAGTAGATCTAAAATGGAATGTGGGAGATCGGGTCGTGGTGACCCATCATGTAGCATGTAACACGTGTAATGTATGTTTACGCGGGCACACTACCGCATGTGACACACTGCAAAAAACAAAATTTAAAAATGCGTTTGGAGCGTTTGCAGAATATGTTGTTTTGCCCGAAATCAACGTGGATCGGGGTATTTTACGTCTTCCCGAATCGGTTTCTTTTGAATTGGGAACCTTTATTGAACCCCTTGGAAGTGTTTTGCGGGGGAATCAATGGGCTCCGACCTCAGATGGTCGTTCAATCCTAATAATTGGGGCAGGTATTACCGGATTATTACATATTCAGGTAGCTCGGTTGAATGGTGCCGGTTATATTGCAGTTTCTGATATTAATCCCGATCGTTTGAAACTCGCCCAAAAATTTGGCGCTGATGCAATTATTTTGGCTACTGAAGATGTTCCCAAAAAGTTTAAAGAATTAAACAATGGATTGGGCGCAGATACCGTCATTATGACTGCACCGATTTCCATTTGTGTGAAACAATCACTTGAAGCAATTGGACAGGGAGGAACTATCTTATTTTTTGCCCCCACAAATCCTGAGATTCAATCTGAAATTAATCTTTGGGATTTATGGCAAAAAGAGATTACTATTACCCATTCATATGGTGCTGATTTCCATAATCTTTCAACGGCCTTAAAATGGATTCAATATAACAGAATTAATGTGACAGATATGATAACTCATGTTTTTCCATTAGAAGAAACGGTTGAAGGTTTTTTATTAACTGCCCAACCACGTGAGGGCAGCTTAAAAGTTATCATCCATCCACAAGAATAACTTTTTTTGTACCTATTCATTTGTTTCTTGATAATTTTTATTTTTAGATTTGCACACTTATTTCTATCACAAATCTTTCGACCGGCTTCGAAGTTACCTAGGCATATACGACCTCTCTTTCTCTGTATGTCAATACATTACCACCGTTTTCTTTTTTACAACCCCGAGGTCGTAATCGGTGTATTGCGGTCAGATATTTGGAGAAGATCTAAGTATCGAAGCAAGTGCTGAGGGTGGGGTGAGATGCTAAAAGAAGAGTGAGTTTTTAGGGGTAATCACTCGATAGTTACTTGAAGCCCTTTTGAGCTGCCATGTCAATATCTTCTTCCTTGATAGTCTTCCTTCCGGCATGAATAGCTAGTTTATTTGCTTCTTTCGCAAGTTGGCCTATGTATTCCTCTGCTTTCTCTACAAGCACTTTGGTTGCATCGCTTCCCACACGCTCGGCTCCGTTTGCCTTTGCGATTCTAATTACTGCTGCACTTGGTAAGTCTGCCATAATTTTTGCCTATTACAAGATATCTTTTAGAACAGATAAGATTGTCGGCTTGATTTTTTTTATTTGCCGAATTTTCGTGTATGGTTTCATGCACTTTCAATTAGTATTGAGAAGGAGCGTTATTTGCTGATTGAAATTCGGAGGCAGATGAGAATAGGTTTCTAATATCTTCAAGTGTGGATATTGCATTATTGATATGAAGTAGATACACTTGGTCTGATCGTTTCATCCAAAGATCACGACCTGTTCACTCTGTATGATCTCCTGAAGGTAGGTACTAATTGCCTGGTTGGTTAGAAGATCTACCTTAATCTGAAGATGTACTTTCAATTCTTCTTCAATCTGAACAAGTTTCATAAGCGAAAGGGGCTTATCAAACCATACAATAATATCAAGGTCGCTAACCTGAGTTGCATCCCCCCGTGCCCGTGAACCAAAAATGGCGATCTTTTTCACTCCATATGGACGAAGCAGATCTATTATCTCTCCTTTTTGGTAATCTGTAACTTCCAGTTTTTCTTCCATCTCTTCACCCCAATGTCAGTTGCCCGTCTGATCCATGTTCTTCAACACACCTTAGTTTTCTGATCTCAGTTCAGGAAGGTGATAAGACTATTGTATTCAAATGCTTTACTTGGTCATTCCTTCCGTTCATATATAACATAGATACGGTAGGCGAGAGAACGAGCCCGATATCCCCATTTGTCCAACAAGTTTTCCTAGGAATTCAGTATCTCGTTGTTATCAGTGTTTATCTAATGCCTGAAATATGTTGTTGGGTCTCTTCCCAGACTGGAAGTGTGTATCTGTATCGGGACCCTTGTCATCTGGTGAGGTTCATTCGCTATCTCATATGTTGAGCCTTGCTGAGGTAGCGGAGAAGATCGGGGTGTCGAGGCAAGCGGTCAGGGCGTCTGTAATGTGGATGAGGAGGGAGATGCTAAAAGGAGGGTAATTTATTGGGAGTATTCACTCGACGGTTATTTGAAGTTCTTTTGAACCTGGCTCTCTGAAGTAGTATAATTGAATAAAAATGCTTCTTTGGGCGTGTAGTGGCAAATTCTACTGAAGATAATTATATTCTCTACCTTCATTCTCTTGATATAATACACAGGAAGATGAATAATAGGTCGGCCATTCCCAACCTGATTTACGATGTATATTATAAAAACTCTTTCAAATGACCTTAATGAAATAAAAGAGTAAATCACTCCCCTTTCGCAATGTGTCTGTGCTTTGGTTGACGTCTTATCTCTGAAAGAAGGAAAGTGTCATAGAGATATTATGGAAGAACAACTCCTTTTCTTAGTGTCCCGGCAATCAAGGATTTTTTATCCTGATATTCCTCAATTGTTAAGGTTATTACATCGAGAGGTATTTTAAATTTTTTTACTGTATGCATCTCTGCATCTTTTGTAAGTAAAGCCCTATCAAAGATATCCCTGTTTACAAAATCATCGGAGATTATTGCGATATCGATATCACTGCCAGGTGTTATAGTGCCAGTACTCGATGAACCAAACAGAATAAGGTTATTGATTTGAATTCCGTTATTCCGGATTTCGGCACTAAAAAAATTTACAGCTTCGAGGACTTTTGAATCAACCATGCGAGAATCTCCTTAGTTTAGGATAAAATTTTTTCGGTCTTTGTTTTGCTATATTGTTCAATAACCTTTTCAATGTTATTGGGATAACGTCCAGTCACTCCGATACGATTGATGACAAACAGTGAGTCCAAATAGGACTGAGGCGGTTCCAGTTCTACAAGTTCAACCAGATAAATAAGGCTGTGAGTTTTTTCCGGATTTTCATTGTATTTCTCTATGTATAATGCTTTCAAGGCTTTTTCCAAAGATAGATGACAAAAAAATATCGCAGGTGGATATCTTCCTACCGAAACGAGAGATTCGGCTGTACCAAGATCATATTGCGCCTGTCGGAACCATTCAACGGATTCGGGGGTCAATGAATACCTCTAATAATTATCTATCTTTTTCGTATGTGTTCAGATGATTATATTGTTTTATCTTACATTATCCTCAATATCCACAATATCTTTTTGTCAAACAATACAACTTACTCATATACCTGTGTATTAATCTGTCTGCCAGTTACTTCAATTTGCCTTATTACCCTCTTTTTGATCAGGTCGAATTGTACATCCGAAATTTTATTAGTCTGATTAGTAATTTGAGTGAATTGCGTAACAATACGTCATTTCTGATTAATTGGGAGAATCGGTTATTCGGATGAGAAGAGATAGGGAGTTGTCAAAAAAGGGGTGAGTTATTGGGGATAATAACCCAATGGTTATTTAACCTGAATTACGGAGATGAGGTACACTACGCCTTTATTAACCTGGAGCCGGCAAAAAGCTCACCCATACCAAGCGCTACCACTTGTTTTTTTAGATCATTGGTCACATTGACATAGAACAGTTCAATCTCTTTACCCAGGTC
>CAIYHQ010000133.1 GCA_903926075.1 uncultured Methanomicrobiales archaeon
ACCTATTATCATCATCAATAACGGTAAATCAGAATAATGAGTAGCAATATAATCTACTATTCCTTTTAACCAGAGAGCAAAAGAAGGGATTTTACATATCCCATTTAGATCATCTAATATTATAAAAATCCCTTTATTTGATTCCTTTATCTCGCTATAGACTGTTTTTATTGCTTCAGGAAAATTTCGGGTTATATCATTTAACTTATCAGGTGGGGGGTTAAATGATAAATTAATCCCCATAACACCTACTTCTTTGATATATTCCCCGAATAAAGATCGGATTTTATCTAATACTTTATTTTCACTTGTTTCTTTGAGGATTTCCTCAAAATTTAGCCTTGTTAATTCTTCAACTGAATTTGCAGAACTTGCAATAACATTAACGGGTAAAAAATCATAATTTTTATAAGCAATTTCACAAGCGAATCGAGCAAAAGATGTTTTTCCAATGCCTCTTTCACCTGTAGCAAAAAGATATCGTTGTGAGTTTGTGGAAGCTTCAGCTATTGATTGATCAATACTATTTAAGTGATTAATCCTCCCTACAAAGAAATCAGGTGGAACGGGATAACCAAGAGTGAATGGATTCCCATCTTTCATAATAATTATATCATAATTTAATCATCACACTATATCTTCGTTCTGAATTACTATAGAAAATAATTCTTGTTTTTTTATTCATCTCTCCTACATTCAACTGCGAGAGACTGGATAAATTCCCTCAGTTTAGAATGTATAAGCAGATCCTGGCCAATGTTCTCCTTTACAATGTTCACTATGGGGGTTCCAACGATAACTGCATCAGCTCCGGAGTTGATATAATTCCTGACCTGTCCCGGGCTGTTAATTCCAAATCCAACTGCTATTGGCAATTTAGTCCTGCTCTTAACACGACTGATGAGTGATTCGATACTCTTTGGCTCTGACTGCTGCATTCCTGTCACTCCCTGGACACTTACAATATAACAATAGCCACTTGACACACTTAGTATATTGATCAGTCTTTTTTCGTCAGTAGTCGGTGTTACAAGGAATATTTGCATAATATCGTTTTCTGCAGCAATCTTTACAACATCACCCGCCTCTTCGGGAGGTAGGTCAACGATAAGTACACCGTCAACACCGCTATTTTTTGCTTCCTCGTAAAAAGTATTGACCCCTCTTCTATAAACCGGGTTAAAGTAAGTCATGAGTACTACCGGAATATCTGACCTGGACCGTAAGTCACAGACAAGCGAGAATAAACCGTCTAGGGTCATCCCGGAAGATAGTGCTCTCCCGTGGGCCTCTGTAATTACCGGACCATCAGCTATCGGGTCTGAATGGGGTATACCAATCTCGAGGAGGTCAAGCCCGGACTCTATTGCGGTTTCTATCAGCCGAAGTGATTCTTCCTTATCTGGGTCTCCCGCTACAAGGTATCCTATAAGTGCGGGTCTGTGAAGCTTTGAAAACAGTGAATTGATACGGTTCATATCTCACCCCTTGTTATCCTTGCAACTTCGTGAAGGTCTTTGTCCCCCCTTCCCGAAAGGTTCACAATTACAATCTCGTTACTTTCATAACTCCCCTTGTTTTTTACTGCAAGTGCAATTGCATGACATGATTCCAGTGCAGGAATTATTCCTTCTTTTTTTGAGAGGAGAGAGAAGGCCAAAAGGGCCTCGTCATCAGTAACCGCTTCGTATGTCACCCGTCCCCTGTCTTTGAGCATGCTGTGTTCTGGTCCCACCGAAGGATAATCGAGACCTGCCGATACACTATGGGTTGGCAAGATCTGGCCATCTTTATCAGAAAGGAGATAAGAAAGGGCACCATGTAAAATTCCTTTTTCACCTGCACAGAGAGATGCCCCGTGTTCATTTGTATCAAGTCCTTTTCCTCCGGCCTCGGCCCCGTAAAGTTTGACAGGGTCATTAAGGAAAGGATGAAAGATCCCGATTGAATTAGACCCGCCACCGACACAAGCAATTATCCTGTCAGGAAGCCTCCCTTCTCTCTCCTGCACCTGTCTACGTGTTTCATGGCCAATTATGGTCTGAAAGTCCCTTACAATCGTGGGGAATGGGTGAGCACCCACTACAGAACCTATAAGATAATGTGTGTCTGCAAGGTTTACCACCCAGTCACGCATGGCTTCGTTAATAGAGTCTTTCAGTGTTCTCTGGCCTGATTTTACCGGATGTACAGTTGCACCGAGAAGTTCCATCCTATATACATTAAGTTCCTGCCTCGCTATGTCAACTTCACCCATATAAACCTCAACTTCAAGTCCGAGTGCAGCGCCTGCGATAGCTGACGCCACACCGTGTTGACCGGCCCCGGTTTCAGCAATCAACCGTTTCTTTCCCATCTTTTTGGCAAGAAGGGCCTGACCCAGGGTATTGTTTATTTTGTGGGCCCCACTGTGTAGCAGGTCTTCACGCTTCAGGTACAGCCTGCATCCGAGTTCACCAGATAAACGTTCGCAATAAGTAAGTGGAGTAGGCCTCCCTGCAAATTGCGTTAAATAATAATTCAGTTCATCCTGGAATGATTTGTCATTTTTGTAATATTCATAGGCCTGGGATAATTCGTGTAAAGCTCCCATGAGTGTTTCAGGAACGAACATCCCTCCGAAACCGTCAAATTTCCCGTTATTCATTTTCTGTCTCCCTGCTGTTTTTGATAAATTCACGGACCAGATTTTCATTCTTTATTCCAGGGCTGTCTTCAACTCCGGTTGCAACATCTACTGCATAAGGATGGATTTTTCGTATTGCATCCCTGACATTGTCAGGTCTGAGTCCACCTGCAAGGAGGACCGGGACATTAGATCTTCCTTTTATTTCGAGTGCAAAATCCTTATCAAAAAGGATACCCCGACCAAGGCTTGCGTCAATTAGGACTGCATCACAATCGATAGGTAATGGATGACCAGGTCTTGCGACCCTGATCACTTTGCTATTTCCATTTACCGGAATATCACTTGATACCTGAACAGCATCCGGACTAATCCCGAGTATCTTATTGATCTCATCATTTTTTGTAGAGTGAGTGACTGCAACCGTTGTCGTAAACGGACCAAGTGAACTAAAGATCATAAGAGCCCTTTCTATTGATACTGAACGCAGAGAATCGCTGAATACTACTACTCCAATTGCATCCGCACCAAGTTTTTCAGCTATTTTTGCATCTTTAACTGAGGTAATTCCACAAATTTTTACGCGGATACAAATCCCTCCAGGAGTTTTTGTGGTCTTTTTGATCTCATCAATGATGATCCAATGAGAAAAGCATTGCATTTCCCTTTAAGCCTTCTGATGTCAGACTCTGTATTTATCCCGCTCTCTGAAACTACAATAATTCCATTTTCAATAAGAAACAGGCCAATCTCCTCTGTCGTAGAGAGATCAGTTGTCATTGTATTAAGGTCGCGGTTATTGATACCGATAAGCTTAGCTCCTGCATTAAGTGCATTTTTTGCTTCTGCAAGAGAATGGACCTCTATTAAAAGCTCAATTCCAAGAGCATCCGCAGCTGTGATAAACTGCATAAGTCTTTCCCCTACAAGGGACACTATGACGAGAACTGCATCTGCTCCCATTGAAGCACTTTCCTCAAGTTGCCGAATATCAATAATAAAATCTTTTCTCAATACAGGACAATTTGAATAATTTTTTACCCTTTTTAAAAATTCATTACTTCCTTTGAAATACTCTGGTTCAGTAAGAACTGATATTGCAGTGCACCCTCCCCTGGTATAGAAACCTGCAATCTCTTCTGGTGTATATATTGAGCCGAGAAATCCATTAGAGGGAGAGGAATATTTTATCTCGGCAATCACCGGATTTTTCTCCTGGCAGTTTCTGATAGCCTCTATAAGACTTGCCCTTTTTTTACCATATTCAGGATAGCTATCTCTTAATCCTGAAACTCTTTTCCGGGTCGAAGCAATAATCTCAGGCATTATCATGTACTACACCTGGTTGCACTGACAAGTTGAGATAATGTTCTCTGTGCAGCCCCGCAGGCAATTGATTCCCTTGCCATTTCAACACCTTCCGTAATATCAGAAGCTCCACCGGCAAGATATATGGCGGCTCCTGCATTCAGTACAACGATTTCAGTCTTTGGACCTGCATGTCCTGAATTGACTTTTTTTATTATTTCGGCATTATATTGAGAATTACCGCCCCTTAAATCCTGTAATGAAGAGGGCCGGACACCGACGTCTTTGCACTGAAGGGTATACTGGAAGATCTCTCCTCCTTCAATTTCAGTTATCATTGTGATACCATGGGTGGTTATCTCGTCAAGCCCGGAACCATGTACAACCATTGCTCTCTCTATTCCCAGGATTTTTAATACCTGTGCCATTTTGTTGCTCTTTTCTGGGGTACTTAAACCCAGGAGCTGGACTTTTGTCATTGCTGGGTTCGTGAGAGGTCCAAGAATATTAAAAATTGTTCTTATACCTATCTCTTTTCTGGGTCCGGAGACGGCCTTCATTGCAGGGTGATAAAGCGGGGCAAAAAGAAATGCAAAACCTGTATGTTTCATTGCATTCATCATTGTTTCAGGAGTGGCATCAATTTTTACACCTAGTTCCTCAAGGACATCAGCAGAACCACAGGAACTCGAAACACTCCTGTTTCCATGTTTCATAACTGGAATCCCTGCCCCTGCCGTAACAAACGCTGCTGCAGTGCTTATATTAAATGTTCCTCCACCGTCTCCACCTGTTCCACATGTATCGACATATACAGGAATGCCATCCAACCTAAATCTTACTGCACATTCCCTCATGGCCTGGGCAAATCCTGCAATCTCATCAACTGTCTCGCCTTTCATTCGCAATGATGTGATGATGGCTCCAATCTGGGAGTGAGAAGTCTCTCCATTCATTATTGAGATCATCAGATCATGGGCTTCGCTGTAAGTCAGGTTATAACCTTCAACAAGTCTTGCAATTGCGACTTTAATATTCATTCCCTGCCCCTGACAAAGTTTTTAATCATACTGTCTCCTGCAGAAGTTAGAAAACTTTCAGGGTGGAACTGCACACCGGTAACAGGATATGTTTTATGCCTGACAGACATGATATAACCGTCATCAAGGCTTGTAGCGCTGATAATCAGTTCTTTTGGGATTGTTTCAGGAACTGCAATAAGTGAATGATAACGGGTCGCTTTGAATGGTTCAGGCACATTTCTGAATATCCCTTCTCCGTCATGCGTGATTTCAGATGTTTTCCCGTGCATGAGATGGGGAGCTCTTTGTACTTTTGCTCCGTAATAGTGGCAGATAGCCTGATGGCCGAGGCATACACCGAGTGTAGGTATCTCTCTTCCAAGTGTGTCAAGAGCTGTAAGTGCGAGACCTGAGTATTCAGGTCTTCCAGGGCCTGGAGAGAGAATTATCCTCTCATATTCATCTACGCTGAGAGCTTCCTCCGGTGAATCATTCTTCAGAATAACCGGGTTCGCTCCAAGTTTTCCAACCTGTTGTGCAAGGTTATAGGTAAAACTATCATAGCAGTCTATTATTAGTACGTTCATATGGACTCTCCTGCACATTCAATTGCTACAAAAAGTCCCTTTGCCTTGTTCATTGCCTCTTCCCATTCACTTTCAGGAATTGAATCTGCAACAATACCTGCACCTGTCTGGACTTCGGCAAGACCATCTCGATGAATTATCGTCCGGATAGCTATTGCGAATTCAAGATTCCCGTCAAAACCAATGTATCCGACTGCTCCAGCATAAATTCCCCTGTGAGTTGGTTCAAGTTCCTCAATTATCTGCATCGCTCGTACTTTTGGGGCACCCGAAACCGTCCCGGCAGGAAAACATGCCCTGAAAGCATCAAAAGCATCGAGGTTGTCCCTTAATTCTCCAGTTACAACCGAAGTAAGGTGCTGGACATGAGAAAATTTTTCAACATGCATGCAGTCTTTAACAGATACTGACCCGAATTTTGCAACCATTCCGATATCATTTCGAGCCAGGTCGACAAGCATTGTATGCTCAGCTCTTTCTTTCTCTGAACTGAGTAATTCAGTTCTGTATATCTCGTCCTCTTCCTTTGTTCTTCCTCGAGGACGAGTACCTGCGATTGGAACGGTTGTTATTTCTCGCTTCTCAACCCGCACAAGCATTTCAGGACTTGCTCCTATCAGGGAATAACCCGGAAAACTGATTAGATACATATAAGGGGAGGGATTTTTAGCCCTTAATGCCTGATATATCTCAATTGGTGACTTTTCGGTTTTACAAAAAGATTTCTGGGATATTACAGCCTGGAATATTTCGCCTTCGTTTATGTATTCTTTCGTTATTTCAACAGCATTAAGAAAGTCGTCATGACTCATACTTTGAACATCGTTCTCTCTAGATTCTTCTTTTGAAGTTAATGTAGGCTTTTTCAGTTTTTTCAAATCCAGAAGTGAAATTTTCTTTATTATTGACTGTATTTTCTCACGACATTCATCATATTCATTTACCGGGTTACTCCCATAGGAAAGAAAGGCACTAGCAAAAACTGTCATGGTTTTTCTGACATGGTCAAGGACAATACAATCCCTACTCATTGTGAAGGCCGCAAGAGGAAGTTTACTTTCTTCTTTTTTTGCTCTCCTGACATGAGGATAGAGTAAATATACAATGTCATATGAGAAATGGCCTACAAAACCACCAAAGAACCTGGGTGCTTTCAGGTTTACATAGTGAAAACGTGACAATATGGACCGCATGACTGCAACCGGGTCTTTTCCTTCTGGTTCATTTATAATTGAAAAAAAAGCAGGGTCACCGTCAATAGTAATAGCTGATCCAATAGTTATCGTTAGATCTGAACTGACCCCGATATATGAATAGCGTGCTATCTTTTCACTTCCCTCCATTGATTCCAGCAAAAATCCTTTAGGATCAGCTATTTCCTGGAAAATCTGGACAGGACTTAAATCAGGGAGGAGTACTTCAACCGAAAGAGGAATTATCAATGGACGTCTCTGGTGTTCATTAAGGTCAAGGAATTCTCTGAGTGTGAGGTTTAAAGAGAGATTTTCTATCATTGGTTCTCCCCGGAAAAACCAAAAACAAAAATTGGATTCATTTTAACAAGAGTCAGTATCAATTCTTTCAAATGCATAAATATAGATCATCATTGAACATATTTATACATTTGTGTATATATGTGATGAAAGTTGTGAGCTGTTTAAACCAACTCTAAATAATAATATTTGATAAAAAATAAAGAATTAATAAGGGATTTTACGAAATAATCATTTAAACCGGCCTGATTAATTCATATAGTGTCGTCCTCTGCAAAAGTGGACGTCCGCAGTCATTAGCAACCCTTTTCATCTCTTTTGGGTCCAGGTAGTCAGTAGACTGTGCCCCTGCACTCTTTGATATCCTTTCCTCGTACATCGTCCCGCCAATATCGTTAGCTCCAGCCATGAGTGCAAGGGAGGACATTTTTACACCAAGTTTGACCCAGGATGCCTGTAAGTTAGGGATATTATCAAGGAAAAGACGGGACACCGCGTACATCAGGATGTCTTCACGCCCGGTTGCACCTGCCCTTGCTTTACCGCTTTTATAGAGAGGACTTTCCGGATGAATGAAGGATAGAGGTACAAATTCGGTAAAACCCCTGGTTTCCTCCTGGATGTCCCTTATCAATGCAAGGTGATGCATACGGTCCAGGTCGTTCTCAACATGACCGTACATTATTGTAGCCGTAGACTTTATTCCAAGAGCGTGTGCCTCCCTGATTATTCTTGCCCATTCGTCAGTTTTTATTTTATCCGGACAAATAATGCCACGCACTTTATCATCAAGAATTTCGGCTGCTGTCCCGCACAGGCTCCCAAGTCCTGCCTTTTTAAACTCCTTTAAAACTTCAGTCGTTTCGCATCCACTCTGTCTCGATGCATACGCAACTTCCATTGGGTTGCTTGCATGAATATGCAACTTTGGTGCTATCCGGTGTATAAGCCTGTAGATGTGGGTGTAAGAATCTAGTGAAAAATCAGGGTGAAGTCCGCTCACACTGCAGATTTCGGTAACATCATGGGCAACGGCATCCCGAACCTTTGCACTAAACTCTTCTTCTGACAGGTAATACGCGTCAGGGCTCTTTTTTTTCCGAGAATAACCACAAAAACCACAGGAATTGATACAGATATTTGTAATATTTATATTGCGGTTTTTGACGAAAGTTATTTTTTCACCTACTTTTAGGTACCTTTCTTCATCAGCAAGTTTTGTGACTTCCCATACCTCACTTCCCGAAACACCGAGGAGGGCAGCTCCTTGTTCAATGGTTAGCCTGTCACCTGCTCCTTTTAAAATCTCTTTGACTCTCTTTCCCATGAATTTATCCTGTCCGTGCTAATTATTGTCACTGTATGATAGATATACCTGAATTTAAAGATTGGCTTATTGAAACGCATAAACCGGACCTTATAAAAGAGATATAAGTGCAAGAATGAACCGGGTTTAAGACGGTTATATCCGCTTGAATGCCTTTCTAATTAAATCAAGTGGATATGAGATCATTATCGGACGTCCATGAGGGCAGGTAAACCTGTTTTTACATTGCCCCAGTTGCTCAATTAGCCTCTCGCTATTAGCAGGTGAAAAAGGAAGACCTGACTTAATTGCTCCTCTGCAGGAGATAAGCCTTTGAATTTTCTCGCGAAAAGGCAATGCCTCAGTCTCCTGAGAGTGAATTATATCTTCAATTATATTTCTGACCGAGTCGGAATCTGTGGACCGTCCCAGTACATCCGGGATTGAACGGACAACAAAAGAGTCTTTACCAAATTTTTCAATATTAAATCCATAGTTTTCCAGATCTTCAAAGACTGATTCAAGGCGTGTTGCGTCTCCAGGTGAAAGCTGTAGAGATACAGGGGAAATAAGTTCCTGGCGCATATTTTTTCCACTCTGTTTAATATATTCGTAGAGTATCCTTTCATGAGCTGCATGCTGGTCAAAGATGATTAATTCACCTTCACCAGATTCACATATAATATATTCCTCACAAAATTGTCCGATAATTTTTAGGTTTTGAATTTGATTCTCTTCTTTTTTTAGAGAAAGAGAGGTTTGTCTCAATTTCTCTCCGGTCTGTCTTAATTTACTAAGTGAGGGTTCATGAACCGCCAGAGTCAAAGGTGTTTCCACTCGGTATCGGATTTTTTCTTTCTCAGGTAGCGGAATTGTATAAGAGAGGGGTTCATTACCTTCTGTAAATAGTTCGTCAACCGCAGATCTGATTGATGATACTATGACTGATTCATCCTGAAACCGAATTGTCCTCTTTGTGGGATGAATATTAACATCAATGCATTTTCCAGGTATTGTTATTGAAAGAAAGCCTACCGGGAAACGGTGGGTCATAAGAAGTGTCCCATAACCATCCGTAATTGCTTTTATCAGGCTTTTTGAATACACAGTACGGTTATTTACAGAAATATAGATGTGATAGGGGCCATTTCTTGAAAGGCCTGGTTTTGAGAGATAACCTTTAATCTCAAACCCGGATCTTTCAATTAAAAGAGGTTTTAAATCCTTAACAATTTCTGATCCAAACAAGACTGATATAGTATCTATCAGATTTCCAGTAGGTGGGACTTCCAATATAGGTTTTCCATCACGTTTGAGAGTGAACCCGACATCAGGATGAGCTAGTGCAAAAGATGTCAGTAAAGTCTGAATAAGAGATAGTTCAGTCCTGAAACTTTTTTGAAATTTCTTCCGAGCCGGTGTTGTTGAAAAAAGGTCAGTAACCTCGATGAATGTCCCATCAGAACTTGCAACCTCATTAAATGAGATAAACTCACCATCTTTGACTATTATTTTTGATCCAATGGATTCGCTATAACGGGCTTTAGTTGTGATTATCAATGTTGATACTGCAGCGATACTGGAAAGAGCCTCTCCACGAAAACCAAGAGTACTGAGTGCGTTCAGGTCTTCAATTGAGGCAATTTTACTTGTTGTATGTGGAAGAGGGGCGATTTTTACATCATCATAACTCATACCAAGGCCATCATCAGTTACATGAAGTTTATACAATTCTTTATCCTTCAGGTAGACTTCGATCCTTATCCGGTGTGAATCGGCATCAAGTGAATTTTCAACAAGTTCTTTAATAACTGACGCAGGACGCTCAACAACTTCTCCTGCCCTTATCTTGTCGACAGTGTCCTGAGAAAGTACCTTAATTTTTTGCATATTCTCGTTCATTCCTCTCCTTCCTTCCAGAACACAGCTTTCTTTCTAAGGCTGTAAAGCAGAGTTATTGCACCAAGGGGCGTCATCTCATCCGGGTTCAGGGATATAAGTTCTTCAATAAGAGGGTTGCTTCTTTTCTCTTTCTCATTACTATCAAAAAGCAGAAGTTGTATAGACTTTTTCCTGGTTTTTTTCGATTGATTAATTTGTAAAAGGACATTTTCGAGGTTTTCCTGGGCTAACAGCACAACTTCTTCAGGTATTCCTGCAAGAGCTGCAACATGAATGCCGTAACTCCTGTCGGTTGCACCTGATACCAGTTTTCTTTTGAATATTATCTCATTACCACTTTCTTTTACTGCAAAGTGGCAGTTTTTTATCCTTGGATAATCAGTTTCAATACCGATAAGTTCATGAAAATGCGTAGCAAATAACGTTCTGGGGGCTCCTTTGTCATTTTCATGAAGATACGTCAGAACTGCTTTTGCAATGCTCAACCCGTCAGCAGTACTTGTCCCTCTGCCTATCTCATCAAGGATAATGAGGCTATTACCTGTGAAGTTCGAGAGGATATTTGCGAGTTCAAGCATCTCAACCATGAATGTTGACTGTCCCCGTGCAAGGTCATCAAAGGCTCCAACCCTGGAAAAGACCCGGTCAACCAATCCTAGTTCTGCATATGAAGCCGGGACAAAGCTTCCCATCTGGGCCATGACAGTAATCAGGGCAACCGCCCGCATATAGGTGGATTTTCCTGCCATGTTTGCACCGGTAATTATAAGGATCTGGTCTTTATCAACGGCCAGATATGTATCATTGGGTATAAACCCTGATTTACTCCGGGTTTCAACAACCGGATGCCTCCCATCACGAATCAATGTAACTGGTTCATCGACTATAACAGGACGTGTATAACAATTAAAAAGGGCCGCATCGCCAAGTGCCGTGAGAAAATCAAGGAGGGCAATTCCCTGGGCCATTGCCTGAATTTCTGTTACATATTCTCCGAGTTTTTTTATTAATTCCCTGTAAAGTGATTCCTCGAGTGATAAGATCTTTTCATCCGCTGACTGGATTTGGGCTTCTTTCTCTTTTAACTCAGGCGTTATATATCGCTCGCCCGTTGAAGTAGTCTGTTTCCTCTCATAATCCTGGGGGATAAGGTGAAGATTTGAACGTGTCACTTCTAAATAATAACCAAAAACCGATGTATAGCCTACTTTGAGAGACTTTATCCCGGTTCTTTCACGTTCGCTCTGCTGGAGTTCCAGTACCCAGTCTCTTCCTTTCTTAGCAGAATTCCTTATTAAATCAAGATCAACTGAATATCCTTCCTTTATTACACCTCCCTGCCGTGTTGTTGGCGGTGGATCATCAACAATTGAGGACCTGATAACCCGGATTACTTCTCCTGCACCTTTCATTGAGAGGGCCTCATAACTTTTGGAAAAAAGGGTTGAGGCATCAGATTCCTCAAGCAGTACTTTTATTGCAGGGAGAGTTTCAAGTGAACCAGCAAGTGAAACCAGGTCACGGGGGGTGGCATTTCCATATGATATTCGTGCTGCAGTCCTCTCAATATCGCCACACCTTTTTAAGAGTGCCTGAAGTTCATTTTTTATTCCTACATGTTCAGTAAGAAACTGTACTGCGCAATAGCGTTCTTCAATTTTAACTTTTGAGATAAGAGGGCAAACAATAGCTGTTTTTAAAAAACGAGAACCCATAGGGGTCTTTGTACGGTTCAAAACAGAATATAATGTATTTTCACCTGACTCCCCCTTTATTTGGGAGATAAGTTCAAGATTTCTTAGTGTAATACTGTCAAGGACCATTGTTTCAGACCTTGAACGAAGGCTTAACTTCCTGATGTGCGGAAGACTCTGGAGCTGTGTCTCCTCTGCATACAAAAGGGCGATGGCTGCTGCAGGGATGGTTTCAGGAGACAGGAGGCAGCCGGACCTCTCTGTCTCACCCGGTGGGAGTTTTGAATCCAGAACTTCCAGTGCAATTTTACCAGCTGTACGGGTAGGATCATATTGTGTTACAGGGATAGACTGGAGTTTGAGTATCTCGGTAATTGCTTCAGAAAGTCCGTATGGGACTAAGCATTCCAGAGGATTATATTTAAAAATCTCAGTCAGGACTTCAGTATATGGCGGTTTAGCAATACACGAAATAACAAAAAATTCACCTGTTGAAAGTTCAAGAAAAGCTACACCGACATTATCATCTTTTCCGGGTGCTGAAATCACCATAAGATAGTGAGAATCGGTTGATGAAAGGTACGCATCGTCAATAACAGTTCCTGGTGTTATTACCCTGACAACATCGCGTTTCACTACCCCTTTAGCATATTTTGGGTCTTCTACCTGCTCACATATTGCAACTTTGAAGCCATTACTGACAAGCTTTGCAATATAATTCTCCCCGGCATGGTAAGGGACACCTGCAAGCGGAATACGTTTTCCTGATTTATCTTTTGAACGTGAAGTGAGTGCAATTCCAAGAACTGGTGCAATAGTTTCTGCATCTGTTTCAAAAGTTTCGTAAAAATCACCCATCCTGAAGAATAATATTGCATCCGGATATTTAGCTTTAAAGAAGCGGTATTGCTCCATTGCCGGGGTAAGTCTCTTCTCATCAGACATGGCACTCTTTCACGGATAGTTCCTTTAAGGATACAGTTCTAGAAAAAACAGGAGTTATTTCCTTTTGGGAAGGAATTTATAAAATTTTTACTCGGGTCCTGTTCGGATTACTATAAATTTTTCAGCGCTACGAGGTCTTTTACACCATTAAGTCGCCATACGAGAGATCTCTCTTCACGAGCAATATTCTCTGGCGGGTCCAAGGGTGAATGACCTAGTGCGGCAAGGATATTCATCGACAAATTACGGGATTTTATCAGGTTCACAAATGTTTCCCTTACAATTTTTTTGTCGATAGAATCTGTAACTTCAGAGAGAAGCCCCTGCATCGTTACGAACGTGTAACATGAGAGGTCTTTTGAATATTTTTCAACTTCAACCGAAACATAAGGACTCTTCTTGAAGTACTCGATCTTTTTTCCATATTTTGTTGACAGAAAATATAGAAAATTACCATCAAAAGTGTAGAGGAATGGCGCAATATATGGATATTTTTCTCCCTGAAACGCAATTCTTGATATATAACCCTGTTCGATAAGTTTATCGTACTCGCGTTTCTCCATTCTTGGGATCTTTACGATCTCCATAGGCTCACAACTAGAGATGAGAAGATTCAGGAATAAAAGTTTCTGTTTTGTTCTTACTTATCCAAGAGCTGGACTTGTAAAAAATACGCCTAAATCACCTTAATTACCGGATATTTACTATTGATCCAGGCATTAAAACCTCCAAGGATATTTATTACATCCCTGTACCCCTTGCTAAGAAGAAAACTTCCTGCTAATGAGCCTTTATACCCTGCATCACAGTAGATAACAATTTTTTTATCTTTTGGTATAGCGTGGAATTTTTGAGAAAGATCTCCGACATATAAATGACGCGCTGAACTGATGCTTCCAAATTTTCGCAGGTTATCAATATCCCGTACATCCAGTAGTATGAACTCTTCAGTCTCTTTTTTTTCGTGTAGTTCATGGACTGACCAGTTTTGGAGTCTCGATACTTCTCCCCCTTTAATATACCAGAGTGAATAGCCCCCGCCAAGCACTCCGGCCAGGTTATCATAGCCAAGCCTTATCAGCTGCCGTATTACAGGCTCAATTTCAAGATTATAATCGTCAACAAGGACTACCGGGTCATTATAGTTTAAAAAATACCCAACGAACGCTGATAGCCCGTCTCTCCAAATGTTCAGGCTCCCTTTAATATGACCTCCTGAAAAACCAGGAGGTGACCGGATATCAAGGATCTGTGCTTTATTCTTGATTGCGGTTTTGAAATCATCCAAAGACAAAAGATTAGATTCAGAGTATTTTCCGAGGACTGGCGCTCCTGCTGTGTTAAGTTCTTCCATCTTCTGAAAATATGGAGGAAGGTAATGATGCTCTTCTGTTTTCTTTTGGATAAATGAATTTTTTTCTAGATTGAAAACCGGGTTTATCTTCTTTTCATATCCTATCGTTGTAAGAGGATGCGATGTGATCTCAGAACCGCAAACTGAACCTGCTCCATGTGCAGGATAAATTATGACACCGTCACCCAGTGCTAGGAGTTTTTTTGTAATGCTATTGTATAGCATCTCTGAAACCTGAATCCTGTTCTCTGTGCCATAAAAATCGGTCCTGCCTGTATCTCCTGAAAACAGGGTGTCTCCTGAAAAAACCGCAAAAACATCTGAAGTTGTGGAATTATCAATAACCGCTATTGATATGCTCTCATAAGTATGTCCTGGCGTCTCTATTATCTTTAGTTCCAGTTCATTCAGACGAAAAATATCTCCATCCCTAACAGGATTTCCATACTGGAAGTTGTAATTATGCCCATGATAGATTTCAGCTCCAGTTACTGCCCTTAATTCATTTGAACCTGAGACGTAGTCCTCGTTCCTGTGAGTTTCAAATATATGGGTTAATTTGAACTTGTTTCTTTTTGCAATAACGAGATATATGTCAATATCACGCCTGGGGTCAATTATTGCTGCCTTAGCCCCTGAACCTATTATATACGAGTTGTGAGCGATTCCTTCAGAAACTATCCTTTCAATAAACATATATTTATTCCAGCTTTTCTATGAGGTGACCTGACCTTAATAATTTTTTTTATCTGGGTGTCTTTAGACCAAAAGATGTTTAGTTGAGAGAAGCTAATGAAGGTATCAGGGTAAATCTCATGATAAAAAGAATATGGTGTGCTATTCCATTAATTGTATTATTCATCGGCATTTTTCTTTCAGGGTGTGTAGGACCTCAGGGAGGGGACAATGTACTTCCTAATATAAGTGTGAAAGGAATGGTCTATTATGATGAAAGTGGGCAGTACTGGGGTATAACAGATGAGAACAATAAAGGTTACAAACCAGATAGTCTCGATACTAATTTCCAAAAAAACGGGCTTAAAGTTCAAATAAATGCACAACTTTTAAGTAACCCCAAAATGTCAGGCAACAGGGGTATACCTATACGAATTATTGATATTACTGAAATTCCTGATGCCGTTGCGACAGTGCCAGGCCAGCTTGTAGGGAGGGGAACAATGAAGAGTCTGCCTTTTGAAGGTGGTTTTTATGGAATTGTCGGAGATAACGATCAGAAATATTATCCCTTACAACCGGTTCCTGATATTTTTAATAAAGATGGTACACCGGTGATATACACAATTGAAATTAGAAATGATGTAACATCCACAGTAATGTGGGGAACTCCGGTAGATGTAATTGAGCTCGGGTCGTTACCAGAGCCAAGCGAATATATCTATGGAACTGGGACTATTGTTTTTCTTGATTATGAGAAGACAAAATATGGATTCCTTTCTGATGCTATCAAAGTAAGTGGAAAACAGCAGATAGACCCAGGCAGCATACCAGATCAATTCAAAAAAGATGGGATGAAAGTTAAGTACCTTGTTAAAGTGAATCCTTCATCAGAAGATAGTCAGTTTATAAATGGCGAACTGGTTTCCCTTGAACCGGCATAAAAAATTTACTGACTCTTTACTCTTTTTTTACTTTCTCGTTTGGAGGAATGCTTTTATCTTTTCTTGTACAGGTTTATCTCCGGGCTTCTTTTGCATGAACGAATTTTCAAAGCATGGTCTCGCTTTTTTATAAAAAATTCCGACCGGAATACCAGATTCAGTCTCGTAGTCCCACTCACGGCTGGTGATGCAAGCTGATTCGAAGTTTTCCAGGTCATTGGATTCTTTTCTGTATATGCGCTTATTGTAAAAATCTGTCAGGTTATAGTAACTTGCACAGATTTGAAGGATATCAACAAATGAAAAACCCTTGTGAAGAATTGCTTCTTTTAAGATTATATTCATATCAGGAGGATGCTTTGTGTATGTCCGGGCAATAAATGAGGCTCCTGCACATAACATAAGCTCGACAGGATTAAAAGGCAGTTCTTTTGTGCCATGAGGCGTAGAACGACCTTTAAAACCCAATGGGGAGGTAGGAGTATATTGGCCGGTAGTAAGTCCGTATACACGGTTGTCATGAACAAAAACCGAGATATCGATATTCCTTTTTGCTGCAAAAATGAGGTGCTCAAGCCCTTCGGCATATAGATCTCCATCTCCGGCACAACAGAATACTATCAGTCCAGGGTTTGCGAGCTTAATTCCTGTGGCAACAGGGATTGTACGGCCGTGAAGTGAGTAAAAACTATTTATTTTCATGTAGTCAGCAATCTTTGCATGACAACCAATCCCGGTAACAAGGACACATCGTTCTCTTGAGATTCCTTCTGATTCAAGAACAGAGATAACTGATTTGAGGCTGTGTTGGATTGTAAAATTACCGCAGCCCGGACACCATGTGTTCTGGGCGCTTGTTATGAGGTTTTCATCGCTCATGAAATCACCTTAAGGATCTTTTCCTCCAGTTCAGGGATAGAATTAGGCCTTCCATCAAATTTTTGAATATTAATATCTACATTTATATGAGAAAGGGTGAGAAGGTCAAGAAGCTGACCCCTTTTACTATCCTCTACGAGAATAAGTTTCTTAACACCTTTTAGAGCATTTTTCAGGGACTTTTCCGGAAAAGGGTTTAAAACTACAGGTTGAACCGCACGTAGATTATGCCTGCGAGCTATCTCCCTGCATATCCATTTATTTGAACCCCATGACACGAGAGCTGTATCTGCATTTTTATCCCCTGATAAATTTACAGACGGAAGATTTTCAATCTCTTCGAGAAGCATTTTCTCCTTTATTTCCCTTTTTATTACCTGACGTTTTACAATTTCAGGGTCCTCGGTTGTTATACCCTCGTCTGTATGGGAATAGCTGTTCACTTTTATTATTTCCCCTTTGAACGGAGGGTGTGCCATAGGAGATATTCCATCATTTTTTTCAGAATATCTATTATAAGGAATTTCAGGCTGCCGATCAGATGATAAAATATTAATTTCGCTCTGTACCGGATTATCGAATGAATATGTGCTCTCGCCAAGACTCTTATCTGAAAGGATAAATGACGGGACCTGGTATTTCCATGCGATATCCATCGCAGTTTTTGACCAGGTATAAGCTTCAACCGGGTCACCGGGTGCAACTATGAAACGTGGAAACTCACCTTGTCCGGCATTTAGTATAAACTTAAGATCTGTCTGACCTGAATAGGTGGGAAGACCTGTACTTGGACCTGGCCTCTGGGCCATAAAAATTACAACTGGTATTTCTGCCTGTCCTGATAATGATAATCCCTCGGTCATAAGGCAGAAACCTCCCCCTGATGTCCCTACTGCAACTTTATTTCCTGCATACGATGCTCCTAATGCAGTCAGGATGACCGCAATTTCACTTTCTGGATGAAACACTTTTAAGCCAAAATTATCTTCATTCTCTGCAAGAAAGTGAAGAACAGAGGAGGAGGGGGTCATTGGGTACGAGATATACATATCCAGACCTCCATTGACAAGACCAAGGCTCACTGCCTCATTACCCGTTAGGAGTGGTCTCGGTTCATCATTTCTCCTTTGAATGGGGAAGCTTATTATTGACGCTTCATACCCTTTTTCTGCAACTAAAAGGTTCTCGGCTGTTAGCTTTTTTTCATGCAGAATAAAAACTTCTTTCACTACTTCCCATGGAATTTCTGCAGCTTTCGCAAAAGCACCTACAATTGCTGAATTTTTCATCACATCAGGGAAATTATTCGATTTTAGGATAGTCGAAACTGGCACTGATATGCCTTCTGATTTTACAAGGTCTCCATTGAATATTTTAACAGTGTCGTTTTTCATCCGGTTTTTATGAATTTGAAGCGTTTCTGCGTTCAGAGCCAGGATAAAGTCGACATTTTCACGATGTGTTCCAATTCTTTCATCTGCTGCCCTGATTATCGTAAAATTATGACCGCCTTTGATGAGAGACGGGTAATCATAATACATGAATACATAGTAGCCCATGTGATTGAGAAGCTGGGCAATAACGTAACCGGTAGTGTTAATCCCATCTCCGGCTTTTCCTCCGACGAGGACTGAAAACTCCTGCATAATCTACCTTTGAACCTGATTGGGATTCAAACAATATAATACAGATGATAGTGTTAATTTTGTGTCCTTTGAATTTTTTTACGATCATTTTTTCTATTACTGCTTTATAATTAATAAAAGAGTTTTACCAGGATTTTATAAATTCTGGTAGAAAATATGGGATTAGTAGTATTATCATTAAATCCCATTTATGCCCCGGTAGGGTAGTGGACATCCTAGAAGCCTCCGGAGCTTTTGACCCGGGTTCAAATCCCGGCCGGGGCGTTTTTTGTTTTAGATATTAATCCCCTCCTAAATGGCGGGAACGTATGGTAAGAGAATATTATTATGAACAATACACAGATTATAATCTTGGCAATCGCTGTCATAGTCAGCCTCCTTATGACAGCAGGGTGTACAAGTACACCAGGTAACCCAGTCGCCAGCTTATCCACCGGGCAGGCAATTGGGGGGCAACCTCAACCTGTATCGTTCAACGCAACACCCGTTCAGTATGCACAGGTTAATGGAGTCAAGTTGGGATACCGCGAATTCGGGTCTGGTGAACCATTATTGATGCTCGAGGGGTTCGGGAACACCATTGATAACTGGAATGAGACATTCATTGGTATCCTTGCCTCGAAATACCACGTATATACCTATGATCATCGGGGAATGGGATATAGCAGCGACAATAATGCGACACCCACCATTGATCTCTATGCAAATGATGCCGTAGCACTGATGCCTGTGCTTGGCTACGACAGTATGAATGTTTATGGAGTCTCGATGGGGTCTTCGGTCTCCCAGCAGCTCGTCATTAATAACCCAGAACGAGTACGAAAACTTGTCCTTGATTCCGTTACGTACAACATACGTCTGCCAGAGACCAGATTACTATTTAAAATCATTGAATATGAGGCTATCAATGCTTCCACACCCGAAGGCATCCGGAAAGAGGCACAGGCAAACCTCGCCTGGAACGGGTCCTATAATGGCCTTTCCGGGATACAAAAAGATGTCATGCTTGTTGTGGGAACTGAAGATGTCCTGACCCCGCAGGCTGTTGCGGTCCAGATAGCAGGGCAAATTAATGGGTCGTGGCTCGTACGGTTCAAGGGACTCCCACATGATGGGTCCCTTTATGCACCAGTCGAGTATGGGGAGAATGCACTCAATTTCATTAGCATGGATGAGTCCCCACTGACTAAATAATTTTTTTTTATAACTGTCCTAGAAAAAGGACATTTTGTTTAACACCCCAAGTTTGACAATTTGGTTATATAATCTATCAATAATGTAACCTGAACAACGCGATGTGATCACTACAAAATAGCGATTTTAATAGTTATTTCTTTAATAGTTGAAAGCGATGTCCCCAAAACCAAAAACCAAACGCGTTCATCCCGAACAAATTTATCCTAAGAGATCATTTCGTGCGGGAGATGTTGCCCTATTCTGACACATTTCCGAACATTCCAATATGATAAACATCATAGATCGGATTTGTATAGGTCAGGAGAACATTGAAGGACCTACTCCAGGGAAATTTCTCACAGTGTGAGCAACAAATCATGCATTAGACCCTCAAAGCGCTACCCAGATTGAATACTGGATTCAGTCAACTATACCTCCACAATTAGCAGGAATCAAAACGGAAAAGTTCACAAAAGACGCATTTTTTCCTGCTTTAGATGCGATTTGCATATCATCAAAGACAACCTGAAGAGTTCAATCGATGAAATTGTGGGTTAATGGGGAAAATTCTTTGAAATATCGGTAAAATCGAGTGAACAAGGAACAAAATTGATATGGGAACCTTACGAGAATGAACGTGAACTATCGGAAAAATTGTTCGAAAAAGTAAAGTCTTCGAAGAGATTCAACCATTAAGGCATCGGCTGGAATTTCGGATTTTAGGTATTATTTTTGTATCTACTTTGGCCCTTCGCCTTATTTTTCTATTCGAGATTCAATATACGGGAAAGTAGTTATTAAAATGAAATTTGAGAGTATCCGTATTGGAATCTTTTTATATCTTTGCTCCTTTATGAGTAGTAAGGAAATCTGACCATGAGTGTATATGAGATGCTTAAGTTGCGTAGGGATGATATCTATCGACTGGCATCACGATATGGAGTGACCCGTATCAGGATTTTTGGGTCAGTTTCATATGAAAGGGAGTCTCCTTCATCAGATATTGATCTGTTGGTAGATGTAGATGAAGACCGGAGTCTCCTCGACCTTGCTCTTCTTTCCAATGTTCTTGAAGACGAATTCGGGAGAAAGATCGATATCGTGACAGAACCCGCATTACATCCACGGCTTCGCCAACAGATCCTGAAAGAAGCGATTTTACTATGAGCGACTTTCAGGTTTATTTTTCTGATATTCTTGAGGCGATAAAGAAGATTTTCAAGTATACGATTGATGGATAAGAGCATTTTATAAATAATTCACAAGTCCAGGATGCGATTATCAGAAATCTTGAAATAATAGGGGAATCGTCAGCCCAGGTACCTGAATTAATAAAATCTCAGTATCCCAATATCCCCTGGAGAGGGATGGCAACACTCAGAAACATGCTGATACATCAATATCACAGGGTTGACATGGAGAGGATATGGGTCTTAATTGTGAAAGATTTACCTGAATTACGAGAGCAGATTGAGAAAAAAAGTAACTGATGACCAGTTGTCAGAGCGATAATGAGATTGACACAAACTGTTCCTCTGTTAATATAAGAACACGAAGTTTTCGCCAGTATATATGGAACTTGACTCTTGAATAAAAGGTCAATTTACATGCATTAAGAATTCTTCCTTCTCTATATTAGCCTGCTTAAGAATTGAGAGCAATGTACCTCTGGCAATCTCAGGATGATTGGGAACCGTGACGAGTCGGCGAGTCTCTGGATTGAGGAGATGAATATGACTACCAGTCTGTCGAATTGGTTGGAAACCAAGAATGGTAAGAATTTTTATTATTTCAAGAGCTGACAGCAGAGGAATTTTTGACAAGATTATCGACTTCTATGTCCAGATAGGTCAGTTTGTGGTCTCGAGGGGTCAATTCAATCAGGAGCTCGTAATGTTCCTCAAGTCCTTTCTTAAGGTTCTGCATAGCCTCCTCTTCTGATAAGCCCTGGTCGGCAACATTTGTGAGGAGATCGACGGCAACGAAATATCTCCCCTCCCTGTGGACTTTAATAATGGTTTTCATATTCATGTACGTTCTTTCGAACTTTATGCTGATAATGGTTTGCGAAAACAGATATTGAGATGCCAAAAAAGTCCTATCCCTGCGAGATTATGTAGGTACACCGAACGACTGATCCATATAAGCATACCCAAATAATCTCTAATTAGTGCATCTGACGAAATTTAACGAAATTCCATTAATGCTGAAAGATTTATGCAGGATATAAGAATTGGAGAAATAAACAGTTTAATCTGTCTTTATTGGTTTCAAAGTATGATTACCAACCGCTAGCACACATAATTCATCCCGGAAATATGAGTTTTAGTTCAAGGAGTCTCACGAGTATCAGAACTAAGAGTGAACCTCGGTTAGATGAACTCGATTTTTAAGGACCCCATGACCAATAGCCGATTTTAAATCCATGAGGAATTGTAGTGCTCCTCGATCTCAAAGATAATATCCGGAATACAGTTTCATGCCGGGTTTTCACACTATGGGCGTTATCCTTATTCCAATGGAAATCAATAATACACTATGATATTCGATATAATTCTTGAAGAAGAGGATGACGGTACTTACTCAGTGCATTGTCCTGCTTTGAAAGGATGTCATTCGCAAGGGACCACACGGGATGATGCTATAACAAATATACGAGAAGCAATTGAACTTTATATTGAGGTTACTCACGAAAAAGCCATCCATATTGAACGCGATCAGTCAAGGTGTTCTGTCGTTGAGATTGTGGTATGACTCTCCGACTGCTACCAGTATCCGGTGCAGATATGGTAAGTGTCTTTAAAAAGGTTGGATTTTCTGTTATAAGACAGAAAGGAAGTCATATCGTTATGTCAAGGGGAGAAGATATCCTAATTATCCCAAATCACGATACCGTTTCAAAGGGAACTGAACGTGAAATGATTCAAGATTTTGATTATTCCAAATTATTCAAGTTATCTTATTGAATATAACAAAAATATTTCAAAAAATCTTTATTCTAGAATAGTTAATAAGATATTTTAGTTGATCTATATATGACTTTTAGAACACTTTTCGTTATTCTTTTTTTTGTAGGTTTTCTCATTTTATTTGCTTCAGCATCGAATGCGAGTCTCGAATCCTCGAATGATGATATAATTCGAAGTGTCATGATTCAATATAAAAATGAGGTTGTTCCACTTATTGATGCTATTACTAATGATGAAACAAATCTTAACTGGGGTGCTGCAATAAAAAAATGTGACTCAATATTAACTCTTACAACTAATACTCTGGAACGTATCAATGGTATTGCAGTGAGTCCAGACATGTCACCCTTAAAAAGTGCATCAATAACTTTTCTCAATGATGTATCACAGATAACTTCTAATTGGAGATCGGTTTTTGCCGATGCCGATATAGGAAATTACAATATAGGATTACAAAAGTTGAATACTGGTTCAGGTTCATCTCAACTTTCTAAACTTGAATCTGATGAGAATTTAATTGATTCATTATTGCGAACAACACCATCACCAACATATTACTACTCAACTTCTACATCACCTATTAAAACGAAAACACCTACAAAAACAAAAACGCCTATAAAATCTTATATAAAAACCTCTTTACTAAAACCATTACCCACCCTCTTAACAAAGGATACTACTAATGTAGTGGTTGTATCAACACATAAACAAAGTGAAGGCCCATTCACGGGCACCCTCTATTTTCCAGGAGATGCGGGATATGTGACAACCAGATTAAGCGATCCAGCAACATCAGAATATTCATTAGCTTTGATTACACCCGCTGACTCTTATTTCAAAATTTATGTGAAATTCAACGAACCTGTTTCGAATGTTAACTATGATTTTTCATCGACAAGAATAGGAAACTATGAAATGATTAATATTCCTTACCCCAAACGTGGGATATATAACATAATGATATACGATGTCTATGGATCTGGTTCATATTCACTTGGTATCGGATATACGTATTAAAATAACTTTTAATATTTATATTTTGGAAAATATCATTGAAATTCAAAAAATGACTTAAGTATTAGTATTTTTTTTTTTTTTTGATTATTTGTATTTAAGCCCTCATTCCGCATTCCTTTTCGAGCCTATCAAATCAGATAAGGAAGTAGCAAAAGTCCCTGTCAAACTGAGATATTCGGTCAGAGCAACCAGAAATGAAGTTATATCCATTTATGGTATCCGGTTAGACGCCCGCTAACATTCCAAATCTACCGGATTTTGCCCGTGGGACATTACGCTTCATCATCAGGGATGCCGATTTGACGGTGGAAAAATTTTTGGAGTTGTTATAACTTCAGAATACCCGAGTATCTAGAAATTCAATCCCTGTTACCCTGGGCTTTCATGAGAAAATGCTGTAAATCCCAACATGTCATAATGATATAGAAAAAGATCCAACGTATGAATACAAGAGTAGTGAAAAAATGGATTCTTTAGCTTCAGGGTTTGCACATGTTGACAAGACCGATAACCCTCACTCATTTATACAATGTCTTAACCTGATTCATTCACTACCGTTTTTTCAAGAGTGCAAATCCCATAGTTTCCATTTGCTTAACCTCTCACCCGGTGATTCTGTCCTTGAGATTGGATGCGGAAATGGAATAGATATCCAGAAACTTGCCGAAATCGTTGGAAAATCTGGTATAAGTGTTGGCATTGATATCAGCATGTTCATGCTCAAGTCAGCACGAAATTCCAACAGAAAAAATAATACAATTCCGGAATTTATACTCTGTGATGGAAATAACCTTGCATTCCCAGATTCAACCTTCCATGCTCTCCGCTCGGAACGGGTTCTTCAACATACACTTGATCCATTCTCTGTAGTTAAAGAGATGGCACGTGTGACGAGACCCTCCGGGACTGTTGTGGCCTTTGAACCGGACTGGGAGACGTTAACCATCTGGCCCGGTGATCGTCAAACCTGCAGGAGTGTTCTGAACTTCTGGTGTGATAATCTTCCTTCCGGCCATGTTGGTCGCTCATTATACGCGGCATTTTCTGATGCCGGACTGAAGAACATCGAAGCTCAACCAATGACCTTGACAATCACAGATCTGGCACTTGTCAAACAGATGTATGATCTTGAGATAACCTTTTCCCTTGCAAAGAAGCAAGGAATTGTAAGTCCTGTTGAAATACAAAATTGGGAGAATCAACTATCAGACGCAGATAAAATCGGACAAATATTTAGTTCTTTGACTTTTTTCCTCGTTAGAGGAGAAAAACATATGATCTTCTAGCCGAATCGGAAAAGAATCTTCGTTTACAACTTGAAAAAATTCAAATTCAGGCCCAACAAATTCGAAAAAAATGTCTAATGTCTGACTTAAAGGAATATTTTCTTAAATTTAAAAATGCTGCACAAACAATTCGAACGATGACGAATTGAAAATAATATGGGAAGATAATGGGGTTGGGGTAAATAACGAGGAGAAAGAGATTATTTTCAAGCGAGGTTTTGGAAAAAACAGTGGTTATGGACCCTACCATCACTACACTAATTCATCTGACGAGATATAACAGGATCCTCCAAATGCTAAACGGTTTCGCTGGATATTAGAATTGAAAATTGTCACTTCCCTGGCACCCACACCAGGTGAAACTATGGGTAAACCAGACCGAGCCCAGCATGGATAACAATCAGGACAAGACATTCTCCTTTTTGGTAGAAAATATTATACTTTCCGGTACTCCAGAAGCGGCATGCAAACCTCGCAAAATGAATAGGACCGGCAAAGGAAGGGAAAATGTTGTTATTCAGGCAATCAATAGCGGGGTAGATTTCTATCTCCAGAAAGGCGGTGAACCAGAATCACTGTTTGCTGAACTGATGTTGAAAATCAGGCAGGCAGTAAAGCGTCACAAAGCCGAGGCAGACCTGATCAAGAGCGAGGCTAATCTCCAGTCAATCATTACAAATACTAATGATATTCTCGCGGTGTATGACCCAGAGGTCCGCCTGCTGGTCTACAACCAGGCAGCCAGTGAAATTTACGGCAGCGTTTTGGGGGTAGAGCTGTATCCCGGCCTTTGTGCAATTGACCTCTTCCCTGAATCGATGCTGGACTTCTGGAATACCAACAATAAACGGGCTCTTGCAGAAGAATCATTCCCTATCGAGTTCAAACTTCCAATGCCCAACGGCCAGGAGAGATTTTTCGAATCTTCCTATAACCCGATCCGCAAGGATGGAGTGGTGGTTGGTTTTTCGACGTTTACCCGCGACATCACCGAGCGTAGGGTTGCAGAACAAATGCTGCAAAAGGCGCACGACAATCTAGAGGTAACGGTAAAAGAGCGGACTGCCGACTTATATTCTGCAAACATGAAGTTGCAGAAAGAGATTAAGCACAGCAATGTAATCGCCGAATCTTTAAAAGAATACGCAAAGATGACATCCATTCTCAATGAGGTCATTATCACTGCGAACAAGGCCGAGATGCTCCACTATCTGTTCAGAGACTCACTTGACAAGGCGCTCGAGTTGCTGGATTTTGAAGCAGGGGAAATTTACCTCTTAAACCCGGTAGAGAGAACCGCAGAGACCGTTTATACCGAAAATCTTCCTGATGATTTCATCGAAATAACCCGCAAAATACCCATTGATGCTTCCCCCTATGATACCCTGTTTATTAGGGAACAACCAATAATCACTGAACATTTTGAAGAATTGTCGCCTGAACTTGCAGAAAATTACCATTTTTGCTCACTTGCAAGCATCCCACTCATCTCAAAACATATGGTGATAGGTGCACTTAACGTTATAAGTGCAAAACGGTATACGATTTCGATTGATGAAATACGGGTACTTACAGCAATAGGGCGCGAACTGGGCACCTCCATTGCGCGGATGATAGATGAAGATGAGGCAAAGAAGGTATCAGTAAACCTCCAGACACTTTTTGCGTCAATTAACGAGATGATCTTTGTGCTGGACATACAAGGACAGATCCTTTCGGTAAACGATGCCGTTTTGAAACGTCTCCAGTATACACCAGGTGAACTGGAAGGTACTGATGTTGTGCGGTTACATGTACCGGAACGTAGGGACGAGGCACTCCATATTGCTCAGGGAATGATTGCCGGAACTATTGATTCTTGTCCTGTACCGCTTCTTTCAAAGGATGGCACACGCATCGAGGTCGAGACTAAAGTTACCAGTGGATGGTGGAATGGCAGCAAGGTGCTTATTGGCGTGAGCCGTGATGTCACCGAGCGTAAACGGGCGGAAGAGGCGCTTCGCGAGCTTACTGATCGTTTGACACTCGCAACTCGGGTCGGTGGAGTAGGTATCTGGGATTATGATGTCGTTAATAACATATTGACCTGGGATGACCAGATGTTTGCCCTTTATGGGATAACAAGGGAACAGTTCGGAGGTGCATATGAAGCATGGCAGACTGGAGTTAACCCGGATGACCAGCAACGGGGTGACGAAGAGATCCAGATGGCGATACGCGGAGAGAAGGAGTTCGACACCGAGTTTCGCGTTCTCTGGCCGGACGGCAGCACGAGAAACATCCGGGCTATCGCTCATGTGCAACGCGATGCCGGGGGTAATACACTGCGAATGATCGGGACCAACTGGGACATCACCCAACAAAGACAAACTTGTTAATGCTAACCAGAAACTTAACATGCTCTTCGGAATCAGCAAGCATGACATAGAGAATATAATTCTGATTATCCAGGGTTCTTTGCAATTTACATCGAAAATGAGGTTATTGAAGATTAAAATGCGCTATTAAAATGGATTTACAACTCTGTAAAAAAAAAATAAATTTTTTAAGTCCGTTAAACTTGTAGATTCTAACTTTTTATATGCCAGATCCTCTTTTTAATTAAATGATCTTTTTGCCATGGGTCGATCAGTCTTTGTTTCAGAGAACAGGGAATTGATAACATCTAACATCCGCAGGTTCTCATTAAGCCACAAGTAATCCTCTCTCATCGACATGTTTTTAAGAACGCTATATGCCAGATTTACTTTAGGAGTCCTCTCAAACTTCCGGTACTTATCACGGAGGATCTTTTCCAGATCTTTTTTATCAGCCTTGATTGAACCTTCATCCACGCCAAGAATTGAAAAAAATGTCTCGTCTGCGGGAGGAAGATACTGCTTCCAGTCCTGATTGATATTTAGTATCTTACTACACCTTGAATAAAATTTATTAATTGCATCGGGTTCAGTAAGAGCAAGCAGCATAATTTTATCTGATATTTCCTTGTCAATATGTTTCCAATACTCCTTTTTCTTTTCCAGGTTGTTAAGAGCCTCCCGCTCCAGGTGCTTGTAAACAAAATTTATCATAGTATCATAATTTTCACGGGATGCAGGGTCAGTGAGAACTGAATAAATTTTCTTAAGCAACTCTGAATCTTTTGGGCTCTCTCCTTTTAGTGTCTCAATATCCAGGTCTTTTTCGAGTCCTGCAAATTCGTAAATGTCAGGCATCCCTTCCAGGAAAAGATGGAAATAATCGTTATAAGTTTTTCTTATCTCTTCAACTTTTCCGACTAATTTTCCTTCGGCAATATGTTTACTATGTAACTCAATTAGTTCTTTTTTTTCAGAAGGGGGGAGGATTTTGGAAAACTGTTCGAAAACGAAAAGGAACTCATCATACTCTTTCCGGAGACCTGGGTTCTGAAGAACCCTGAATGCTTCAATAATAACTTCATCAGGGTAACATGAAAATTCAATTCTTCTTTCAAACGCCTGGATAACTTCTAGGATTGTTGCCCCCCTGCTAACACCCATAATGCAATAATAGGTTGGAAAACCATTCATAATGTCATTTACCCATTGATATTGGCGTTTTTCAAACTGTATAAACCGATTGACGTACCTGCCCAGTCGTTCCTCATTAACAAATAGTGAGGAGATCTTCCAGTAGGGGTCATCCTCAATTGAGATATCATGACTTAAAGCCTGAACTTTCCGGGCTTTTTGAGCTCTATTTTTAATCCCCATCCTTATCCCTGATCAAAATCACGCTGTCATCGTCCAGGTTTAGACCGGAGATCCTTTGAGAATCATTGGGTTCAATATCATTACAAACAATTGTATCATTATCTCCGATAATGCCTTTCTCCTTTAACTCACGCTTGAGATCAGATATTGTTCCCGAAGGGTTGAGAAACATGTCAAGAGTCACTTTTCCTGACGTATTTTTTATATCGACATGGACGCTCCCAATACCAAGCAGTTTCTTCATCAATTTGCTTTTCTCTTTCTTTGAAAGTCTGCTCCGTGATTCCAGTTTTACGCTACGAAGATTACCTGAATCATCATCGTTAGCCGTGACATTTAGTATACCAAATTCTTCACCAATTTCAAAAGTCACTTTGATTCTATTTTGCCCAAAAGGTAAAGGTTCGATGTTTATCCAGAACTCACCGAGAAATTCGTTATCCTCTGCCATTTCTTCATCGCCCTGGTATACCGGAATGATGACTTCATCAACAAAATCACCGGCATTTGTGTAACCACGCGTTCTTGAAATCGGGATCTTGGTGTTTCGCTCAATAACTTTTGAAAGTGTGCCATCAGCAATCTTCACTCCGAGAGAGCATGATACAACGTCACTGATCTCAATATTTTTTGCATTCCGTGTTTTTTCTTTCCCGTATTCAATTCCTGCAATGGCAGCGCCAAGGGCGACGGCTGTATATGGGTCTCCACTGAGAGGTTCTTTTCCGAAATAATCCCTGACAAATTCCCTGACTGCTGGAATAAGCGTTGTACCTCCGACAAGCAGAATATCATCAATCTCGTTTTTTTCAATTGACGCGTCCTGCAGTGCCTGTTCCATTGGAATTTTTGTATTCTCTATAAGGTCTTTAATAAGGGAGTCAAGTGTCTCCCGTGTCAGAACCATACTGAAGGGGGGTTTGCCTGAAGCAACAAAGGGGATGGTAATTGTCGTTTTCATGGCCGTGGATAATGCAATCTTTGCCTCTTCAGCAGTTTCTTTTAATGTCGCGAGAAGTGCCAGGTCTTTTTTTGTATCGACGCCTAACTGACGATGTAACTTTTTAGTCACATGTTCAACTATGCGGGCATCAATATCATCTCCACCAAGCCTGTGCTCGCCGGTGCTTGCATCAACATCAAAAAATCCCGATGCAACTGTTAACACAGACACATCAAAAGTCCCTCCTCCAAAATCATATACAAGCACTTTTCGGTCTAGGTCTTCCCGTATCCCATATGCTAGTGCAGCAGCTGTTGGTTCGTTGATAAGTCTCACGACATTGATTCCTGCAATCTCTGCTGCGTCCCGGATGGATTGCCTCTGACTGTCAGAATAATTCGCAGGTACTGATACTACTGCATCAAAAAACTTCTTTCCAATCCTGATTTCCGCATCATCGATAAGTTTTTTAAAAATCAGTGCACCGATGTATTCAGGAGGGAATTTGTAGCGACCGACTTTCTTATAATAGTCAGTTCCCATTTCCCGTTTGATTGAACTTACAACCTGATCTGGATTTGCAATCTGATTACGCTTAGCAAGTTCTCCGACAGTATAACTTTTTTCGCCTTTAAAATGGACGATGGAAGGTGTTATTGTCTTTCCTTCACTGTTCTCAATAACTTCCGGATTATCGAGCAGCATATAAGCCATCTTAGAGTTTGTTGTCCCAAAGTCTATACCCAGGATATCCCTTTCTATCATGTATCGCTCCAAGTCACAGTTAACTATCTCTTTTTATATCAATCTGCATATCTGTCAATTCGATGCCATCAGTATCCTGATCAGGTTTGTATTCCTCAGTGTTATAATCATCCTTTTCTTCTAGTTTTACCGAATTTTCTACAGATGGGATTTCAGTATCCTGGCATTCTACGGATAATTGGGAAAAGACCTCCTTTAAATATTCCATCTCATCTTCATGTCTTTCAATCGTTTCAGCCTGGACCTGCAATTGATACTCGACATCCTGTTTCTCTACGAGAGATTGGGAAACGGTTTCCTTTAAACCATTTATCTCCTTTCTGAGCCTTTCAATAGTATCAGCCTGCTCGCGCATGAGGCCTTCAATTTCCTGTTTTTCTGCAAGAGATTGAGAAACGAAATCCTTTAGCTGGTTGATATCCTCTTCGAATCTGAGTGTTGTTTCACTCCGGGCGTGTTCAAGTTGAGAAATCTCTTCGTCAAAGTGGGCAAACCTGCCCCGGCCAGGGAACACCCAGTCCGTAAATCGACCCCATATTTCGTTTTTTTTATTTTTGTTTTTTACACGGGGGAATTTTGAGATGATTACTTCTGCGGGTCTTATCAGAATATTCTCTCGCATGTAACCTTTTCTTATTACCGAAAAGACGCTACCTTCAGGATAACGGCTGCCATACTCGAGCCCGACTGCCATATGTAATGTATCATCGAATTTATCACCCGGTCCCGGATCAACAGGAGTAAGACCTGACGAAAAAAGGAGTTGACTGTATAATGCGTCTATATTTTTTTGAAAGTTCTCGTTCGCATCTTTGACAATATCACAGGAATTATTATTAACCCCGCAAGATATACGACACAAAGAATCTGCAAAGACAAGCATTTTTTTTGCAAAATCAGATTGGAGTTCCTTTTTTTTAAGGGCATCATTTTTCCGGTTGGTCTCAATATAGTCCCTGAACTCTTTTTTTAATGTATTGTATTGTGATTCTAAAAGTTCAGCTTTTTTTTGTATTTCTGTATTGGCGAAATCATCCATTGCAACAAATAATGAGAACTGAATCACATATAATCTCTTACTTCTTCAAATTTCTCTTAACGCTAATATTTGGATTTTATTCAAAAGAGTGAGTCTCGATTAGCAAATTAAACAGACTCTATAATTCGCTGGATCATAAGGAAAATTGGGTATTTAAGGACATTTCATGATGTCCTTACTAAGGACAAAACTATAGTCCGGGTCCATTCCTATCTTGCTGATAAATATCCTGTAACAAGAGCACGAAGAATAGCAGCAGGAATAAAAGTCTCTTTATTATTGAGTTTTGTGTGCAATGGGCCGAAAACTGTAGAATTTTTTCCGGAAAAACCAATGATTCAAAAACTCTGACCATTGGTCCATGAGTGAAAGATATTTTATTGCTTATGGATAGGGGATTTTTCAAATTTGATTCGTTTGCTAAAATAAATCCATATGGAGGGTTTTTTGTGACTCGATTAAAATCAAACACAAAAGCTCTAGTGTTTCGGTAAGCCAGGACGTCCCAGAAAAAATCAGAATAAAAATGATTGAACAAGAGATTCATAAAGCCATTGAATTGATTAGATCCTACAAACTTACTATTGATGCACGAGTGGTTTAAAGTATTTCAATGATAGTAAAAAGAAAACAAATTAAGCTTAAATATGCGATTTATAGCAAGGTTTAACGGAAAAACTGACGGTTATCATACCTACTTCACAAATATTCCTGAAAATGACCTCTTAGGAAAAGATATAGCGTCGTTGTATTCTGCACGATGGTGGTCAATAGTTTTTGCAGAAAATGCTCGATAGATTTTTCGAAATTTGATGAGAAGAAAAATGGGTCTTCGATTAACTTTTCCGATGCATGAAATTTGGGAAATCATAGTCGTGGGGTCTATCTCCACTTACGTAAATAGAAAGACATACACCAATAAACTCTATCTTTAAGAGTTAAGTCAAAAAGGGAACTGATTTGGCGGTAAGAACTAGCTTTGGCTATTGAATATATGCGGTTTTTCTGATTTTTGAACTGTATTACTGAGCGTGTCTCGTGGACTAAAGGTTAAAGTGTACAGCAAGAAAAATTTTTTCCTATATTTTGTTACTACTTGAGTAAATTTTAATTAAAATTTTAAGGATTAATCAGTGTTACACCTTACATTAACCGATGACATATGGAAGTAAATTCAGGTCGCGGATGTCTCATGATGACATGCAAAATATTGCCCAGTTGATTGAATCTCTAACCCCTGATAACCCATATGTGACTATTGAGCAGCGAATTTTTAAGCCAGATGGCAGTATTCGATGGCAAAGATCGGTTGACCGAGCTATCTTTCATAATGAGGGTAAATTAAAGGAATATCAATCAGTTGGCAGGGATATTACTGAACTTAAGGAGCGCGAGTTAGATTTAAGCGAGAAAAATTATCAACTGCAGATCTGACGAAAAGTCTGCATTCCTTAAAAAATCTGAAATTGAAGGGTATGTAAAAGAATTTCCATTGTAACTCAGGAAAATTGATGTCGAAATTTTTGATACTTTTATTAATATTGTCCCTCTTCGAGAAAAGAACGGTTCGATAAAGGCATTTATTGGTACATTTCGGGGTGTGACAGAGCGCAAACGAGCTGATGAAGCATTACGGGAAAGTGAGGAGAAGTACCGTGCACTCTTTGCAGCCGAATCGGATGGTATTGTTGTAGTTGAGAGAGGAACCGGAATAATCCATGGATTGTAATGATGCATACCCTCAAATGTATGGTTATCGAAAGGAAGAGATAATTGGAAAACTTAAACTTCTCTCAAGCATAACCTGGCACGGCATAAACAATCAACTTACAATACAGGAGACAGGTGAGCCGGGGGAGGGAGCACGGTTTGAGATTACAATTCCAAATTGGAAATGGCGATTTTAAGAGAAATGAACATGGATCAAGAGCCAATCCGGGTACTTTATGTTGATGATGAAATTGAACTTTTAAACGTAGGGAAACTCTTCCTTGAGAAGGATAGAACGTTTAATGTCGATACAGTCTTATCTGTCAGAGATGCACTGGAATATCTGAACTCTACTCATTATGACGCCATTGTATCAGATTATGAAATGCCTGATATGGATGGAATTCAGTTTCTTAAGCAACTAAAGAAAAAAGGAAATAAAATCCCATTTATTGTCTTTACAGGTAGAGGACGTGAAGAAGTTGTAATTGAAGCTCTGAACTGTGGAGCAGATTTTTATATTCAGAAAGGTGGTAATCCAAAGGCACAATTTACAGAGCTTTCTAACAAGATTCGTTATGCAGTATCTCGAAAAAGAACAGAGGATTTATTAAAAGAGAGCGAGGAACGATATCGAAATGTAGTAGAAGACCAGACTGAGTTCATCTGCCGCTTTCTTCCGGACGGAAGACATATCTTTGTGAACGAAGCATATTGTCGTTATTTTGGATTGGATCGTAAAGATATTATTGGAAGTAAATTCAAACCAAAAATGCCACTGGAAGACAATCAGAATGTTAATCAACTAATTTCTTCCCTCACACAGGATAATCCTTATGTTACGATTGAGCAACAAATTTTTCTGCCAGACGGCAGTACCCGGTGGCAACGATGGGTCGATCGCGCTATTTTTCATCCAAATGGTAACTTAAAGGAATATCAGTCAGTTGGCCGTGACATCACCGAGCTAAAAGAACGTGAAATATCATTGAATGAGAAAAACTATGAACTTCAGGCAGCATATGAGCAAATCGCCTCTGCTGAAGAAGAATTAAGACAACAATTTGAAGAGAATAAAGTCGCGGCACAAGCACTCAGTGAGAGTGAAAGGAAATTACAGGGGATAGTTCATGGCTCACCGATTCCCCAGTTTGTTATAGATAAAGATCATCATATCATAAGCTGGAACGAGGCACTTGCGAAATATAGTAGGATTAAAGCTGAAGAAGTTCTTGGAACAAAATCTGCTTGGAGAGCGTTTTATGAGAAAGAACGCCCGGTATTGGCAAATCTAATATTAGATGGATCTATTGAAAAAATTCCTGAATGGTATACTGGAAAATATCACAAGTCTAAATATGTTGAGGATGCCTACGAAGCAATTGATTTTTTTCCACATATGGGGACTAAAGGAGTCTGGTTGTTTTTTACTGCATCGACTATTAGAGATTCAGACGGTACTGTTATCGGGGCAGTAGAGACGCTTGAAGATATTACTGACAG
The DNA here is from genome assembly GCA_903926075.1 of uncultured Methanomicrobiales archaeon. Taxonomy (GTDB): domain Archaea; phylum Halobacteriota; class Methanomicrobia; order Methanomicrobiales; family Methanospirillaceae; genus CAIYHQ01. The sequence goes on from CAIYHQ010000133.1 coordinate 34,524, forward strand.
AAAAATAAAGGAAGATGCCCTTAAGGAAAGCGAAGAAAAGTTCAGAAACGTTGTTTTATCAGTAAATGAGGCTATTATCCTTCAAGAAAAGACGGGAGAGGTAATAACATGGAACACCGCAGCAGAAAAGCTATTTGGTGTTACTGCTATGGAAATGATTGGGCATAAAGCAACAAATCATAAATGGAAGACAATTCACGAAGATGGAACTTATTTTCCAGAGATAGAACATCCATCCATGCGTACTTTAGCGAATGGTGAACCATGCAAGGATGTTATCATGGGTATCACAAGTGCGGATGGAAGATTTTCATGGGTCAGTATCAACACGAGCCCTCTTATCAGGCAGGGGGATTCAAAACCGGGAGCAGTTACCATCTCATTGCTGGACATCACCGATCGCAAGCGGACAGAGGAGGAACTTCGCGCTAATTTAGAGAAATTGACCCGGCAACAACTGGCATTGCAACAATCAAAGCGGGAGCTTGCTGAAATTATTGAATTTCTCCCGGATCCAACGATTGTCATCGACCGACAAGGAATAGTGATCGCGTGGAACCGTGCGATAGAGGAGATGACGGGAACCAGTAAGGATGAGATGATTGGTCAGGGAGATCATGCATACACAATCCCTTTTTACGGTAAGCGACAGAAACATCTTCTGGACCTCATTGATCTGAATGATAATGATATAAAAATGAAATATCAGCATGTCCGGCGAAAAGGCAATACCTATTATGCAGAAATTTTCGCTCCGGCATTATATGGTGGAAAAGGGGCATACTTGTGGGTTACTGGATCACCTCTGTTTGATATTCAGGGTATCCGCATCGGTGCGATAGAATCCATTCGTGATATTACCGAACGTAAGCTCGCTGAAGAAGCACTTCATGACGCAGTACTCAAATGGCAATATACTTTTGATTCAAATCAGGATGGAATATGCCTTTTAGACACAAACCAGCGAATAATGATGTGCAACCGAACGATGAAGGAGATAGTTTGTGCAACGAACCAGGATGACCTTACTGGGTTACACTGTTGGGAGGTATTACATGGTACGATTGGACAGATTCCAGATTGCCCATTTATCCGGATGCAGACTTCGCTTAAAAGGGAAACGATTGAACTTGGGATTGGTAACCGGCTTTTTATGGTTGTTACAGATCCAATTCTGGATGAGACACAAACGCTTATTGGTACAGTTCACAGTATTCGTGATATTTCTGAACGAAAAGAACTGGAACTGGAAATGGAGTACCATGAACAGGAACTCAGGAAATATTCAAGTTCACTCGCAATAGCGAATAAGAAACTTTCCCTTCTCTCTAGCATTACACGGCATGATATTAACAATCAACTTACGGTATTAATGGGCTACCTCTCGATTCTGGAAGATAATCAGCCAGATCCCAAACTTAATCAATATTTCCAGAAATCTGTAAGAGCTGCACAACGGATCTTATCCATGATCCAGTTTACGAAAGAATACGAACAAATTGGAGTCCATTCTCCTTCATGGCAGAATGCAAGCACAATTGTCGACAATGCAGCCACACAAGCTCCGCTTGGACATGTTATAGTAAAAAACGATCTCCCTATTAATGCAGAAGTGTTTGCAGATCCACTGTTTATGAAAGTATGCTACAACCTGATGGATAATGCAGTGCGTTACGGCGGAAAGATTACCACTATCAGGTTTTATCTTGAAGATAGCAATCAGGATAAGTTAATAATATGCGAGGATGATGGAGATGGAGTGCCGGCTGAAGATAAAGAGCGAATCTTTGAACGGGGTTTTGGGAAAAATACCGGTCTTGGTTTAGCCATTTCAAGAGAAATTCTTGATATTACTAACATTACCATTCACGAAACGGGAGAGCCTGGAAATGGAGCAAGGTTTGAGATGAGGGTTCCAGATAGAAAATGTCACTTTGGGAATAATTAAAATTAGAAGGAAGGGACTCAAGATAACATCCCATGTGATTTTTTCTCGCCTGAATATTCAGGCAACCTTAAATTTCAGCATCACCTGTGATACACTATCCACAATTCCTACTACATTATAAACAACGTTGCTAATTTCTTCGATTTCTGCGGCTGTTTCTTGCGTAGCTGCTGCGGTATTATCTGCTTCATGAGATGTATTCTGAACAGGTTCTGATACTTCATGAATACTTGCTGTAACTTCTTCAACTGATGCTGCCTGCTCTTCAGAAGCAGAAGCTACTTCAACATTATTTTGAGTTATATTCTCAATAGATTCAGCGATTTGATTAAATGCGGTCAGAGTTTGTTCAAGAGCTATGTTCCCTTCCTGAACGAAAGTTGTTGATTTACTCATTGCTTCAGTAGCATTTTTTGATTTGCTTTGCAAAGATGAGATCATTTCAGCTATATTTTCTGCAGATTTTCTGAAATCCTGTGCAAGTGATTTAACTTCAGCGGCAACTACTGCAAATCCTCTTCCTGCATCTCCGGCACGGGCAGCTTCAATTGCTGCATTAAGAGCAAGAAGGTTGGTTTGATTGGCAATATCAGAAATTAGCTTAACAATTTTTCCTATCTCATTCATTTGTTCATTAATATCATTCACGATTGAATCAACATCTTTTGCAGATTTTGCGATTTCTTTCATAGCCTTCTCAGTCTGCCTGGCAAGATCAATCCAATTTTTCGCAAAATTATTTGCTTCACTGGAAGAAGCAGAAACAAATTCTGCTTTTTTTGAGACTGATGCAACTGTTTCGTTTAAATCTTCCATGGCCCTTAGAACCTGAGATATACCTCTTCCTCCTTGTTCTGCGTTCTCACTAACCTTATTAGAATTTGTTGCTATCTGATGAGCCCCCTTCGAAATATTCTGAATGTTTGCCTTTGCTTTTTCTGCACCTGACGCCAGTTCCGTTACTTTCTTATTGATTAGGGAAACAGCCTCTGATATCTTGATACCTATATTATTCAAAGCATCATTAAACTGAATCCAGTCACCCTGTAAATTCAGCGATGTTGAAATCCGATTTGTAAAATCATATTCTGCATAACTTTTAGAGACACGAAGTGCTTCGTTCACAGGTATAATAACACTGTCAAGGGTGTGATTTACCCCTTCAACAATCTTCCTAAAGTCACCCTGATGTTTGGTTGCATCTGCCCTTGTTGATAATTTTCCACTTACTGCCGCATTTACAAGCATATGGGCTTCATCAACAAGCAGGTTTATAGCTTCGATACACTGATTAAGATTATTTTTAAGGACATTGAAGTCACCATTATACGATTCTGTAATTTTTGTGGGTATGTTTCCCTTGCTCATATTATCAATATATTCCGCAGCAACATTCAAAGGTCCGATAACTGCATCCAGAGTTGCATTCATACCCTCAACGATCTTTTTATAACTCCCGTGATGTTTTTCAGAATTGATTCGGGTATCAAGTTTACCTTCAATAGCTGATTTTGAGAGTGTATTTGCATCAAAAATCAAAAGATCGATTGAATCTCTAACTTTGGTAAGGTTTTTATTGATATCAATGAACCATTGCCTAGCTTCTTCAGTTGTTTTGGTAGAATTGGCAATCTCTAAATTGAAGTTTAGGTTTCCATTGGCGAGTTCAACCAGATTATCTGTCATAGTGGAGAGGTACGCCGTGATGTAATTAGCTAAATCCTCACGTTTTTCTTCTTTGATTAGTTTTTCGGTGAGATCATTATATACAGCCATTATACTTACTATCTCACCGTCTTTATCGAGCAGTGGGATAGTGATCTGTTCAAGTGTATGGGTGGCTTTTGGGAACTCAACAGTGATTCGCCCTGTAACCCCTTTCTTTGTCTCCAAAGCTTCCCTGATATTATGCCCGCTCTTTTTTAAGATTTTGAATTCACTGATATTCATCTTCTGCAATTGCTCTTCAGAATATCCGCTTATGGTGAGGAAAGCCTCGTTTGCAAGTTTGATATTGAATGTAGTGTCGATGATGAGTTGCGGCTGAGGATTCTGCATAACCATCGTGAGGGCAAGCTGACGCTGCTTTTTTGCCTCAGCTTTCTGTTTCTTTGCTTCTGCCTCCCGTGCTTTAAGTTGTATATATTCCTCAATCTCTCTCTTGACTGCAGGGATGAGACGAGCATAATTACCCTTGATGATGAAGTCGTATGCTCCTGCCTTCATTGCATCTACTGCAACATCTTCACCAATTACACCTGATATGACGATAACTGGAAAATCGCAGTTCATTTCATTTAAAAGTTTCAAAGCAGGAATTGCTCCAAAATTTGGAATTGAATAATCACAGAGAATTATGTCCCAGGTTTCATTTGTTATGGCATCTTTCATATCAGTGTAATTCTCAACTCTTCGCTGATATATTTTAAAACCATCATTTTCGAGCTCATTTATTAAAAGAATAGCATCATCCGGCGAGTCTTCTACCAATAATACTCTGATCTCATCTTTCATTTTTTCTCCATTCGTCTTCATTTCTAATTTATTATAATCCTTTTATTTTGTTCATAGTAAGATAACACATAGCATTGAAATGGAAAGGATTTGTTTTTTTTATTTTGAAGTATTTTAACAGAATCCGAAAGTAAAAAAAATAGGTATAGGTGAGGGTGGGTTAGATCACAATTTCTCCTAATACCGTCATTGATCTTGAAAGAACATATCCGCTCCTATAGACCCTTCAATCATTTTTTCACGGTCAGGTTTGTTAACACAATCAATAAAAATGCAAGAATCTAAAAAAAGAGAATCTGACTTCAAGGTCTCGATGTCTTTTCATTTGTTCTTCAAATTCTTCTTTACTTACTGCATCTACAATAAATCCTCGAATATTGACCACCCAGCCATACGCTAAAAGACCCCTGTGATATTTTTTTTCAATTATTTCATTAGGGTTGTATTCTTCTATATCCATGGTCATTTCACCTCACATCGTTCTGGATTTCTTTATCATTCAACCTATATTTGACGTTGGCTATTCTCCTAATATTACAAGTGAAATTGAACATGTTATATGAATTTCAGGGGTACAAGATTAGTTGAATTTAAAATTCTGGACAACGGTAGACTAACAAACTGTGGATTTATAGTTTGAACTGGCAGAGTTCCGGAAATCAGGAATGTCTGCCTATTTATAGTTAGAACTGGCTGAATGCTAGAAATCTGGGTCTGTATAGGATTGGAGTTCTGGTTCACTCCTGAACTTGTATAGCGATTTACTACAACTACGTATTGAATTCCAGTTACAAGATTTGGGGTAATTGCCTGAACAGCGTTATCCGACCAAGAAAGATAGGTATTCGCCGTACTAGACATAGAGCTCGCCGGAATAAAATTAACAGTGCTAGGACTAGAACCTTGGTACTGAACATCATCAAGGTTAGCGTCATCACCACCCAATTGTGTTACAATTTGTGTATTGACATTTTCGAGCAGTTCCATCTGTATTGGAAATACAAGATTATTATTATTCACTTGTGACAGCTGCAGTCTATTCAGATCAATTTTTGTACTCTGGTTTGTGAGAAATCCATACCATTCCGATGCCTGCATTCCAACAATTGGGGAGTCCTTCAGCACTTTTAATAGAGTCACTGAACTTTTAAGCGATTTCTCTGCCTTTGTCTTGTCTCCACTTTTTTGTGCTATCAATGCATCGCACAGGTAACTCATCGCTTGGGAGAAATTCAACCAGTCTTTATCCGATGCTGCGAGATCGGTTTTAATATATGTCAGTTTCTCATGATTTGGAATAACTGTGTCCCAGACAGACTGGTTGTTCTTTATTGCCTTCTTTTCCATTTCTGCCCGATTCTTTTCTAATTCTAAAAATAACGATTGTGAAACAGTATAATTCTTCTTTGCAGCGGCATAATCACCTTTTTGTATCGCAATCAGGCCATCAGTTATGTAAGAGATCCCTAGGTTGTTTCCGAATATGAAATCCATTTTTGGGATATAATACTCTGGCAACAGGATTAACTCCTGAATTTCCTGTTTTTCAGCAGCATCTTCAGTTTTTATTGATTCAAAAGTTGTTTTTGCTTTTTCAAAATCCTTTTTTGCTGCGGATAATAGAGAGATTGTATCAGATAACGATTTATTAGATGTTAATGCTGAAATCTCTTTCAGGTGGCCACTTGAGATGAATTCTAAACCTTGCGTTACATTTACACTACCCGAAGTAGTATTAGCTGTTGACCCGGTTCCCATTACAGATGACCCAAAAAGAAGAGAGATCAATAAAATTGAAGTGATACAACACAGGTATAATCTCATGGTTTTATTACCATCTGATATTGTCACATTATAACATGATAAAAATTTTCTTTTTCCTCATGAACAATTTTGCGTTATTTGACTTTTTCTTTATTGACAATGCGACATTGTAGTGTTAAAGAAGGGACTATATTTATGTTCCTCCAAATTCTAATATTTTTATGGAAAAGGCAATATATCTAAAAATTTTTAGTATCGCCTTTATTATTCTGTTAATAATCCCTGGCGCTATTGCAATAGTTATTAGCAAAGGAGATTCAGTCGTAAAGGCTGATCAGGTCCGTTCAATTTATGGAGTTGACGGATATGGTGTCAAGGTCGGAGTCATATCTGATGGTGTTGACTCACTCCCACTTATTCAGCAGATGGGCGAACTTCCCTCTGATGTAACAGTCCTATCAAACCAGAATGACGGCGATGAAGGCACAATGATGCTCCAGATAATTCATGATATTGCCCCTGGTGCCCAACTCTACTTTCATGACTCAGGGACGAGCCCGAAAGACTTCAATCTTGCTATCGATGCACTCCTCGCTGCCGGATGCCAGATTATCTGTGATGATATCAGCTTTACAAATGACCCGGTATATGAAGATGGCGTTTCGGCCGCCCATATTCAAAAACTCATACACGGCAACAGGCCATTTATCGAGGTCTCGGCAGCAGGAAATTATGCCCTCCAACATTACAGGGCACAATATTACAAGGGTGAAGATAATTACCATGATTTCTCGCTTGGAAAAAGCAATCTAACCGATATTTACCTTGATATCCCTTACCTTCAAAAGATCACGGCTATTTTAAAATGGGACGAAAAGGCTGACACTTCAAAAGATGACTATGACCTCTTTCTTGTGAGGGCATCAAATGGTGAAATACTTAAGTCCAGCCAAATTCGCCAGAACGGAACAGGAATGCCATTTGAATATCTTCGCTGGATTAACATGGGCCAGAATACCGAGCGGGTTGCAGTTAGAATTCAAAACCACGAGGGAAAAGCCGCCCAACGCGATCTTGATCTCCTGCTTGTTGTTCCAACCGACGTAACAATCCTTCCCTATAACCTTATCACTGACCATTCGGTATTCGGCCACACCGGTGCCCCTGGAGTCATATCTGTTGCAGCGGTTTCTGCTGATAACACAAATACAATCGAGCCTTATTCATCAGCAGGAACAGTCGATATCCTCTTTCCTAAAAAAGATAAACGAAAAAAGCCTGATATCACCGGCCCTGACAATGTCGAAGTTATTGGCAGTTCAGGTAAGGTGGTTTCGTTCTCCGGCACAAGTGCGGCTGCTCCGCACATCGCAGGGGTCCTAGCATTACTCTGGAGTGCATTTCCCGGGACGGATGCCGCTGACATTCGTGAGAGCATTATCCGGACCGCAACTGATCTCGGGTCTCCGGGCTGGGATGAACGCTATGGCTATGGGCTTGTAGATGCAATGAAGGCGATTAAGTCACTCGGTACTATCGAAACATCGAAATCGCATGCAGAGAGAGTAGGTTGGACTCCTGAAACAATCGTGATGAAAAACGGAACAATTAAAGGGGAATATTACCCTGATGGTAACTTCAAGGTTACAGGACCTGGCCTCATCGATAGGCCGGGAAATTATCGCCTTGCGAGGGACATCCTGCAGAGCGGGAGGAGATTTACAATTTCAATCAACTGTTCTGATGTAACACTTGATGGTGACGGACATACTATCAGCGGAGTAATTTTTGGTGAAGCACGTCCAAAAACGCAGGCAGGGCTCAATATTAATGGGATGTACCGTGTAATACGGAATATAACAATAAAGAATCTCCAGTTGAAAGACTTTGACTGGGGTATATTCCTCGGCCTCTCTAAAGAGGTCTGGTTAGAAAACTGTTCTCTCACGTCTAATTTTGGAGGGTTATTTAGCATCAAGGGCGAGAACCTGACCATAAGAAAGAGCACTATAACAGGAAATGAATACGGGATATATGAATTTGGAGGGAAAAATCCAGTTCTCATTTCAAACACCTTCAAAGACAATACTGAAGGCCTTACCATGTATAACCCCCAAACAGGGGAAGTAATTAACAATAATTTTATTACAAATACAAAGCACGGATTATTTATTTTCGATTCCGGTCCAATTGACTTTACGAACAACTCATTTCTTGGAAATTATCTTTTTGGACTTTCCCTGGTAAATGTGTCAGGGATGAACGTGGCAGACAATATTTTTGTTGACAATTTTAATGCAGTATCAATTGTTAATTCCAATAAACCGGTAATCAGAGGGAATCTTATTAAAGAAAATACAGGGATTGGTGTAGGAATCATCGACTCAGAGAACATTCTCCTGAAAAACAATACTTTGGGGGATAACAATTATGGAGTTTCAATTTATGGAGGGAAAAATATTTCCGTTCTTATGGGCAGCATAATTGGAAATAAGCGTGCAGGTATTGTTGCAAATGTATCAGAGAATATAACAGTCAAGGAAAACACAATAAGTAGCAGTAAGACCGGAATTATCTTCGCAAATTCAAGCTGGAATTCGGTCATATCAAATGAGATCATGAAAAACAGTATTGGAGTATTACTCCAGAATTCAAGTGAAAACAGGCTTGACAATAATATTCTGGTAAACGAGAAGGATATTATGATGATCCCGGAGAACTCGATAAATTACCTGAACGGAACAAGGTACAGAACATAATAAAAAATATTAGGTTGTCTAAGTTTGAGAAAAACAATTAAATTTTCCTCTGTTCATTGTGTTTTATCTCAGTTCATTCATGGAACGGTTCATTTTGAATTTTTTTGGGCTAACTTAAATAAACCAAGAACACCATTATTCTTTAGTTGCAATCTTATATTGCAATTGCAAAATTTAGTTAAATTTTGGAATGATCGAATGTACCATATAGCGTATGTTGATGATGAACCTGATCTCCTTGTACTTGCTAAACTTTTTCTTGAAGATTCCGATGAATTTTTTTTTAGATACCTTTGAATCTGCTGAAGAGATGTTATGTTCAGTAAATAAATCTTCCTACGATATAGTGATCTCTGACTATCAGATGCCTGAAATGAATGGCATCGATTTTTTAAAAAAGTCCGGGCTCAAATTAGTGATATCACATTTATTATTTTTACAGGAAGAGGAAGGGAAGAAGTTGTAATTGAAGCAATTAACAATGGTGCAGATTTTTATCGGCAGAAAGCATGCCCTACCAGCATTATTTATTGAGCAATAGTAAACGGAGGCAGAATACCCCCATGTAGACGTCACATCGACGACATTATAGTCATTGAGAAGCAAAGGGCAAAAGTGAGGCAGAGAACCAGAACCGATAGATGAAAAAGTATTGAGATGAATAAAGGATAAATAATGAATGGACAAGAACAAACTATTTCATCTCTGAAAAATTGGATAACCCCATGTTTAACTATCCTTATACGTCAAGGAGAACAAGAGAATGTATTAACCTCGTGTAAGATGTCATCCACAAAGGGAGCCGGACTCGACGATAATGGTTGTACTGACCTTAATAATATTTGTTATAATAAAAGTGACAGTTAATCAAAAAACTTGGAACTATAGCCTGACAATCAATTAAGCCATACAATCACAAGGCCCCTCTTTCCATCCTGAGATTATAGCCCGTTAAATGTCACGTAAAATGGTTTTTTTATTTATACCACTAATCGGTAAGTGAAAACAAGTAGACTTGATTATACTTCCTGTGATGTGATGTCACGACAGAGGCCCAGATGGTGTAGTGTACAAAAATAGGAAATAATGTACACTATTCAACCTGTGATTGTGCTAATCAATATCCGTTATCACTGTGAGCAACACCCTTCCAGCGGGTCTGGGACTTCGTGAATTGACTAAGTTAAGAAGTGGTAAAGGATGTTTTCTGCGCTGAAAAATTCAGAGTTCAAATTGAACCCCGCTATAGATTGGGATATGGTATTACTACCAATAAGCCTTCGGCGGGAATCGGACCCGCGACCTCGTCCTGTTTGGTCACAATTGATTACCAAGGACGCGCTCTACCGACTGAGCCACGAAGGCAGAATGCACCACTTAAATTAGCGCTAATTGTTATAAAACGTTACGGGACCTTTAAAAAAATTCAGGTGTTTCGAAATCTTGAATTGATAAAAAAGCCTTCCTATTAATGGTGAAAAAATTATGAGAAAAGTCTACAGGTATCCAATTATCTTATTAATAATCGCTTTTATTCTGGTTATACCCACAATTGTCTTTGCAACAGGTATAGAGAACTATTCAGTTATTAGTTCTGCAAATGAAATGAAAGGTACCGGATATTACCTCCAGGGCGCAAATGGCGGGACAGTAACCCAGGGTAGTAGTGGACTCTGGCTTCTTACATTTAATGATATTATTCCATATCTTCTTCAATTCCAGGAAAATTCAACAAAGAATACAAAGTTTATTCCAGTTTCTGATTTCATTAAAAATTGGCAGGTAAAGAAAAATGAAACAGCTGTTCTCGTACTACAGGATAAAAATGAGGGGCAGAATTCCATTTTATTGTCTTTAAGCAATCCAATATATAATGAAAAAAAGAAAACCCTGCAATATTCCGCTCAACAACTATACACTTACGATGATGGTCCCCTGGCGCAGTTTATTCCCTCAATCAGGGCAATTCAGGAAGGGAAATTTGGGCAGAACCTTCTGTTCATTGAATATGGAGTGAACAGCCCTGTTCATTCTCCCTGTATTTTATCATGTCTCAATAACTTTACAGCATGTAATATGAGCGGAAATACCTGTATATGCTCGAATGAGGCCAATGCATGCAAGGCAAAGTGCAGGGGACAAAATCCTCCTCCTCCTCTACCCTGCCCCATCAAACCGCCTGTATGAAAAAATTTTCGGAAAAGTAGCTGAAATCAGAAAAATTGAAATCTCTCTTTGAGAATATCAAGACTTTTCAGCACTTTTTCAAATGTCCTTGATTCAATAATTGAATTTGCATTATTCCTCCGGATTGAATCTATAACCTCTGGAAAGTTTATTGTTCCTTCATTTATCGCAAGATGCTCGTCCATCTTTCCATTATTATCATGGAGGTGAAAATGATTTATAGGAACAGAGAGAAAATCCGTGAGGCACCCGTTTTCATGTGCGTGACCAACATCAAGTGCAAAGCCGGCTCCAGCAATCATTTCAAGTTCATCAGGCCTTTTCAAAAAGAAATAATCCCAGTTTCCCATATTTTCAAAGTATAACGGGACACTCGTTTCCACTGAAGCAGATAATAGCTCCTCCTTTGATATTATAAACTGTTTTCGCGAATTTTGTCTCTCTTCAGGCCAGGCAAAATAGCCTGGGTGCACAATTACCTGACCGCCCACATCTGAAGCAATATCCATACATTCCCTGGTAACTTCAACACTCGCACGACGTATGGGTTCAAGCTGGCTTGCAAGGTTTACACCGCGTGACGGTGCATGAATAGAAAAAGAATTCGAATATGACTGTAACGGCATTGAGCTATCGAGGTAATGCATCCCTTCATCCATTACTTCAATTAAACGTGTGAGTGGTGAAAGTTTATCAAGAGCAGTTAACAAAGGTTCTGAATGGAGACAGAATGTAGAGATACCAAGCATATACACAATCTGGTATCCTTGTATTTGATACTGTTCACCTGGCTATTGTAAGTCCAGCTTCCTGTAATATATCCGGAATGTTTTTGACAGCATGAAAATCCTTATCTCTTTCTTCCTGTGACAACTCCTCCCACGACACAATGCAGGGATGTAATTTTTTCTGATTATCGCGTATGCTACCATATTTCCAACCTTTCTCAATTTTTTCCTGCATCCAGCGGGTATGTTCAAAATTTGCTAGGATTGAAAGTTCTTCTTCTGTGAAAGTAAAAAGCGGGGCGTCCCAATCATTTTCAGGTATAATTGTACATCCTACCTTATTAATTTTGGAAGCTATTCCTTCTGCCTGCTGAAGATTTGAATCCTGTATCTCTTTACTGAGTTTCTCCCAGGGGACAAAATTTTCAATTCCGCCCCCAAATCCATTTTCATCATCCATCATCTTTAGATAATTTTTATGAACCGCTCTTGCTATCTGTTCATAAAGCCCGTTTTCTATCTCCCTGCACCTGCATGTTTCATCTATCAGGGCAAAAGATTTTAAATTTTTGAGGTCGTTGGAATCAGGGGCCAAATTGCTTAAATACCTATTAATTCCTGTCGTATCTCTTGTCCTAATTATTATAGGAATTGAAGGTATCGGTGACTTAATAGTCCGAAAGTAGGTATTTATCTTTTCATTCAGTTCAAGCGCCGTGTAAAGGTTCAGATTCTCGTCCTCAAAACAGATTAACATGGAAGCAATGTCGCATTTACCTCCCCTGAATAGAAATCCGGCTTCTAAAAATTCCTTTGAATGTATTTCATATGACAGTGCTTCAATATCTGCATATTTATCAAGTGAAGGATACTTCATAAGAAATAATCCACGTTTTTCAGATGCTTTCCTATCAATTATGGTGACTGACAACTTCTCTTTTTTTCCTCTATTTAGAGACCTCCATCTCTTTGCTGCTTTAATAAGGACAGATTCACCCATCCGTCCAACTCCGATGACTAAAAACCTGTTTTTAGGATAATTCAATGCAATTGTATCAATTATCTTATTATTTCGAAGAACAATGTCACCTGCTCGATCAAATATGTTAAAAAATTCAATTTTAAAATGGTTTTCAATTGCAATTCCGGTCTGTTTTGCACGTAGGAGTGGAGCTAACTTTGTATCAACAACATGGACTATACAAGTGAAAGATGTATTTGTTCTTTCATGGACCTCTCGGGCTTTCATTGCAATTTCTGCATTTTCACCGTCATTATTGGTAGCAGCTAATAAGAGACTTGAATGGGTAAGTCCCGCTCTGACTAGCGTTCTCTCTTCTTTTGCTTCTCCCTTTATTACGATTGCTCCTTCATCTTCCCATCTCTCAATTTCTTCATCAGTAGGATTTTTACCTATTACTACGACGTTTTTTCCTTCCCTGCTAAAATTCTCTGCTAGTATTGGCCCTAAAAGATTCATGCCACATACGATAACATGTTTTCTAAAGAGATATTTAATCATGAAAACTTTGATGTTTTCATGAAAATTCTTGATAAGAAGAAGAATTACCGCTGAAAACATCAAACATGGAGCGAGAAACCTTGCAACCTGAAGAGAAAAAACGGGAGGTGAAACAGTTAGTTTATAATTAATTAAAAATAACTGCATAGTCGTATAGATAATATCAATTATTTGCTTATTCTCTCCAATTTTTGCATATGACTCGCGGTATCCAATAAATCCCAGTAAAAATGCAATAACCCACATTGAAGCAAAAAGAATTGTAGAATGGTCCTTGATGAAAGGACGTATCTTCTTACGATAATATTGAATCCAGGTTACAGTCTTATAATTGTTTTCTTCGTTTTTCTTCATATTAAAGTAACCACTTTTAATAAGGATTTTCTAAATTTGAATTTCTATCTCTTCATATAATTCAAACCCGACTGAAGCAAGGATCTCAGGAATACGCCTCACAGCATTTCGGTCATATTCACGCATCGTATCCGGTAAATCCTTCCATGGAATTATATTTGGGTTCTCCTTCTTAACAATATCCTTTTTTTCACCATATCTCCAGCCATTAAGAAGTCTTTCTGCATTCCACCTTCCATGTTCCATCTTTGCGAGAATTTCAACTTCGTCATTCGTAAACTCGATAATTTTTATCCTTTCTTTTGGTGTTTGCCGTACTTTATATCCGATATGAGAAATTTTTTCCCAGATATGCTGGGCTTGTGCCCGGTTAGACGATTTCAGACTTTCAGGTAGAATGTCCCAGTCCAGAAATGATGATTCCGTCGAGTGCCTGGTAAGCCTCGTCCATTCATCTGTCTGATAGTTTTGATGGATTGTCTTTGCAATTTCCTCTCTCTCTTCAAACGGGACTTCACTTATGCCACTTCCGATATATGCCCGCAACGTTTCTGTATCATTTGGAATAAAGCTTAAATTCTCATCTTGAGACCAGTCTTTATTCCTGAAGAGAGGTGCAAACCCTCTTGAAGTAAAAGCAATAATACCTACTTTTGCACCAAATGCAAGGCTTATGCAGTATTCAATCTCAATCTCCTCTCCCCCTGAAAACCCGATTAACTTAACCTCCCCAGGATTTATCCCTGATGCTATTAAGTCTGCCCAGTAACTGATAACGATTTCAGGTTCAAAAGATTTGGTTTCTTTAATTAAAGAAAGTGAAATAGAACCATCAGATATGGAAAAATTGCTGGAATTTAAAGAAGAATACTTATATAAAACAAGATTCTCTTTGTAATTCTTTAGTAATATTTTTGCTATTTCAGAAATATCATTGATAGGGCCATGAAGGATGACAGATCCCCGATAATCTGAAAATGACGTGATAATAAAACTTTCAAGTTCTTTTGTTTCAATTTGTGACTTAAAAATGTTATTGCAGGTGATAATAATAACCGGCCCCTTTATTACCGGATTCAAGGGTGAAATTTCAGGAATCTCACTGACCGGGTAATTCACACTATCTATTATTGACCTCCCGATGAGGAGGAGTTTTAATATTGATTCATATCCAGGTATGATTGATTTTAAAGGACCATAGCGTCTTAGTGAAAAGATAACTCGTGTTACCTGCCATACGCTATGTGTGGTAGAAAGGGCTTTTGCATAATAATTGAGAGAAAGGAATTCTTCTTTAAATAGCATTGAAAATTTTCCCATGTTGTAATAGGACCATGGGAGTTCGAGTGATGCATCAGCGAGTTCCCTTGATTTTTGGTAAGCCTGCATGATAACCGGTCGTAGCAGATCAATAACTGACAAATCACTGCTTTCGGGTACCGCATAATCAAGGTGACAGCTAACGGCGTATGGGTCATCCGGGGAAACCAGGAAAGCTTTTTTGTAGTATTTTGCTGCCAGTAATTCGTCCGAATTCTTGTAAGTTGAACCCATTGCACACAATGCATATGAATTTTTTGGGTCCAGTTCAATAACATTTTTTATTAGATTCTGTCCTTCAAGAAAAAAACGGATTTTTTGTCAGATTCATACTTGTTGCATAAAGTGATACCAAGCAAAAGAACTGCAGGTATTGAATTACTACTCTTAAAAGGCGATAAAATTCTTATCGTCTCATCCCAGTCTCCCAGTTCAAATGCAAGTCGGGCTGCTTCATGTGCAAGTGTGGCATTTTCAGGGTCATGAAGGAGGACATTATAAAGGATTTTCAATTCTCTTTTTATCTCATCCTCTTTCATATAGGCAGAATAAGAACTGAGATAATGAAGGAGCCCCTTTTGAACTCTCAATAACTGGCAATCCGCTTCCTCAAGAAAAGCTGCTAGCTTTCCAATCTCTCTCTGCCAAAGTTCAGGCATTATGTAATGCCGTTTATATGCTACCCTGTGACTAAAATCAGCAAACGAGTGTTCAAGAAAAGTCCGTACCTGTATTTCTGCTTTTTTCCCAAAAAGTTCTAAAGGAATTTCTATAGGAACAAGAGGATTAGGAAAAATACCCGGCTTAAACATAACAATAAAGTGTACTGACCTATAACCGAATTCAGTGGGTTTTAACCTCTCTCTTATATCAACGCTGTTTTCCCAGTCTACAAGAAAATGATTCAAGATATAGTCAGATACAGCCTTTACTTCCAGGAGATCGTTTGTTATAACCCTTGCTCCACATAGATCGGTAAAATTAATAAGAGGATTTAATGATTCGTCCTTTTTTCTCCAGATTTTCGATGCAAAGCTTGCGATGGATTTAGCTCTTGACTGGACAATTCCCAGTGGAGCTAACGTGCGAATTGCATTGTTAAGGATTTCTAAAAGTATTCCAGCATAGATTTCATATAAAGGATAGACTTCTTTGTATGCCCTGACCTGGTTTTCTGCCCATATTACATCTACATCAGTTACTCTGTCTCCCAAAGTCGGATACCACCTTATTTATCACCGGCACCGGCTAGATACATTCCAAAATACAAAGAAAACCAGTCGGCGAGAGGGAGATTTTTTATTTCTGGGATAGGCGTCCAACGGTATTCCTGGTGTTCACTGCTTATAGAGAGTCCGCCGGAACGGATGCTTCCAACCATTATAAGGTGAATCACATGCACATCTTCAATTTGTTGTTCAGCTGTCCCTGCAGAATGATGAAGTATAATATTAAAACCTGTTTCTTCCTTGGCTTCGCGGTAAAGAGCATCATTAAACGATTCTCCAGGGTCAATTTTCCCTCCAGGGAGTTCCCATTTTCCTGGATTTGTTTTTGAGTTGTTTGATCTTTGAAGCAGGAGGATTCCTCCTTTTTCATCAAAAAGAAGGACCCGGACTGATAGAGCAAATTTTTTTTCTGTCATCTTATACAGTTGTGAAGATTTCTTAAAGGAAATTAATAAAGAATTCCTTTGAAACATGTAATTCTATTCATTATTCAAATCGTTTTAACGGGTTATTCTCTATTTGTCTAAAGGATTAGATTATCTAACAATTTGTTTTTTATTCGAGTATTATCAGTTAGAACCAGAAAATAAACTAAAATTCCAGTGCGCTCCACTGGAAACAAAGGGGTATATGAACAATGCGATTTCAATTTTGCAAAGTCAAATTATAACTGCTTAAAGTGAAGAATTTAGAAACTTTGAAATTCACATTAAATTAAATAATTTCCCCTCCAATTTTGAAAATAAAAGCGATTGGTCTATAATTTTTACAAAACTAATAAATCTTTTTTCAAAAAAGTGCGCAGAAAAGAGAAAACCGTTTCTTTTTTATTAGAACAAAGTTTTCAGGTAGAAATCTTTTTTCCAGTGGAAGGACTATAAAAATTAAAAGAATATATAAGCGATTTTAGTAATTCTGACGCTCGGATTGCCAAAATTCCAATGTATCAACATTTATGATACTTAAAAAACCATCCCTTCCTGCACCAGTGTCACACATCGTTAGATTATGGAGTTGAACAGGAACATCACTTTTTAACATCTGGGTTCTCGTATGTCCAATGAAAACCTGTGAATAAATTGGGATTGTCTCATAAGCTGCTATCTGAACAATAGTGCGGTCCCATAAAAGAGAGTATGGGTCCTGGTTTTCTATTGGAATTGTTGTGTTATATCCCCCATGTAAAAATAATCGGTTTTTTTCATCAAGATAGAAAAATAAGGCCTCTCTGATAAGTTTAATATGTTCCACAGGGACACAGTGAATATCATTATTATATGATTTCAGTGTAGCTTCTCCTCCCTGATAACGCCAGTCATACAAAATATTACCGGTTAATACCCAATTTAGGAACCAGTAATCGTGATTCCCCATAATTACAATTTTCTTTGGAAGAGAGAGAACATAGTCGATACATTCTCTGACACCCATTCCAAAATCAACAATGTCCCCAAGAACTATCAATAAATCCTTCTCTTTCTGGAATCCAGACTTGAGAATAACCTCATTTAAAGCATCGATTCTACCATGAATATCAGCGATAACATATTTACTCATTTTTTTACGACTGTTGGCTTTAGGGGGATAGTCTTTTGTAAAGCAGGAGTTTTAGTAGGTTTCAAAGTTGGAGAAGGTTTTGTATTGATTGTTTTATCCGTAATCCAACGGTTATAGTAATAATTAAGGAGAGGTACAAACTCTGCGGTTGCTTTTTCGTTTCCGACCTGAGACGGATGATCATCTTCTGAAGGATAATGTGCTGTATCAGGGTTCTTAACATTATTATCGATAATATATTGAACTAAACCATTCCATATCCGATGGTGGTTTCCATTTACAGAGTTTAAATCGTTTATATCGCTACTACCACCATTTGATGTAAGGACATTATAGAAGTCAAAAACAGCCACATTTTTAAGGGGGTATCCTTTGAGCCAGTCATTGACGAGCCAATTGTTTAAAGCACGTGCGAGAGAAGGGTTATCTGGTGCAATCAGAGGCGGAGCAGTTATTACAATAAAGAGTTTGTCAGGTCTTGTCCTGAAATATTCAAGTAAGTCAATATAGATACCTTTTGCATTGGGAACAGCCATATACTCACTAGAAGCGTCCTGCGCCTTAAGAGGATTGGTGGTTATATTCGGGATCGGATCGTTTAAATTTCCTTTTAGGTTGGAGTTTGGGAAACATGATTTAAAGAGAATAACTGAATTTTCTCCAGTTGAATGATGGATAAAAACAAGTCTTAAAATCATACCGGGCGGTGCTGTGATATTTACAGGTAATGCATATGTTTGACAGAAAATAAGAAAAAATCCTACTATGGCACATGCCAAACAAAAAGCTTTGATTTTTCGTTGGCTCATAAATTTCTAATACCGTTTTCACTATATAATCTTACTTATTAGTACAATAAAAAACGAAAATCTGCAAAAAAGTTAATTAGATTTAACTTCCGGCAGATTTTAGAAGAGATTCAGCAAGTGCTTTCATATTTGCCTCATATCCGGGTGTAGCCTCCTGAATCTTTGCATATGCTGCATCTGCATCAGCTTGCTGACCATTCATTGCTGCACTTATTGCTTTTTGTGAGTTATCAATTATTACCTGGAGTGAATCAATTGCTTTTCCATAATTTTGTTGTACAGGTTGAAGAGCTGGAGATACCTGCATTGCCATTACAACAGACTTTTGTGAGATTACATCGGTCTGAAGTTGTGTAAGGGCGTCTTGGGCTCCTGACATATCTTTGGCTGACATTTTGGCAGAAAACTGGTCAAATATTGTTCTTATGTTTTCTATCTGTGATTTAAGTGTTTCAATAAATTTTGCATCATCCTTCCCTGTTCCAAATGATGATGCGTTGCTCGTAACTGGCGGAACTGATAGATTTTCAGTAGGCTGGCTCGCAGGGATTGTTGCCTGGACTAATGTGCTCGTTGCCTGGTTTGTGGGGAGAGTTTTAACCTGATTTACGTTACTTGTACACCCTGCAAGAAATAGCGTTGCTATAAGGCAGAGTGAAATGAGAACCAGTATTTTTTTCATAATATATCAATAATAATCAAATAGAAAAGATATTAAGATTACTGTTGACAATTTTGGAAAATATAGAGAAAACTGTAAATATGCAGATAAATAAATCAAGACAATTTTTTTTTAGACTAAATCTTCGGATATAGAAATTTCAAAACCGTCCGGATAAATTAGATAAGATTATTTTTGTCAGTCACTAAAGTAATGTTAAGCAAATGATCAAGGAATCAGATTATTCCAGGATAAATATTTTAGTTGTTGATGACGACCCGGCAATCTATGATTTTGCAAAATTTTTTTTCGGAAAAGCTGGAATAAAGAATATACAGTTTGCCACTTCAGGAAAAGAGGCATTTCTTTTATTCCAAAAAAAAGGTTTCAATTTGATAATTTCTGATTTTGACATGAATGGGATGAATGGTCTCGAACTTCTACATTTTGTTCGTGAATCAGATAAAGAATTTCCCTTTCTGCTCCTCTCAGGAAAACGTTCTGAAGAGATAGCAATTCAGGCAATTCATGAAGGTGTAACAGCTTATTTTAATAAAGATATGGATACTGCATCATTATATGCTCAGATAATACATTCCGCAATTGAGTCGATAGGATATTACGAAGCAAAACAAAAACTGAAAAACAAGGAGAAAATGTACAGGGCACTTGTAGAATCAGCGAAAGATGTGATTGTTGTTCATAATAACGAAGGTGTCCTGACATTTATAAATGAATATGGAGCTACAGTTTATGGTAAAAAATCGGAAGAACTGATAGGTAAAAAATTAGAAGATCTCTTCCCCACAAATCTTGCCGCTCAATTCAAAGCAAGCGTTAATGATGTAATAGAATCAGGGAAAACTCTTTTTAAGAGCAGAAAATACACGTTCCCAGATAGAGAGATCTGGATGGAAACAATGTTGCTTCCATTAAAAGATGACGATGGAAATACTAATGAAGTGATGGGTATTTCAAGGGATATTACAAAACGCATGGAAATTGAATGTGCTTTAAGAAAGAATGATAAAGTATACAAGGCATTATTTCAGGCTTCATCAGACCCGATTATAATTGGAGAACCTGATGGAAAAATTCTTGACTGCAATATTTCTGCCTGCAATTTATTCGGATATACCAAAGAAGAGATGCTGGGACTTACCTCATTTGATATTGCAGAGGAAAAATTCAGGGAAAATCATGGAACCCTGGTAAAGACATTAATAAAAAAGAATACACTTTCAGTAATTATGGATGGTATTCGACGGGACGGCACCCGTTTTTCCATGCAAGTTACAACAGATCTGATGCAAAATGAAGGAAGAAGTGAAATTGTAGCGTTTATCAGGGACCTACCATGTGGCAGATTAACAAAAAGTTTTTTTGAACCCGCACTCAATCTTGCAGGATTGTGATCTCACACAGGACAACAAATATCAATGAACTTTTAATTTTAAAAAAGGAGTGAAAAATTTATGGAGAAAGACGGATGGGTCAGGATAACTGATACTGAATATATTATGTTACCTTTAATCACTAAACCTGATGTAGAATCCTCAAATGCTTTTGTTATCTTTACTGGAAAAGAATTTGTAATAATAGACTCAGCCGCTGACGGGAACCGTCTTAACTCAATCAAATCTGCAGTTCAGGATTTAGACAATAAAAATGAGCTTCCTAAACTCTTAATTACCACACATATCCACATGGACCATTGTTACTCTGCTCTTAATGGCGAACTTTTTAAGGAAGTCCCCTCCCTGATATGGGCGACACATTCAGCGGGAGCTGTTGCAATTGAAGCGGGTGATACAAAACCAACTATAGGGGATCTCTTTAAAAGGACATATGAAGCCCGATTAATTGATATCCATTTATTTTCACAAACCAATCAGGTTAAGAAACCAGGAAATTCATATTACTCTCTTTCAAATAATAATGGAAAGATTATCTTAAGTCCTACCGAAAATGAAGCTGACCACCTCTCAAAACAGATTCTTTCTCTTCCTTCAGGTTGTGAAATAACTCTTTATCATACACCCGGCCATTCTCCTGACAGCATTATCATTCAGGCAGGTAAGGATCTCTTTACAGGAGACATCCTGTTTTCAACGGCTCCTGGTGTTGCTGGCCTTCATGGTTTTCAAAAAGAAGATCTTACAAGATCCATAATTTCTATTATTCACCTGATCGAGAGCGATCTGGAAGGGATGTGCTACAATGGCCATGGATTTGCAATAAGTAAATCTGATTTTCTAAAAGGCATGAAGCATATCCTCAAAGAAGTCAAGGTCATGGGAGAAGTTTCTGCTTTCGATTGTGAACGGCTTGGGAAATCCAAGGATCACGCTCTTGATGTGATAAGTGAAGCAGACAGGTTATTTGCTATAATAGGAGGCAGACTTTTAGCCATTGAATTTGACTTAGAAAAACTCGATCTTACAAAAGAAGCCCTGGAATTATCACAGATAATTGAAGATGAAAAGATTGATATTGTCCTCGCCGAGTTTCATACATTTGCTGTTGCATTCAGCAGAGGAGAAAATTCAGATATACGACTTGTGCTAAAAGTGGTGCAAATTCTTCAGAAGCTTGAAAAAATTTTTAGTGCTGATTCCTGCAGTTCATATCTTGATCAATCTCTTATAACCCGTTCAAAAAGACTTCTATCAGATTTCATCGGGACAATAAGGGGCTTTGAAGACCCCACTATAGAAAGCTGCAGTTCGCTTAATGCATTTATTGATTCATTTATTCACTCTTTAAACGAGACAAAAGTAAGTGATGAATCTCTTCTTCTTGCTTCAGATAATGAAGAAGAATTTAATTCGCTCCTGCTCGCCAGAATAGCACAAACTCCCCTCTTTAATGATATTCAGATCATCAATGAATTACCTGAAAATGATGTTATCGTTTCAGCGGACTGGTCGCGTTTATTCGACACGTTAAGGGCAACTTTTGAAGAGTGCAAAGCTGCTGGCGCACAGAAAGTCAGAATTTATTCTTTGAAAGAAGAAAATCTGTTTCATTTGTACTTTGAGTTCGAACTTGCAAGTAGTAAAACAATCTTTAGTGAAAATAAAATAAAATCATTTGAGAGATCATTTACTAGATCCGGATGCAAAATGCAATCAAATCTAAAAAATAGTAAACTTGAAATATTACTATCTTTTGTAATTTGTAAGATTTGACAACATTAACAAAAAAGAGATAAGCCTTTGTTTATCAAATAGATAGGATGTTATCGGGTTTCTCTTCATCCCGCATTATAAAAGCTCTGGGACTTGTCTTTGGAGATATCGGAACAAGCCCGATTTATACCCTGGGTGTAATCTTTCTTTTCTTATTGCCCTCAATGGAAAATATTCTCGGTTTATTATCATTGATCTTCTGGAGCCTTTTTATTATCATAACTGTCCAGTATGTCTGGCTCGCTATGAGCCTTGGAACTAAAGGAGAGGGCGGAATAATTGTCTTAAAAGGAATTCTTCTTTCAATATTAAAAGAAGGTCCTCTGGTCCCTGTTATTGGATTTCTTGCAATTATTGGGATCTCGTTATTCATAGGGGATGGAGTAATTACTCCCGCAATAAGTATTCTCTCTGCAGTTGAAGGTATTCGTCTGGTACCTGGTTTTGCATCTATCAGTGGCGGATCTCTTCTCATTATTGCTGCCATTATTGCAATTGTTTTATTCTTCTTCCAGAAAAGAGGGACAGAAAATATTGCATGGGCTTTTGGTCCAGTGATGTTCGTCTGGTTCCTTTGCCTTGCCGTCACAGGGATAATTTCTATTTCGCATGCACCTCAGGTCCTTTTATCATTAAATCCATATTATGCAATAACATTTCTTTTAGAAAATGGTTTTCAGGCGTTATTTGTGCTTTCGGCAGTTATTCTCTGTTTTACTGGTGGTGAAGCGTTATATGCAGATATGGGACAGCTTGGGCGCGATCCAATCGTTAAAGGCTGGTATTTTGTTTTCCCTTCATTAATGCTCAGTTATCTCGGCCAAGGGGCTTATGTCCTCAACCATGGCCCGATGGGGACCGTCCTGTTTCACATGGTAGCATCAATGACAGGGCCACTTTACATTCCTTTTCTTATCCTTAGTATAGGTGCGACCATAATCGCGTCGCAGGCAATGATTAGCGGAATGTTTGCAGTTGTTTACCAGGCTGTGACTACACGAATCCTTCCAAAAATGAAGATACAGTTTACATCGTCCGACCTAATGTCCCAGATTTATATTGATGGTGTTAACTGGCTGTTACTTGCTGCGGTTTTGATCATTATGGTGGCATTTAAAACATCAGAAAATCTCGCCGCTGCGTATGGAGTTGCTGTTGCCGGAAATATAACAATCTCTGCAATAATGCTCATGGTAATATTTTTGTTGAAAAAAGAATCCTTGAAATTCCTCATATCAGTAGGTCTGATTATATTTGATGCCACATTCTTTATTGCATCCCTTACCAAATTGCCTCATGGTGCGTATTGGTCCTTTCTGCTTGCATCGGTCCCATTTTTTATAATAATAATTTTCACACGCGGGCAGGAAAAACTCCGGTCAAGCCTTTCACCAATACCACTGGATCAGTTTTTACCTCAATATCGGGAGGGTTACTCAAAACTTAATAAAATATCAGGAGCAGCACTTTATTTTATTTCAGATCCAAAATATGTCTCACCCTATGTAACACAGATCTTCTTTGAGAACGAAATAATATATGAACAAAATATTTTTGTCTCAATACGGATACGGGACTATCCTTTTGGGTTAAAGACGCAGTATAAGGAAGAATGTGCAGAAGGTCTTTATCTACTTATTATTGATATTGGTTATATGGAGATTATCGATATTGAATCACTAATAAGAGAGAGAGGGATTAATGAGAAGACCATCTTTTATGGTATGGAAAATATTGTTAGTGACAGGATAATCTGGAAGATTTATGGCGTCATGAAAAGACTATCTCCACCTTTCGTACAGTTTTACTCACTCCCATCAGAAAAGATACATGGAGTAATAACCAGAATTATTTTATAACAAGGTATCTTTATAAATAATTGTTAGATCGAGTTGATTAATTCCAAAAAAAAGAGAAAAGTCAGGATATAATACGAACAAATGTCCCGTTCCTTCCAGGTAGGTCGAGATGGGAGAATCTGACGCTCTTTGCGGTTCCATCGCTGCCGATTATGAAATTTACACCAGTTTTCGTCCCCGTATCAAGGAATGTATCCCCTTCATAAGGGACTAGGATCATGGGATTCATGCTGTGACCAAGGTACACCTGCAGTCCTGTACTATTTGTTGTAACCTGAACAATTCCATAGTAATCCTGCGTGTATGTTCCGGTATAAGCTGTAAGGGGCCGGGACGGCTTTGCTGCTTCTGACGCAGGTGGGAGCGGTTTAATGGGACCTGATACCGAACTCCCTGGTTTTAATGCAGCATTAATTTCGTCCTCCAGTTGGCTGTACCAGTCCTTTCGGACGGCTCCGGAAAAATACAGATCATTCCATCCATTCGTAATAGCCCTTTTAAGGATGTGCCCTGCCGGAAACCCGTTTGTTAGGACTACAATAGCCATCTTTTCATCAGGATAGAGTAAGATATACGTGGACACGCCACTTGTCAGGTCTCCACCGTGTCCAACACGGACCATTCCGTTCTCTGCGGTAATTTCCCACCCGAGGCCGTAAGTAACAATACTTGAATTTGTAGATTTCTCAATAACATGAGGTTTATGTGTCTCTTTCAAAGCATCGGCTGCGATTACCTGGCTTCCATCTATCATTCCCTCATTCACCTGGAATCGGGCATACCTGGCCATGTCGTTAATCGTTGAGCTCACCCCCCCTGCAGGGCTGTTTACATCATCATTTATGAACGGCTCGGTCACTGCTGTCCCATTTGTTACGGAGTAGGTATCAGCATGGTCTTTAGCTAAAGCAAATTCAGCGAATCGGGCGCTCGTGTTTTTCATTCCGACCGGTATAAAGATCCGTTCTTTAACTAGATCCTCCCAAGGTTTTCCAGCGCGCCTGGCGGCTGCCTCTGCTGCCGATGTGACATCGATGTTTGCGTATGCATATGATGAGCGGAAGTCTCCAGTCAGATTCACATAGCGGAGGCGGCTTATAATCTCCGAACGGTTGTACTCAAGATCCTGGAGTTCATCACCGGTGTATTCCGGAAGCCCGGTCCGGTGGGAAAGGAGGTCACGAAATGTGCTATGTTCTGTTATCCATGAGTCTGATAGCCGGAAGCCGGGGTAAATGGATGCAACCCGGTCATCCCATGAGAGTTCGCCGTTCCCTACCATGGATGCGATTGTCGCAGTTGTGAAGGATTTCGAGATAGACGCGAGCTGGAACCTGGTATCTGGCGTAACTGGCTCCTGTGTAGTGATATTCTTCACCCCAAAGCAACGTAGATAAATGACCGTATCGTTCTTTACTATGACAATGGCCATCCCCGGGACGCTACTTCTATTAAAAGTCTGCTCTGCATAGGCATCGAATTGAGGGATAATTGTGGATAGTTTGTTTAGCCCGGTTCCCGATGTTGTTATATTCATATTCTGGACTGCAATCGGTTGGTTTCCAGTAGAGGTCAAGCAACCGGAAAAGAGAACTAAAATAAAAAGTCCTGAGATTATTAGAGTCGTTGTGAGTTTTATGGAAATAAAATCATCTCCCTGTCTCCTGATAATGGATTTTTCAGGGCGTTTTAATATTAATTATTAGTAGTTTTAATATTAATTATTAGTAGTTTTAATATAGGGATTTACTGATTGTTTATTTAAATTTTTTATTTGAAATAAACTAGAAAAGGATATTTTTAAATTTAAATAAATAGCGTCCCGGCCGGGACTTGAACCCGGGTCAAAAGCTCCGCAGGCTTCTAGGATGTCCACTACCCTACCGGGACTATTTTGACAGCTTTTATATCTGACCATTCCAATTGTTGTATTATAATGATAAGATATTAGCTCTCACTTAGTTTGACAGTATATCATAAATATATTGTGACTAAAATGAGATATCTTTTTAACTATGCATTCTCCTTGGACTGACTCCTTCTAATTATCCCACTTTACTGATTTTATCAGCAAATTCTTCTGCTCTTTCTTTCCCTATCAAAAGGTTTGCAGATATGCGTATCCACTTTACAAGTTCAGGAATGTTCCCACTTTTTAGATCTTCAAATTTCAGTCCGTTCATATGAGCGTTTGTCTGACGTTCAAGGAATACTTTCGATGCCGGACCTAGATAATCAGTTGAAATGGTAAGAACCTTCTCTGATAAAGTACTCATAATCAATCCCTCAAAAAAAAATTATTTCTTCTCTTCTCCTATTCCCATCATGATTTTCAGGCTTGCAACCATTCTGGAGAAAGAGTCTGCAAGTTCACCTATTTCGTCACTGCGTTTTACGTCTATTATAACGTCAGTGTCACCATGGCTTATCTTGTCTGCTCCGGCATTGAGTTTCTTAATATCACGAATTATAGTCCGTGAAAAGATAAGAACTACAACGCCCGCAATAATTATTGAAAGAAGGATTAGGAGAAATACCGTATATCCAATGTAATTTTGTCTTTGAATTACAGCATCGGCATTCATATCAACACCAAGAATTGCAACGGTTTTATTATTTGAATCCCTGATTGGTGCATATCCAGACATGAATGTACCCCATTTGTCTGTGTAAAATTCATTCGATGCTGTCGGTTCTTTTAGTGCTGCAATTATCTGAGTTTCATCACTAGAATTATAAACGTCACCAATAAAGCCTATATCAGTAGGGGTCTCTAAATATGCATCGTCAACAAGAAAACGCATGGTAGAGTTTGAATCAAGAGCTATCACATATGTGTTAATTATGTGCGTATTCATCGAACGCATCTTCACTAGTGAATTAACAATAGACAGGTATTCAGGATTCCCCTCGTCACCGGGTTTCAATGTCTGAAGACTTGTAATGTTAACCTGTGTAGCAATAACCCCGGATACTGACATCAGGTCTTCGCGTATAGATTGTTTAAGTGCATCTTTTGTACTTCCATATGTAAAAAAAACGGAAAGACCTGAAATAACCAAAATCAGTATTATAAAACTGGCAGTAAGTTTTGTACTCAGGCTATTTGTCCAGTGTGGCATACAATAATTTCCTCTAGTATTTTTTATACTCAAAGTGAAATAAAATATGATGTCTGGAGAACGTGCAGAAGAATATTACAATATGGGTAACAGGTTTGCAGAAGAGAAGGAGTTTCTCGACGCAATAGCGTCGTTTGAAAGAGCTATTGAGATAGATCCTTTATATTCCAAAGCCTGGACGGCTAAAGGAAGACTTCTTTTGCTTCTTCTGTCTGACAGAGAAGCCCTTGATTGCTTTAGAAAAGCTGTTGAAATAGATCCGGATTCAACAGAGGCCTGGTTGAATATAGGTTCAGTTCTCGTTTATCAGGGCGAATTTGACGATGCGCTCTCAGCATATAATGATATTATAATAAATCATCCAGAAAATTCCCAGGGATATTTAGGAAAGGGGTGGGCTCTTTTACGGATGGGAAGGCCGGGCGAGTCAATGGAATGTTTTGACAGTGCTATTGCGCTCTCTCCTGATGACGACACGATGTGGTTTAGTAAATGTTGCGCGCTTGAGGAACTCGGAAAATATTCAGAAGCCCTGGATGCAGTAAAACGGTCTATTCAAATCTCTCCAGATAAATCTGATGCCTGGTCTTCACGTGTAAGACTTGAAATAAAACTAGGTTACATTGAGGATGCAATTCATACATATGATGAAATAATCGGATTCCGGCCGGATGATGCCGAGTTACAATATGAAAAGGCAAATTTACTGTTTTCAACGGGTTTAAAAGAAGAATCACTTTTTTCATGCAACGAGGCCCTGAAAATAACACCTGATTATCATGAGGCATGGATATTAAAAGGAAAGATCCTTGAAAGCCAGTGTAATGAAACTCAGGCTCTCGAAGCATTTGAAAAGGCCACTTCATTATACATATCTTCAGTTGAAGGCTGGGATGGAAGAAGGAGGTTATACGAATCCGGAGGAGAAATTGAAAACGCCTTGCGTTCAGCGGAAATGCTTACAAAGATAGAACCAGATGATCCTTTTTTCTGGTTATATAAGGCAAAATATCTTCATTACCTTGACAGGAATGACGAATCTCTTTTAGCAATAAAAAAATTAAAACGGTTAACAGAAAACAATTCAGAAATTAATGAGGAAATTAAAAAATATTGGCCTCTTTTGTAGTAAAAACGAATAATCAGATACTCCTTTTCTTCCAATACCGGTATACAATATAGCCAAGAATTCCAAGAATAATTAAGGGCAGGAGAGTAAAGAACGCAATAATTATCATCTGGACCATCTGGATAAACCCCTGAACCGCTGTATTAAGGACTTCAGAAAATCCAGGACCCCCGGTTGTTCCAATCGGCAATGGCTCTTCAAAATTTACATTGAGCGTCGCAAAAGAGATCCTGTTTTTCAGATAATTCATTTTGCCGGTTTCCCTGTCCAGTTCCATCTGAACTCTGTCGAGTTCGTTTTGGACTTTAAGCACGTCCTCAACTGCACTTGCATTAAGCATTATCCTGTTATATGTAGAAATCTGGTTTTTTAAGGAATTAATTGAGGCATCCAAATCAACATATTCCAGGGTTACATCATCTGCTTTTTCATTTTCTGATAATACCCTGCCTGTCCCAAATAGAGAGGCCCTGGCTGTACTATATTCGTGAGAAGGAATTCGCACTACTGCTGAACCCGTTCTCCGGTTTGCATCTGACATAGAAATAGCAGATGTGGAGAGGTAACCATTATGCTCATTTGCAATATTGCGGATTTTTTCCAGTGCCTCTGTTGCATTACTTACCTCAATATGCATGTCATCTGTAATCACTACCTTCTGATCCGGACTTACAGATGGACCATGAGTACTGGATTCATCGTTAGTGGACCCAGAAGTTCCCACACCGGATAGTTCTTTCGTTGTCGGAGAGAAACTATTGTAATCAGCAGACCCGGATGATTGGGAAGGAGAGACTGATTGTTTGGTACCAACACACCCGGAAAGTACGATAAGAATTACAATAAGGATACAAAGAAGAGTTCGCATACAATCTTGTAGTACGAACCAGTACAAAATATGATCGGTTGTGTTAATAAAATTTTAATTATCTCTTTTCAATATCAGATAATTCAAATAACACACCGAATTTTTTTGTCTTTTCCCTCAAGAACGTGAATTTTGTTTAGATCGTTTATTACTTCAATAAGAAATTCTGCGCTGAGTTCAAAAGTCTGAATGTGACAGTAATTGTCCGCTTCTAAATCAAAACTCATAAATTTATTAATTATTTCATCTTTCGAAGTTTTTTTCTTCTCTTTTGTGAATTTTATTAATTCTTCAACAATTGTCTGCTTGAATATCATTTCAGTAAGAAAATTATTGATTGACTCCTCTTCAAGATCATTTTCCATAAACCAGTCGAGTAATTCCTGTAAATCAGGGAATAAAACAATATCTGGTTCAATTCGAATAATATACTGTTGATCCGTTGATATAATTTCTTTTATAGTAACATTCCTGTCTGCTGCGCTTTTGAGGGAAGGATTGGGGAGTGAAGCTGGCATTTCCATGTGAAACTGACCCGGTTCAATAACCTTTTTCAAAAAAAGTTTCTCTTCTTTTTCTTCCAGGAGATCATTTTCTGAAAGAAGAAAATGTAATGCAAAGTGATCTTTTATTTTATGAACCCCTACTTTATGTTCAGGCAAATATGTTCCGTGTTCTGCAATAGATTCGCGGAATTCCGACAACAATTCTTCAGAATTTATTTTTGGGATTTCATCACCAGTAGTGTAATTTTGGAAGCATTCTGAAATTAAGTCCTTATTATAGCGAATAAGTTCTAAAAGACGGGAAAATTCAGTTTTATTGAATAAGTGATTGTAATCATCCTCATCACTACTATCAATTTCTTCTTCGATTGAATCATCATCTTCCAGTGATTCAGAAAGTAAAGGATTATCTGTGTTTTCTTCATTCTCATCTATATTTTGTATCTCCTCTTCCAGCCAGGTAATGAGGTCATCAGCAACACCCATGACGACACTTTCCTGATAAAATTGAAACGAAACTCTTTTTTTAGCAGAAAAACCCTTTTTGTGCATGAATTTAATAAAATCATCAGCCGCTTCTTCATCGGGAAATTGAATTTCTTCTTCAAGTACCATTATACTGATATATTCACCTCACAAAAGAAAAAGTGAGTACTAATTTTATTATGGCGACAACAATTAGAAACGCCAGGGACTAATTAAGCGCATTTAATTAAGTATGTTGAATAAATATATCGAAATTGAGAATAAATAGGGAATATTTTTATATTTTTTCGACAATCATCATCTGAGGTAAAAAAATGGCAGACTTACCAGTTGCAGCAGTTATCAGAATTGCAAAAAAGAATGGCGCAGAAAGAGTAGGAAATGATGCAGCAGCAGCGATTCTTATAAAGACTGAAGGTTATATAGCAGCACTTTCATCTTCTGCAAACAAACTTGCAATCCATGCCGGAAGAAAGACAATTAAAGAAGAAGATGTTGAGATGGCGGCAAAGTCGCTCTGATTTGCAGATTTTTCTATGATTTTATTAGCACTATCCTTCTTTTAATATCCTTTATCCCTGCACTCTTCGAAATCAGGGAAAAATTATACGACAATGGCGGCGGTCAATTGAATTTTATCTGGCGATTTAACTCTGTAAACCTGACAATCCAGGGATTGATTCAACCTCTCTTCTCTCCATATATTGATTATTTCAATTATCTCCCCAATGTTATCACAGTTTAATTCCACCAGAGACACATTCATCTGACTCTCTTCTTCTTACGGTTGGCAGGAGTGAACGGCCCCCCGGAAGTTCTCCTTCTGCACCGCCATTTAGTGTATTTACCTGTAATACTATTTATACTGTTGGATGTTGAACAATTAGTAATATTTTGTGTATATTTCAGAAGTAATTAAATGAAACTGTTGGGAAAGACAACGCAAGGTAAAATTTATTAACTTTCCAACAAAAAGGTCAGGTTATAAAAGATGTCATCAACATCCCTTGTCCATGAGGTCAGAAAGATACGCGAACTTATAATAAAACTGGAAGGTATCATCTCCAACTTTGAGAATTACCACCGTGATAATAACTATCGTTTTAATGTTCTTTTAGAGGAGTCAAACTCAGTATTGCGCGAAGCAAAGACTGAACTATCAAACTCAATTGAATCAGTTGAGAGAACCGGAGTTGACCCGATACCCGATATCGGTATTAGTGATGCAAAGTTAAAGAGTGCCTGGATTGCACTTTTCAGGCATCCGGCCGGAATAACGTCTGAAGAACTTTCAAGAGAACTCAACCGTCACAGGAGCACTGTTTCAACTTACCTGAACACTCTTGTCCTTATGGAACTCGCAGAAAAAGAGAGGATTGGGCATGAGATCTATTATAAGGCAATATTAAAAAAAGAAGGCAAAGAGGCATGAATGAGCGAAGACTGGATGAATGAATTACGAAACAGAATTATTGTTGTCTACTCTCCCGGAACAGGAACCGGTAAAAGTGAAATTGCTGCAAATCTTGCATTTTATCTCTCTTTTCTTGGGAAGAAGATCTGGATAATTGATTCAAATACATTTGCACCGGCTCAGGATATTATCTTTGGTTTTTATGAAGGGGAAAGAACATTTTCAAATTATCTTACTGAAATTAACTCAATAGAAATACCAAGTTATCAGATTCTTAAACCTAATAAAGATACAAATAGTGCTCCGGTTTATCTTACGCCCGCCGGAAGAGATGATAAAAAGATAAGGTTTCTTGTTAAGCAACAATTGAATGAAGGACCTCAGATTCTTTCAAAGATTCCTCTTTCAATCTATAGCCAGATGAAAAAAGATAAAATAGATCTTGTAATAATAGACACTCATCCAAGTTTTGAAGAAATTAATGATGTCTGGCTTGCAATAACTGATTTTCTACTGATAATCACGAGAATTAATGACCTTGAACTTCAGAACCTTATATGTATTGTTAATGATGCGAATATCATTGATATTCCAAAAAAACTTGTAGTATTGACAAATGTGAAGCTTCGTGACAGGGAAGTGTCGAAAGATATGGAAGACAATCTCCTTACAGACAAATTACTCTCCCTTTTACAGAATCCTCGCCTTGACCATCTTGTTGCAAATTGCGCGACTTACCCTGTATCAAAGGATACAACATTGGAATTTTATCGCGAGGCGTTTCTATATTCCCAAAAGCTCGCATATTATCAACAGATGTCTCACAGAGATGCGCTATTCATAGAAAAAGAGCCATTAGATAATTTCTCAAAGGGAATAGAAGGACTTGCAAGGTATTTGCTGAGAACAAGATTCAATAAATAATTAATAACCTCTCCAATAATCATTTTTCGACAGATATTATTATTCTGAAAATCGAGATCTCTTCATGAAAATGATAATAGGAGGGGAAAGAAGGGATTCTGTTTCAGGAAGATCTATTCCAGTTAACAACCCGGCAAATGGAGATTTTATTGATACTATCCCACTGGGTACCTCTGAAGATGTAAATATTGCAGTAGAATCTGCAGAAAACGCTCTTCCCAAGTGGAGTGAGAAACAATGCAGGGAAAGAGGGAAGATCCTATTCCATGTAGCCGAAGAAGTAAGAAAAAATCACAAGGAAATTGCACTTCTCCTTACAATTGAAGTAGGAAAGCCTATACGTGAATCAATTGATGAAATCAGAGGATTTGCCAATATACTTGAATATTACTGTAGTCTTGCATCATCTAATATTGGAGAGTCATTCTCACTGGGTCCTATTGGTGATTGTATTGTCAACCGGGAACCAATTGGAGTATGTGGTGCGATAATCCCCTGGAATGTTCCTGCCATTCTTATGGGATGGAAAACCGCTCCCGCCCTTCTTATGGGGAATACTCTTGTATTAAAGCCTGCAATTGCCGCTCCTTTAACAGTACTCAAACTTTATGATTCATTTGAAAATGCAGGACTTCCACACGGTGTTCTTAACATTGTTACAGGAAATGGTGAAGAAGCCGGAAGAGCTATTGTCAGGCATCCCAGAATCCGTAAAGTTACATTTACAGGGGACTCACAAAACGGGAGAAGCGTAAGAATGGATGCAGCAGAGTCCATGAAACATATCACTCTTGAACTTGGTGGCTCAGATGCTATGGTAGTATGGAAAGATGCTGATATTAACAAAGCTACAGATGGTGCGCTGCGTGGAAGATTTTATAATTGCGGTCAGGCATGTCTCGCTGTAAAACGCCTTTATCTTCACGAATCAATAAAGGATACTTTCATCGGTGAATTAAAGAATAAAATTGAAAAACTTAAAATTGGTGATGGACGGTCTGTGGAAACAGATATGGGGCCATTGATCAACGTAAGTCAAAGATCCAAAGTTGAAGATGTTATTAGAAGTACTTTGGAAAAGGGGGAAGGAACACTCATTACAGGTGGAAAAAGACCAGAAGATCCAGTAATCACGAATGGGGCTTTCCTGTTGCCAACACTAATATCTGACATTCCGGATGATGCAAGACCTTTTAGAGAAGAAGTATTCGGTCCGCTTCTGCCCGTTGCGACAGTTGAGGACATCGATACTGCAGTGAAACAGGCGAATAATACCCCATTTGGACTTGGTGCTTCCATATGGACGCATGACATGAATGTTGCAAGGAGATTTTCATCCGATGTAAAAACAGGTGTCATCTGGATTAACAAGCACCTTACGATTCCACCGGATGTTCCTTTTGGCGGTATAAAGGAAAGCGGTATCGGACGTGAAAATGGCAGGAACTCAATTTATGAGTATACTGAAACAAAGAGTATAATCATTGGGAAATGACAGTAAATCTTATCTGTTAGAATTACCTAAAGAGGGGTGTGTACTGCTATTTAACTAGAGAATTATCAATAGTAAAAATTTTTTCCCGGTTAAATTATCCTCTTATCTTAATTATTACCTTGATTTTAATTTTATTTTGTCTGATTACTTCAGCTTTGCCTCAGGAAAACCAGTCAGTTGTGGAAGCTCCCATTAACCCTGCGTTTCTGGAATACAATTCAATTAATGGAAATAATATTGCTGATGAAGGTGTTCCTCTTGGATACATCCCATCGCCCGTTAACTCTAGCATTTTCAAGGGAGTTGGGACAGAGCAAATGGAAACTGAAAGTTTTCCTTCATCTTATGATTTAAGGGATTATAACCAGGTAACCCCTGTTAAAGATCAGGGAAACTGCGGTGATTGCTGGGCGTTTGGCACATACGGTTCACTGGAATCATATTTAAAACCAGGTGAAATTACTGATTTTTCTGAAAATAACCTTAAAAATTTAAATGGATTTGACTATGGTCCCTGTAAAGGCGGTAATATTTTAATGTCCACTGCCTACCTCACCAGGTATGATGGGCCGGTTCTTGAATCATCGGACCCATATAACCCGTCATCAGGTTCATCACCCTCAGGACTTTCACCTGTAAAACATATTCAGGAAGTACTCTTTATTCCGGAAAAAGAAAGTGCCCTTGATAATTCCGGAATTAAGCAGGCAATCATGACGTATGGAGGAGTAACCGGAAGTTTTTACTATAACGAGGCTTTTATCAACAGTTTGCAGGCTGCATATTATTACCCTTATCAGGCTAAAGCCAACCATGAGATAACAATTGTAGGGTGGAATGACAATTTTAGTAAAAATAACTTTACTTATGGACCTTCGGGGAATGGTGCATATCTATGTAAAAATAGCTGGGGTACTACATGGCCGGATGGAAATCAGGGTTATTTCTGGGTCTCTTACTATGATACCGTTTTAGGATTTGACGAACTTGGTGTATTTGAAAACGCAGAATCTGTTGACAACTATGCAAGGGTTTACCAATATGACCCTCTCGGTTTTGTCGGTTCAATTGGAACAATTGGGAGCGATTCTATATGGATGGCAAATATCTTTCAGTCAAAAGCAGATGAAAAGATATCAGCCACCGGGTTTTATACACTGGTACCGGATACACAGTACTTGGTACAAATTTATAGTGGTGTGACATCAACCCCGACATCGGGAACACTAATTGCAACTTCAAGTGGTACTATTGGAGTCCCCGGATATCATACTGTAACATTTACACCCGCTTCATTATCAAAAGATCAAAAATTTTCAGTTGTTTTGAGACTTATTTCACCAGGGTACAATTATGGTGGTGCGGTGGAATTCCCGATTTCTGGATACTCCAGTGGAGTAACCTCTTCTTCTGGTCAAAGTTATGTTAGTTCAAACGGGGATTTATGGGCTGATTATTCAAATATAAGAACAAATGGAAATGTCTGTATTAAGGCTTTCACAATTTCCCAGGATACTGGTTCTATCTCAATAAGTTCAATTCCTTCAGGAGCTTCCATATTTCTTGATTCAGTCTATACTGGGTATATAACTCCTTTTACTCTAACCAGAATTTCAATGGGCAGTCATATTGTAAGACTAACAAAAACACTATATAACGATTATACTGCGAACATCAACGTCAATCCTGGTGAAACCTCAACATTATCAGCAATAATGACACTTAAACCCTCAACAACCACTCCGTTCATTACATCAACTTCAACAGTAACAACACCCATAATTACTCAGACTACCTCTTTTACCCCGACTGAAACTGTTTTTACAACTCTCCCAACCCCAACGATTGAGGTCACTCCTACAACTACGACAACAATGACACCTGAAACTACACCCACCTCGCCAATAATACTGCCACTCCCGGATGTTACGAATTCATCACGTTCAATCGATTCTGATTCATTGTACCGGGACCTGAATGGTAATGGAATACATGACTTTGGAGATGTTGTTCTGTATTTCAGGTTCATAGACTGGATAAGCCTTAATGAACCGGTCTGGTATTTTGATTACAACAAAAATGGAAGGGCGGATTATGGCGATG
Organism: uncultured Methanomicrobiales archaeon; assembly: GCA_903926075.1. Taxonomy (GTDB): domain Archaea; phylum Halobacteriota; class Methanomicrobia; order Methanomicrobiales; family Methanospirillaceae; genus CAIYHQ01. The sequence continues at coordinate 70,973 of CAIYHQ010000133.1, forward strand.
TTGTCGCCCTATTTTATATGTTATAAATTTTTTAAGAAAGAAAGATGAAATTATTTGGGTTTGGCCGGTATTCTTTATGCTCACCTATTGAAATCAGCCAAGGTGAATCATAAATCTCAGAAGGTGTGACCGGGTCTCTGCCATTCATAAAAATACCCAGATTTCCTTTTGGTTTGTAAGTGCCTGAGTCTAGATCAATTGTGCCATTACTCGCGGTGAGATATGCAGCCCATACAAGTTCGCTGCAATACCATGAATTTCCATTTGTCTGTTTCCCGGTTTCCAGTGGATTTAACCATTTATAATCATATGATGCATGGGTATCCGCAATATTTTCTGCAAAACTAACTGCTTTATCAATTACTGTCTGTGATGTACTAACTCTTTTAACTTGAACCCAGGTCATGTCCGGATAATACCAGTTGGATAGAGAAGTATAAGTGACTCCAAGAGGTAACGCCTCAACAACAGTTTCATTTCCTACATAAATTCCGATATGAGACCATTCTCCTGGTATTACATTTGATAGTGAATTCCTGACAAACAGGAGGTCCCCAGGTTCAAGATCTAATGGAAGTAATGAAGAATAATTGCAGGAAAGTCGACTTTTCAATTTAATGGTTGCAGATACACTATAATTCTTTGATTCCTTATACTTGTGAAAGGGCTGGAAAGATTGTGAAGTCGAACCATCTCCAAAATTCCAGGTAATAGATTGTATTTTTTCCTTACTGTCATAAACTGGAATAAATTTAACATTACCTCCGGCCATCGGATGTAACGGTTCAGTTTCAATAGCAAATCCTGGACATAGTGTCTTGTTTGAATTCAGGTTGAAATTATTGGATATGTTTTTCATTGTACTCATTTTGTCGGTACTCACCGTGGCAATAACTGGAAATATAAAAATCAAGAACGAAATGAGTAAAAGTGATTTAATATTATAAAAATTGATAGTCAATTTCATATCTAAAGGGTATTTTTAGTTCAATATAAAGTTATGTTATCTGGTTTACCGATATAGAAATTGTGTAGTCAATCCGGGACTAATAGATTTTTAAGGATGAGATACCTCAATTTCCCTTATCTTTTTTCCAAGCCAGGGTAGGAAATCTTTTTTCCTTGACATTACTCCTTCAAACCTGACCGGCATCTCTTCTCCAAATAATTCTTTAGTTAATTCAGTGTAACCAACACCATAAATTTCGCTTGAATTTTCAAGAACATTGGTAAAGAGCGTTATAAAAAGTGAAACTCCTTTATCTGACAAAATTTTTGACATTTCTTCTTTAATTTCTTCATTTCGTTCCCGGTTCCATGAAAAAGAGGGAGTCATAACTTGTGAAATTATTACCTTAAGTCCCTGGAGATCGAACTCTTTTTTATCCCGGGTTAAAAGATCATGGAGGCTAAATTCAGATAGAGCCATCCCTTCCTTTAAAAGAGAAATACCCAATTCATCAGGATCTTCACCCGATATCTCTACTAGATATTCTACAGTTTTTATATCCTTTTGTGTTGTGGTTGACATCCGAAGGGCAAGGGTGTCTGAAAGAATCCCGGAAAGCAGCAATCCCGCTATACTTTTGGAGGGTATAATTCCTGATTCCCGATATTTCATAGCAATGATTGTTGAAGTAGCTCCAACAGGATCATTCAAAAATTTTATCGGTTTCAGGGTTGTTACGGGAGCAATCCTGTGATGGTCAATTATTTCAACTACATCCGCTTCTAGAATTCCATTTACGGCCTGTGAAGCCTCATTATGATCAAGTAGTATGACAGACTTTCTGACATCATTGAGAAGAGTGGTCCTTGTAAGTACTCCGGCAAGTTTACCCTCCTCAGAAACAACACAGGCTGCACGAAACTTAGAACCAGAAACAACCTTTCTTGCATAAATTACCGAGTCTGATAATGTAAGCACAGGTACATTTTTCTCCATTATTTCGCCGGCCGGGAGGGAAAGGTTAATCATCCTACCAACTATAAAAGCATCAAGATCTGTTGCAAGTACTGAAACAACTTGCTTTTCAGCAGCTTTTGCAAGTCTCTCTCCTACCGGAGCCCCTCCGGCTATAATGAGACACGCAATCCCGGCCGATATCAATGCGAGCTGGGCAGGTTCGTTATCCCCTACAACTGCAATATCTTTCTTTGTCATTTTCCCGAGCGTAACGTGAAGAGCATCAATTGCGATATAAACACGACCTTCCAGGGTTTCATGGGCAGATACAATGATACGTGCCTCAAGAATCCTGGCAAGTGTCTCAACCGCTATAGGAGTTACCGCGAGTTCGGCAAGATGAACTTTTTCTATGTACGCACGTGCAAGTGCATGTTCGCCTATTATTCCTACCGGCTTACCCAGAGAATCCGTTATTACAACGTTTCTTATACCCTCTTTTGCCATTTGTGTAGCAATGTCCACGGTCGGCACGTCTTGTTCCTGGGCAAATACAGGTTTATAGGTTATATCTGAAAGTTTAGGTTCGACTGAAGAAATAAACTCCGGTTTTGGGATTCCAAACCTGGAAAGTACATACTTTGTCTCTGGATTCAGGGCACCGCAACTCGCTGCTATAAAACTACCGGGTTCTGATTTATTTAGAAACGTGGCATATCCAATAGCACTCGCAATACTATCTGTATCGGGTTCTTTATGACCAAAAATATAGGTATAATTCATTTAAACCAGTCTGTCCTGTATTTATTATCTTTACAAAAAGATTTCATTATCCCTTTTAACAAGATCAGATTCATCTAAATAATGTTACTATATTATACCGCAGTTGTATATGATTAATAACAGCAGCGCTGGGAAAAAATTTGTTTTATTGATTTGGAATTCCAAAAAATTAATAAAATATTCAGATAATCTATACTTTAACCTTACTTTTTATATAATATATTCTATTCACGGTTAAGAATTACAAACTTATTAGATAACTATATATATGTTTAAGTATTATCCGAGTTTATGAATCCTATGCCCTCGTTTAGTCCCAGGACCATAATTTTATTTATTTTACTCATTTGTATGGTGAGTATACCAGTTTTCGGAGATAATCCAACACTCTCTCCTGATGCACTCCAATGCATGGACTGTCAGAAAAATTGTAATGCACAATATCCACTTCCAACAGAATCTAATTATTTTGCCTGGGTTACATGGGGTACTTGTATTAATGATTGTGCAAAAGCTTTCCCAGGCTGTCCCCCTGTGACAATACCACCTTCACCAAAACCGACAACAAAACCAATCCATATTATAACTGGAATTTCAATCCTAAAAACGAAAGAACCTCAACATGTCATAACCGGTGTGATTAAAAATTTTACTACCCTGGTAATATTAAAAAAGCCTTTGACATTATCAAATATTTTTCCTGCAAGTATACCTACAACTTCTACTTCTGAAACAAATATACTTTGTAAAAATACCACTTATGCCAATTCTCACTGGACTCAATGCACTTTTTGTAAGAATTCAGCAAATGCAGGAACTTTAGCCTGTACGCTCTGTAAACAGTCACCTGAAATAATGATGTGTGGTGACTACTGCAAGGAAACCGCCAATCCAAATTGTATTGTAACCCCAACACCCACGGGTAATTCGCTTTATCCTAAAGTCATTCTTAATCCCTGCCAGACTTTGTCTTATGCAAATTCTCATCCTGATGAGTGTCTCCTAAAAGTTATTTCGCCAATTCTTAGTTTAACTTTCACACCTTCTGCACCACCGACTACACCAAATGGACAAAGTGGTTTTATCCATGCCAATGTTAATGATAAATCAGATCGCTCTGTCGTAGACAATAGTGCTTCGGATGGTTTTATTCATGCCACGGTGAATACTGAAACAGATCGTTCTATCGCAGGTAATAGCGGATCAAATTCACTGGTGATAAAATCACTTATTACTCCTGCCGTAATGGTAAATCCGATCTCTAATAACCCGGATTTGAGATCAGTATCAGATCAGTCCGGTTCAAGCTCCGGATCAGGATCACAAATAACGAGCAACCTCATCAAAGGCCCTTCATTCCTTTCAAATGTGAGTAATACATCCACCTCAATTAACCAGTCAATTAACCTCACAAATTTATCAGTTACCAAAACAAAAGTCGTGAAAAAGTGAGGATATTAAAAATGCTTATGGTAAAAAATCAGGTTTACGGAAAAACACAATCGGCGCAGGAAAAAAAATCTGTATCTACGCCTAAATTTAAATTTTTTTATGTAATTTACCATTTAATAATATTTTGCTTGCAATCAGTTTCATTTCGGACAAAAAAAGTGTTTTTTTAAAGGGATAATTTTATATATATACGAGGTGAATGCAGCATTATGTATCCTATACCGTTGTTTAGTCGCAGGACTATAATTTTGTTTGTTTTATTCACTTCTTTGATGAGTTTCCCGGTTTTTGGAGGTGATCCTACACTATCTATAAATGCACTCCAATGTATGGATTGTCAGAATAATTGTAATGTACAATACCCGCCCCCCAGAGGGCCCAATGCAACCATAGCATGGGATAATTGTATGAGTGACTGCTCAAAAGCATTCTCTGAATGTCCTCCTGTAACAATAACTCCTTCACCAAAACCAACGATAAAACCAAATCATATTATAACCAGGATTTCAATCCTAAAAACAAAAGAACCTCTACATGTCATAACGGGTGTAATAAAAAAGGTTACTACCTCTATAGTATTAAAAAAGCCTCAGACATTAACGAATATTTTCCCAGCATATCCACCAACAACTTCTACTCCTGAAACAGATGGACTTTGTAATGATACCACTTATGCTAATTCTCACTGGACACAATGCATCTTTTGCCCGGACCCTGTACATGCAGGATCGGATGCATGTGATTTCTGTAAAGGACAACCAGACTCCTTCTGGTGTGGTGACTACTGTAAAGGTCAATTGGGTATTAATAACCCACATTGTATTCAACCAACACCGGCACCAACGATCTCGGATTTTTGCAAGGATCATCCTGAATCTATGGCCTGTAATTGTACTATTGTTCCAAGCCTGCCATGGTGTCCCATACCACCTGTAACGTCACTTGGTCTCTGTGATGATACCACTTATGCCAATTCTCACTGGACTCAATGCGTATTTTGCCCGGACCCTGCACATGCGGGATCAGATGCATGTGATTTCTGTAAAGGACAACCAGACTCCTTCTGGTGTGGTGACTATTGTAAAGGCCAATCGGGTATGAATAACCCGCATTGTATTCAACCGACACCGGCACCGACGATCTCTAATTTCTGCAAGGATCATCCTGAATCTATGGCCTGTAATTGTACTATTGTTCCAAGCCTGCCATGGTGTCCCATACCAACAGTAACATCACTTGGTCTCTGTGATGACAGTTCATATGCCAAATCTCACTGGACTCAATGCATATTTTGTAAGGATCCGGCGAATTCAGGAGCATTGGCCTGTACGCTCTGTAAAGGATCCCCTGATATAATGATGTGCGGTGACTACTGCAAGGAAAAAGGCAACCCGAATTGTATTGTAACTCCAACTCCTATTAGAAATTCGCTTTACCCTAAAGCCATTCTTAATCCCTGCCAGACTTTATCCTATGCAAATTCTCATCCTGATGAGTGCCTCCTAAAAGTTGCTTTACCGATTATCCCAAAACCTACTTCAAATTTTCAAATAGCAACTCCTATTGAGACAAAGGTATCAGAACTATCAATCGGAGATAACATTGGAACGGATCTATACAAAGGTGGTAATAGTGGATCAGATCGCTTTGTCGCTGATAATAGCGGATCAAATTCACTAGTGATAAAATCATTGATTACTCCAGCCGTAATGGTAAATCTGATCTCCAATAACCCGGATTCGAGATCAGTATCAGACCAGACCGGTTCAAGTTCCGGATTCAGATCACAAATAATCAGTAAGCTCGTCAAAGGCCCGTCATTCCTTTCAAATGTTAGTAATACATCCATCTCCTTAAACCAGTCAATAAACCTCACAAATTTATCAGTCACTAAAACAAAATCCGTAAAAAAGTGAGGATATTAAAACGCTTATGGAGAAAAAAAAGTTATCAGCGCAGGAAAAAGATGAGTATATTGACCTGAATTTCAATTTTTAGTAAAATTCGCCTTTTAATATTTTTTTATTTGTAGTTAATCCTAATTCAGGTAAAGAAAGTCTTTGTTAGAAAGATAATTACATATACATTTGAGGTATATCCTGCAATATGCATCCTATACCGTCGTTTAGTCTTAGGACTATAATTTTATTCATCATACTTACTTACATGGTAAGTATACCAGTTTTCGGAGATAACCCTACAATCTCTCCTGATTCGCTTCAATGCATGGACTGTCAGAAAAATTGTAATGTTCAATATCCGCTCCCTCTGGAACCCAATGCAACCGCTTTATGGGAGAATTGTATCAATGATTGCTCAAAAGCGTTTCCTCAATGTCATCCCGTAACAATACCTCCCTCACCCAAAGCAACAAAAAAACCGCAATATGTCATAACCGGGATGATCAAATCCATCACTCCTATCTCAAATAAAACTTTCTTTAATGCTTACTGCAATAATATCACCTATAAACATTTTCACTGGTTGGAATGCGAATGTCAGGAACATCCGAAATCAGGGGCATGTGATATTCCTTCAGTTTTGAATGAATCCTGTAAAGATCGTTCTTATGTCAATTCTCATTACCAGTTATGCTTCTGCAAGGACAACCCCGAAGGACCGACATGTGGTCTTCCTTATTATTATCCAACTCCTACCGTGACTTCTTTATCGATTGACCCATGCAAAAATAGTTCTTATCTCAAATCTCATTCACAGGAATGCTTTTGCAGGGACAATCGCGAGGACCCGGCTTGTAATCAAAATGTTTATGTTTATTTAAATACTCCAACCGTGACTTCAGTAAAAGCGAGAGACGCCTGCAAAGACCGTTCTTATATCAGTTCTCATTTGCAGGAGTGCTTCTGTAAAATAGCTCCTGATACAATTGAATGTATTACACCAACTCCTACTGTAACATCTGGTATGGCTCAGGCTTTAACTAATCCCTGTAAAAATTCGTCCTATGCTGTGTCTCATCCTGATAAGTGTGCATTAAAACTTGCGTCGCCAGTTCCTTCATATCTTTTCCTCCCAAGTTTCACTATCGTTAATACAAATGAACCAGTACAATGGGTAGTGAGTACATATTCTACACCAATTGAGGTGAGAAATCCAATTGAAGGGAAAAATCCATTTTCTGGAAATACGGAAATTAAAGTAGATTCCCCTCAGACGAGTTCAGGTTCCGGATTATTAGCACCAGTAAGCAATTTCCTTATTAAAGGCCCGTCATTCCTTTCAAATGTTACTAATACATCCATCTCCTTAAACACGTCAATAAACCTCACAAATTTATCATTTACTAAAACAAAAGTTCTAAAAAAGTAAAATCAATAGAAACATAAGATAACCAATATTTTTATAATGCATAACGTGATACTCATATTATGTTAAAACGGTCTTTCTTTATCTGCACTTCAATTGCAATGTTATGTATTTTATTACTCGCCCTTCCATCTTCTGCTGCATCGGTACCCCTGAATAAGTCAGTACTTAAATTCTCTATCATGGGAAACTGGTCCGGTACATCAGTAGGATATACTAACAGCTCCGGATACCTGTCGGTAGATACACCGACAATAATGAGTATTGAAGAATTACGAGGCAGAATCTTTTCTGGGACACTTTATACAACAGATGAAAAAGGTTTACCAAAATCAAAGCGTTTTGCAGGAGTCATTGGTGCTGACGGGAATGAATTTATAATGGCCGAATTTGATACGGGTCTGACATTTGGCCGGATAGTTAATAAAAATCAGATTGAATGCTCTTACTTTGTCGATGGTCCCGACGGCATGGTTTTTATGGACAGTTTCACCCGGATGCCAATTTTGAAGTCTTCAATAAATACAGGCATCTAACTTTTTTTTGATATAAAATGTTTGACTATTTCTTAACTCAGATAGTAAAATTATCATTCGACGTTATATTTGCCCTTATCCTCATCTACAACATTGTTGCGGTAATAGTCATTGTTTTTTACGAAAAAAGGAAGCCTACTACCGCACTTGCATGGCTCATGGTATTATTCTTCCTCCCGGTCCTTGGATTTTTGCTTTATCTCTTTGTTGGTCGCCATATCTTTAGGGAAAAGATCTTCAAAGAGAAGACAATAAACGATGCACTGATTAGAACGATAATCGAGGGGCAAATTAACGAAATTACAGGACTGACACAATATCCACCAGGATTTGAAAAATTACAGCGTTTTCATAAAATAATAATAATGCTCCTTAATGAGGACCATGCACATGTATCGATTCATAATGAAATTGAAGTATATACAAATGGGAATGAAAAATTCAAATCATTCCTTGCTGCAATTGAATCTGCAGAGAGATATATTCATATTGAATATTATATCATACGAAATGATGAACTCGGACGTAAAGTTATTGATGCACTCACTAGGAAGGCAAAGGAAGGACTCGAAGTAAGACTTCTCGCAGATGCAGTAGGGGTCAACTCATTACCAAAAAATTTTTTCAACGAATTAAAGAAGGCCGGAGGATATGTTGAGATTTTCTTCCCCCTATGGGTTCCTTTTATTAATTTAAGGCTCAACCACCGCAATCACAGGAAATTCCTGATTATTGATGGAAAGATAGGTTTTATTGGAGGATTTAATATTGGGGATGAATACCTTGGAAAAGGACCTTTGGGGTACTGGCGGGATACACATTTCAAAATTACAGGGATTGCTGTTCACTCGTTACAGTTACGTTTCATAATGGATTGGAATTATGCCTCTAAAAATAAGCTAGATCTTAATGATTTTTATTTCCAGGATATCGAGAAGAAAGGCAATGTAGCTTTGCAAATCGTTTCAAGCGGCCCCGATGCTCCCCAGATGTCCATCCGTGACCTTTATTTATGCCTGATTCATGAAGCAAGGGAATCGGTATACATTGAGACCCCTTACTTTGTCCCTGATGAACCAATATCCGAAGCTCTCAGAACCGCAGCCCAGTCCGGAATTGATGTCAGAATAATAATTCCATGTAAACCCGACCATCCTTTTGTCTACTGGTCCAGTTATTCATATCTGGGTGAACTCCTACCCTTCGGAGTTAAAGGTTACACCTATGAAAAAGGGTTCATTCATAGCAAAACAATCGTAGTTGATGGACTCGTAGGTTCAGTTGGAACCGCAAACTGGGATATCAGAAGTTTTAAATTAAATTTTGAGACTAATGCATCATTTGGTGATGAAAATCTTGGTGCAAAGATGAAAAATATCTTCCTTCTTGACCTGAAAGAATGTAAAGAACTGACCCTCGAAAGGTACGAGGGAAGAAATTTTATAATAAAGGTGAAGGAAGGTATTGCACGTCTACTCTCAAATCTGCAATGAAACCCATCCATTCCTTCTTACTTAAATAACATCAATGAAAAACATAAAGTAGATCTTTATGAATGCCAGATTCCATCTATCAATTTTACTTGTATGTTCCTTTCTTATATTTGGATTCTTTTTTCTATGTCCCGTGAGTGCAGCAGGTTCATCGGTTATTGTTCAAAGTTATGAAGTAATTCCCCCGGTTCTTATGCCACTAGAAAAAGGGACAGTCACAGTTCAGATAAAAAATGCCGGGACATCAAGTGAGACCAATTCCCATGTGGTAGGTGACTCTACCTCGTCAACAACGACCGAATTAATTCCCCATATTAGTAGTGTAACCCTTCAAAGTAAGGATCTTAAAGTAATCAGTGACGGCTCCCAGTTTGAGGGGGACCTCGGCCCAGGACAGGTAATACCTGTTACATTTCTAGTTGAAGCTCCCCAGGCGAGCGGGCTTTATTTCCCTGAAGTATGGGTAAGAATAAAGGATTCCCCGAGTGTTAAGTATGCATTACCTGTAAATGTAAATACTCAACTATCTGTTCTTAAAACTCCGACACTCAATCTCGACGCTAAATTTCCTGACATGGTCCTGCCAGGTTCAAAAATTCTAGGGACTATTACAATTTCAAATAATGGAAAGAGTGGTGCTGACAATATTCAGGTCTTTATCAATGGCACTGCACCAACCGTAATACCCACCGGAATTCATTCATTTCAAATTGAACACCTTGATTCAGGGGATTCTCGCATATTTAATGTCTCACTTCTTGTTGATAAAAATGCCCAGTCCGGACTATTTGATGTTCCAGTTGGAATTCATTACTCCCTTCTTGACGGAACACCTGTAGGAATCCTTGCGAGTATAGGATTAAATATACGCGGTCAAGCCGAACTCGGGATAACATCAATAGAAACAACACCTGTCCGGGTTACTGAAGGAGATCCTCTTGACCTTATTATCAGAATACAGAATACAGGAACTGGCGACGCAAAGATGGTAAGTGTAGCTCTTGACCTCCCTTTCAAAGGGACAAAAGAGGCGTTTATAGGGAAACTGAAACAGGGAAATGATGCACCTGCCCTTTTTAATTTCCAGAACCAGAAAGCTGGTGAATACCAGTATAATGCTACCATAAAGTACCTTGATGACTGGGGAGAACACACTCTAATGAAAAACCTTTCTATAACAGTATCAGGGAATGACGGTACTGGAGTAGTAATTGCAGGAACCATAATTATCATTGTCATTGCTCTTCTCCTCTACCAGTTCTGGTGGAAAAGACGAGGGCAATCCTGATGCTGAGTAACCTCAAAGTCTCATTTTTTCTTGCCCTCAGGTCCCTGCAGAGGGGTAACAGGGGGAGCATCTTTCTCACAATACTCATTATTGCGATGGTATTTACGAATATGATCTTCCTACCCTCAATTGTTACAGGGGCTGTAAAAAATGCAGAACGTTCTATAATCGATTATTCAACATCATCTATTGTAATTGAACCAAAACAGGACGATGAATATATTTTTGATCTCTCTGACCTCCTTGAGAAACTGAACAAAGTCCCAGGGGTAGAAAGGGCGGCCCCCCATTTTAGCATGGGGTCCATGTTACAGTTCAAATCAAAACGACTAGGTAGTTCTGTAACAGCTATAAGGCCCAATGATGAACGTCAGGTTACAAAAGTATGGACCCGGATGAAAGAAGGGGATTATCTCGGAGAAGGAGAGACCGGGCAGGTAATTATAGGAAATTATGTGGCTGGCCATAAAGACACGAGCGAAGATTTTATGCCTTCCCTTGGAGGAGTAAGGGTGGGAGACTCGATAACTATTGATTATACAAACGGAGTCTCGCGGACATATCGTGTTAAAGGTATAGTTGAGACACAATCGTATGATGCCGACCTTTCTGTATATACGACCTGGGATGATATGGAGTCAGTCATCGGAAAACCAATAGATTATGCAAATGCAGTACTTGTTAAAACCGCCCCTGGACTTAAAGAATCAGATGTTAAGAATCAGATATACAAGCAGGGAGTACAGGAGCAGGTCAAGACCTGGCAGGACCTTATCTCAAAAGCAATGGGAAAAGCGGTCCAGGGATATTCTATAATTAATGGTGTAACAGTTATTGTTAGTCTTGTAATTGCAGTTGTTGTCCTTTTTATAGTAATAATGATAAAAACACTCAACAGCCGCCGTCAGATTGGTATCTTAAAAGCAGTTGGCATTGAACGCTCAATAATTATCAATAATTACCTGTTTCAGGTAATCATCCTAACTATCATTGGAACTATATGCGGTGTCATCCTCGTTGAAGCACTGATATCTTTAATGAATATCTACCCTCTTCATTTTCCTGAAGGGGATATTGTCCCATACGTAACACCCCTGGAACTTCTTACCAATTCATTGTATCTTTTCATTGTATCTGCAATTGCAGGGTATATTCCTGCATGGCGGGTAGCAAGTGAGGATATACTAACAGCAATGAGGTCATAACATGATAAAAACTAAATCCCTTACAAAAACCTATAAAATGGGAAAAGTAGAAGTAAATGCACTTTGTGGCATTGACCTCACAATTGAGAGGGGTGAATTTGTTGGCATAATGGGACCAAGCGGTAGCGGGAAATCTACTCTCCTGCACTTACTGGGCCTCCTCGACAATCCGACATCCGGTACAATTTTATTAGATAATATTGATTCAAAGAGCCTTTCGGATAAAGAAAAAACACTGTTTCGTCTGCACCGCCTTGGATATGTTTTCCAGGATTATGCCCTTGTGCCTGAACTTGATGTATATGAGAATGTATCACTTCTGCCCATGGTCAGGAATCTAGCTAAAGAGCGATATCAAAAAGAGTGCAATGATATTTTAATAAAATTCTCTCTTTCCGACAGGGCTAATCATCTGCCTAATGAGATATCAGGTGGTCAGCAGCAAAGGGTTGCAATAGCAAGGGCAATGGTCAACAGGCCGGAAATTCTTTTTGCCGATGAACCGTGTGCTAATCTGGATACTACCAATTCAACAATGGTTCTTGACCTCTGCAAGGAAATTAATATTGAAATGGACCAGACTATAATCATGGTTTCACATGAAGACTGGCACCTGAAATATTTTGACAGGGTAATTCACCTTAGAGACGGGCTTATCGAAAAAGATGAATAAAAATGAACACTTTTTTAAGACAGAAACTGGAATGCAACAGCGGTTGCTATGCCGATAAGTATCAGGATAACTGCAGCAACTGGTATTACAAGACCTGCAAGTGCAGTAACAGTTGCGGCAATCTGAGATATACGCTGGGACCCAAAGACTACAATTCCATTGCACCAGGCGGTTGTTGCTGCAACTTCCGATGGTAAAGCATCATTTTTTGCAGCAATAACTGCCTCTTCAATGTAGGGGTAAAATAAGTCAAGGGGAACAGCTGCACCTATCTGGTTTTTTCCTGAAGTAAGATTAACAACGTGGGTGTCAGTGGTCATTACTTCACACATAGGTAAAATTATCCCGAGTCTTTTTTGTATTTCGTCACGTACGCCTGTCAACATGTTATTCCCATCAAGAAGGATATATCCAGTCCATTCTTCACCGATAGAGACCATCATTACCTGGACACCTAAATCTCCAAATCCCTTTTCCCTACCAAACGGTAATGATATCCGGGAATACCCGACATTGAACTGATCTCTGTCCAACCTTGAAAGCCTTTCCAATACTATCTCACTTGCCCTGTAATATTCAAGTGCAATCTGGGAGCAGGGTGATACGGCAGGGCATAGTGTAGTCATGCAGTTATGAGCATCGACCATAAGAACAGATTTGAAATATTTTTTCCCTGACTCCATTATTGCAATGCCGATTGCAGGATCAAGGTCTTCAGTGACAAGAGGAGAACGTGTCCCGATAAGAAGAGCAGAGTCTCCAAATGCCTGCCCCGTCATTATAACCGAGCCGAATTTCATGCGGATAGAGTGAGTAGCGTCTTTAAAAAAAACTGCTGAATTCTTTGAGAGAAGAATACTTTCAGAGATTTTAGATATCTCGCTCTCTTCTACAGGATTATAATCATGTGTTGAGCACCCATGAGATACAAGGGTTCCCTCTCCTAAAGTATCATGTAAAATTTTGGGAAGGTTACTCCCTCCTACCTCGCCCATCGGTCCGGGATGAAGGTTTGGAGCAGTGAAAATTATATCACTTCCACATTTTCGCGAAAAAAACAATGTTGAGTTAGGAATACAGACTTCCTCCCCTATCTCCCTGAAATATTCGTTCAATTTTTTAGAACCCTCTGCAAGATGGGCTAAAAAAGCGTTTGTTACTCCAAGAGGACTTATTCCAAAACTTTTCTTCATTGGATATTCGATTATGAGAATAAAACCTATAACACCAATTGTCGAAAAAACAGTAAGAATAAGAGCGAAAATAAAGAAAGGCTTCCCAAAATAGTAAGTTCCACAAAAAAGAGCACAAAAGCTCTGAATTGAAGCAGGTATAAGCATCCTTGATATGTGATAATCAGCAACGGTAGAAAGAAGGAGCAGGCGAACGGCCTGCATCGCAGCTATTGAGATAGCAAAACTTGATGGAAGATAGATGTCGCCTAAAATAAGAAAAGGGTTCAGTGTTATAATAACAGAGACGAGGAATGAGATCAAAACAATTAATCCGGACCACTCATTTGATAATTTTTTATGAAAGATTCCTATTGCCGGGGGAGTTAATACAAATGCTATTATTGCAGGAATTAAAAACGATGAAACGCTAAAAAAACTTATTTTATCTCCAAACATGCTTTGACCAAGCCAAGCGACAAATTCTATAAACAAGGCCGAAAAAATTACAATTCCTATAGACTTTGCTGAAGAAGGCGTTTTAATTATAAATCTTGAGAGCGATTCAAGTTTAAGATCAAAATCATCAGTCATAAAGAAAATTCATGAGAGAATATGGGGAGATGGAAGATATAACCTTCTATCAGAAAAAAAGGTCTTCAGGAAAAATATATCATCTATCAGAAAAAAAAGAAAAATCAGACGAGGTTTGAACCCTCGTCTGATAGGGGGAGTTTCAAGAGGTCGAATTGGATCCTATACCGTGAAATGTCGTATTGAGTTCCATTGGGGAACTCAATAATTTTATTGGTAATTATACTATAAATATATTTTGTTGGTATCCTTTGAAGAATAAGACATTTAATATTGGTTGGATATCTCGAAGGGTATCTGAATATCTACATGTATTACACATGTTACATCAATTTTTTTGATTGATATACTCTGTTATCACCTCGAACATTGCTTGATGTAGATAATTACAGAATAGGTTGAAAGTGGTTAAGGAATATCAAGTAATTCAGCAAATTCAAGGTAGGCAGCTGCAAAACCTTTCCATTTACCCATTCTTTCACCTATATCCCTGACTTCATTTGTAGAAATTTTTTCCCCATGAAAAAACCTCTTTGAAACCATCCGCCTTAGAGCAATATCAGCTGCAGGAAATGCATCAGTTCTATGCATACCCCTGAGTATAGTAAGTTCAGCGGTCCATCTTCCAATTACCCTGATAGAACACATTTCATCAATTATCTGATTGATATCGCTGTATGATTTGAACTTCTCAATATCCAATTTATGGTCTGCAATCATTTGCGATACTCCTATGATATACTCACTTTTCCGTGTTGTAAGCCCGCATTCCCTGTATATATGGACCGGGGTATTCGCAAGGATAAAAGGAACAGGGTAACAAAAATAGTTTGATTTATCGAATTTAATTAGATGGCCAGTTCTTTTTATCAACCGGTATTGTAACTGACGGGCAACTGATAGTGAGATTTGCTGTTCAATTATTGAATCCACAAGGGCCTCAAAAATTGTAGGTGTTGTTGGAAATTTCAATCCAAACAACAATTGAGATAATGAAGCCATAACCGGATCTGAATTTAGGTCGCTATAAAATTGTAAGAGATTATCTGAAATACTAAAAATCTGTGAGACCTGCTTTATAATATCAATGATAATATCGTCATTACAATTATTTTCAGGAACTACTGCAACTTCAATTATCGGTTTTTCAACAGTTCCAGGCGATTTTACCATAATAAGAAAATAGTTATTTTTTATCTGAATCGCTTGATAATAGATTCCATTCTCATATATACGGACTTCAGGGTCACCGTCCCTAAAAATACTTGCACTTATATGAAAATTATAGGGAGGTACTGGATATAGATAAATTATTTGGCTTCTATTTTCTTCCATATGAACGCACATGTTTCCAGGCTGAGTGATACTCCTTAAAATCAATAGAATCTTCATTGTAAATTTCCAAATTCTTTCTCGAATGAAGATCACGATCTTTTCCTACCGGACACACTTTGATACAGATGCCACAGGGTGAGATATACCGTAGAGAGAGAGACTCAGAGCGGGAAGCACATAAATTTTTATTAATAAGGCCTTCGGGATATTCTTCCCCGGGTATGGCTTGCACAGGACAGGCTTTTACGCATCGCATGCATTTTATGCAGACTGGTCTTGAGAGAGGTGGGTCAGGGGGTAATTCTGCAGTTGTAAATACCGAGGCAAAACGTACTCTTGGGCCATAATTTTCAGTAAGAATTGTATTATTAATACCAAAAGTCCCAAGTCCTGCTAAAAATGCTGCATGGCGGTGTGAAAAAAAAGTGAGAGGATTGTTTTTGAGTACCTCAACACTTCCATACCCGTCTCTTGGAATTGAAATTGATGAATAACCCCTAGAAATTAGAAAGAGACTGATTAGATAAGCATCGGCATCCAGGAGCCTGTTTAATGTTTTATATAATTCATGATAATGAATTGAAGGTGCGGTTTCAAGGATCGGAAGAATAACCGGGAATCCAATAACGATAACACTCTTAACCTCGGGAAATATAGACCGTGGCCTGAAAAGAACAGGGACCCAGGGTTCAAAATACGATTGGTTCCATTGTTCTGCGGACGCAATACCAAAAACAGGTATACTAAGGTCACGGCATTTATCGAGCACTGCCTCTTTGAGAATTGTATCCATGGCACACTCTCAAATTAAATTATTTTATCAGATAGGAGTTACTTTTCATAAAGGTTAAATTTGATGAAAGGAAACTAATTATCCTTGTAATAAATATTTCAAAGAATTAATAAATATTTCCAAAAGTACAACATCAATTAAATTTTGAACGGATGCTGATGATAAGAATTTTATATGTTGATGATGAGCCTGATCTTCTGGAGATCGGTAAGAAATTCCTTGAAAGAAATCAGGAATTCAGGGTTGATACTACAGTTATGGCAAAAATCGCGCTTGAAATTCTTAACAAAACAAAATATGATGCAGTCATATCAGATTATCAGATGCCAGGAATGGATGGTATTGCCCTTTTAAAGGAGATCAGGTTAAGGTTCGGTGATTTGCCTTTTATCCTTTTTACCGGACGTGGCAGAGAAGAAATTGCTGTTGAAGCACTCAACAATGGAGCTGATTTCTATCTGCAGAAAGGTGGAGATTCAAAAGCACAGTTTACTGAACTTTCTCATAAGCTCCTGCAGGCAGTAAACAAACACAACGCAGAAAGGGCACTTGCTGAAAGCGAAAGCCGCTTTCGTGATTTGACTGAAAACTCTCTTGATACTATTATGCTCTTTGACCGAGATCTACGACACCTCTATGTCAATCATAATGCAGAAGTCCAGACTGGTATTCCCGCGTCTCAATTTATCGGTAAAACTCATAAAGATCTTGGTTTCCCCCAGGATCTGATAAATATCTGGGAAAAAACTTTACACGAAGTGTTTGAATCCGGAAGGACTGACCGGATAGAGTTTCAGATACCATCAGGATCCTGGATTGACTGGATGGTAGTCCCTGTGAAATCTGAAGATGGAACTGTTTTACAGGTGATTACATCGGCAAGAGATATCACCGAACGAAGAAATGCCGAAGAGAGGATCCGTCTTGCTGAATTTTCTCTGGAACATTCAGGGATTGCAACTTTCTGGTTAGATGAGGATGCAAGAGTTATCCGCGCAAATCTTGCTGCAAGCGAAGCACTTGGATATACACAGGAAGAATTTTCCAATATCAAGGTTCATGATTTTGACCCGCTCTACGATCCTTCTGCCTGGAAGGATATATGGCAGCAACTCGCAGAAAAAAAGTATCTTGTTATTGAATCACTTCATAAACGCAAGGACGGTTCCATTTTCCCTGTAGAGATTGCAAGCAGCTATTTTGAATACAGTGGGAAAAAACTGATCTTTTCATTTGCTAAAGATATTAGCGGTAGAAAAAAGGCAGAAACTGAAATTAAGGCTGCATATGAACAAATTGCAACTTCTGAAGAAGAACTCAAATCTAATTATGAAAATCTGGCCCGTAGTCAACAACTTACCAGTGAAAGCGAAGCTCTATTCAGAGGATTATTCGACCAGGCATTTCAATTAACCTGCTTACTGGACCTGAAGGGAAACCTGACCCGGGTAAATAAAACGGCTATAAGTTTTATAGGCAAAGATATTGAAGAAGTCATCAACCGACCATTTCCACAGACCCCCTGGTGGATAAAAAATCAGGAAGGTCAGGATAAAATCAGGGATTCAATATCCCGTGCAAATCGTGGAGAGAGTAGCCGGTTCGAAACAACTCACGAGGATAGTAACGGGTATATCCATTATATTGATTTCTCATTAAAGCCTGTTTTTGACGATAAAGGGGCTATCATTGCTCTTCTTTCGGAGGGAAGGGATATCACAGACCGGAAAAGAGCAGAAGAAGCACTGATAAAGAGTGAAAGAAATTTGAAAAAGATTTCAGATACAGTTCCTGGTGCCCTATTTCAGTTTTATGCGAGGAAAAACGGGGATATGGGGCTCTATTATGTTAGTGAGCGTTCAGAAGAACTCTTTGGCATTAGTGGAGATCCTAAAACCTTTTTCCCGAGGTTTACGGCCGGTATTGCCCCGGAAGATAAGGAAGCATTTTTTAATTCTATACAACATTCAATAAAGTCTGAAGAGAAATGGGAGTTTAAAGGAAAATTCTACAAGTCCACAGGTGAGGAGATATACTTCCATGCAATTTCTCTACCTGATATTACTGATGATGAGCTGATCTTTTATGGTGTGATTTTTGATATAACTTCCCAGGAAATGACAGAAAAAGCTCGTATCGCCAGTGAAGAGCAATATAGAAGTCTGGTTGAAACCACAGGCACCGGATATGTAATTGTTGACCTGGAAGGAAGAGTGATTGATGCAAACCAGGAATATATCCGACTTACAGGCAGAAAAAAATTAAGCGAGATAAAGGGAAAACCGGTAACAGACTGGACAGCACCATATGACCTCAAAAGAAACGCAAAAGAAATTGAGAAATGCATTAGAAAAGGGGAGGTCAGGGGTCTTGAGATAGATTACAGAAAACCGGATGGTTCGTTTCAGCCCATTGAAGTTAATGCTTCGCTATTTAATTCAGATTCAGGGGTTATTATCCTGACATTATGCCGGGATATCACAGAACGACGAAGATCAGAGAATGCATTAAAAGAAGAACAGAAATTTACCCGTTTGCTCCTTGATACAATTCCAACCTTTTTTGTAGCGATTAATGCAGAAGGCAGGGTCCTTACCATGAATAAGGCCCTTATCAATTTATTGGAATATTCCATTGACGAGGTTAAAGGAAAGGACTATCTCTCTTCATTTGTTCCAAAAGAAGACAAGGATTTGCTTGCCGATATTTTTAAGGAAATTGTCTATGATGAAAAGGCTACCGTGAACAAAAACCATGTAATCAGCAAATCCGGAAAAGTCTATCTCATCGAATGGTATGGGAGGCTTGTTAAACATGAGGACAAAAATCTTGACTTTTTTGTTGGTGTTGGAATTGATATTACAGACAAAGACAATAAAACGAATACCCGGGTTCAATCCTGAATGCTCAAATAGAATTACATCCCTTAAATATTATGGCTGAGATCCTCAAGGTATCAATAAGTGAAGAGGGTGATGTATCGGTCATCTCATTTTCAGGACGAATGGATGCAAACTCCTCAAAAGATGGAGACAAAGCTCTGCAGGAGATGATCGATAATGGAAAAACTAAAATTGTTGTTTGTTGTGAAGAACTTTCCTACATCAGCAGTTCCGGGTTAAGGATCCTTCTCTCCGCAGTCAAGAGACTTCGTGCAACTGGCGGAGATTTAAAGCTTTCAAACCTTACCACGAGTATAAAGGACATCATCACAATGACCGGATTTAACAGAATTTTTACGATATTTGAAACCGTAGAAGAGGCAATAGAGAGCTTTAAAAAATAAACTTTCCTGAAAACCGTTTTTCAGGATTATCAGAACATTGTCTGGTACACAGGTGTATTCTTTATGAGCAGCACATATACCCTGGCAACAAATGCATCACTTAAAGAGATTTCTACAATTGCTGAGTTTATCACGAGCTCACTCACCTGTTCGGGTGTTATGGAGGAGATTATTTTTGCAATTGAACTTGCTGTTGATGAAATTACCAATAATATAATGATGTACGCTTATCCAGCGGGTGAAGGTACCATGAAAATCATGATTGATGTTTCAGGGACCGATATTTCTATTGAGATACGTGACCAGGGCAAAGAGTTTAATCCTCTCCTATTTCCTCCGCCTGATATATCAAGTAATTCAGATGAAAGAAAAATCGGCGGTTTAGGAATTCATATGGTTCGTTCTATCATGGACAAAGTGAACTACGAACGCAGGGATGGCCAGAATATTTTAAAACTAAATAAATCATTATCCGGAACAAAACCATAAAATATATATTTTTATACTGGATAACCATTGCTTACTGGAGCTAACAAATTGGTATCTATTCAACACAGCCTTCAAACAAAACTTACCTTTAGTTTTATCATTTTGATTCTTCTTATTGCAGGGATGACTTTTATCTATACGTATGGAGAGACAAAAAACGCCTTAAAAGCATCAATTCGCGATGAACTTATTGAGATTGCTGGTTCAGATTCAACACAGATAAATGGTGACCAGGTCGCCGAGATAAAGGCTGGTGACGAGGGAAGTCAAAAATACCTTGCAATACGTGATGAGTTATGGAAATTAAGAAGCCGAAGTACTGTTACAAAAAATCTGTACCTTTTCCGGGTTAACAATTCAAATCTCGAATTTATCGTTGATGACCTTTATGGGATCGACCCGGATTACGCGAAGACTGGGGAATCCTATGACTCACCTGACCATGACCTGATCATCGGAGCCCAGTCAAATGCTACAGCTTCCAATGAATTTTACACTGATAAATGGGGAACTTTCCTTTCAGGTTATGCACCAGTAACTGACAGTAAGGGTAATGTTGTTGCGGTACTGGGTGTTGACATGAGGGCAGATAATGTCATTGCGCGTGAAAATTTCATAGGAAATACGATATACCTGATCCTTGCGATATCCATAATAATTGCAGGCTGCATGATAGCTTTCTTCTCAAGGACAATTATCCGTGACATTAAAAAATTAAATGCGTCAGCTGAAAAGATAAGCTTGGGTGATATGGATGTCATGGTGGATGTCGAAAGGAAGGACGAGATTGGAGAACTTGCACATTCATTCTCGCGCATGGTTACAAGCCTTAAGATAATGATGATGCATGATGATAAGAAAGAATAACGCAGGTGTGATATGATGAGTGAACTCTCTGACCGCATACTTACTATATCCTTAGTATATCTGGGGCCGGCTGCAAAGATGTTCCTTGAAAGGCAGACTCTTGCGCATATGGATAAACTGAAATTTGAAGATATTACTCCCTCTCACCTCCCTGAACTTGTAAAATGGATAAATATATCAGGAGGACTTCTAATAGGAGCAGAGAAAGCTAAGGAATTTGGAGAGAAAATTCGAAGTATAAGCTAAAAAAGAGTTCTCACTCCCCCATATTTTCATTAAGTCCCGCTTTCCTCAAAGCAAAGTCAATTTCTTCCCATGCTTTATCAAGAATTTTCTTGTAGAATTCATAATCCGGTTCTCCTTCTCCTATATCAATTTCGACCTCCCACTTTTTGTGGTCTGAAACAATGTACTGGATTTCCATTCCAGGTTTTATAAAAATTCCATGGTCATTATATTTTGCAATTGCTGATGCTTCCGCACACCTATGGCGATATTTTATTGTACTCACTTTGCGGGTAATAAGCAGATTCTCGTGAGATTGAGAATATACCTCTTCCCTCTTCTTCTCATAAATCTCCCGCAGGACCGGACTTAAATAAAAAAGCTCATTAATAGAAACCGCTGAACGCATCGCTTCAAATAAATCATTCTGGGCGTTCCTTACATAATCCGGGGTGTCATTCCGTCTCGATAAAACGCCACGTTTTTTGATCTCTGATGACGTAAGTCGTCCAAAGTATCGTGTATATGACCCGGTCCCATCTTTCTGGGGAAGAAAAACTATCCAGTTATACTCTTCTATCTCTGTAGGGATTTTTGCATACTCCTCAATCCGTTTTTTTAATAGGGAAACGGGTTTGCCTTTTACCCAGAGACAGTCCACAATTCCGTGGATTATCAAGAACCCTTCAACTTCTGCAATCTCTTTAGAATGAATAAGAATATCTCTCGAGTGCCTTGTTATAGCCTCATGTACACCGATATGCCCGAATTTAGCGTTTTTAAATCCCGTATACCCAAAACAGACTACAAGGAGCCACTTTAAGATTGAATCTATTCCAGATACAGAAGGGTCCTCTTTTTTCCTTAATTTTGTCTCTTTTCTTAAATTAAGCACAGGTTCGAGGACCTGCGGTAAAAACCCCTTTATCCCGGGTTTTGTAAGAGTTTCGGGTGAAAGGTTGTAATTTACAATAATTGACGGGTACATCGATGTAAAGTCAATCTGGTATACATTTTCATAGATGTTTGCGACAGGCTTGAACATCATTCCCCCCCTGTCAGAAGTCCTGATGTCACAGTACAACCTTTCCTTTTCAGGTTCATCCTTCCTGTAAGGGATTGCTAAACCTCTCCGGACCGCTTCATATACTTCATATCCTGATATAAGGGTTCCTGGAGTAAATCTTGATACATAATTAGGAGAAAGGCCTGCGAGACGGGAACAAAGCAGAACACCTGGAAGTCCACCTTCCCTGTATGTAAAACTCTGGGCCGTGTCGATTACAATTCTTCCATCCGGAACGTAAGCTGCTCCCCTGTACTCAACTTTGCCATAGGACCAGTAAGAATGTCCCATAATCCTGCGATATTTCCCGTTCCTGCTAAAAGAATCCTCTAGATCATATCTCTTTGCACGGTTCAGGATTTCAGGGAGCCACAGGTCAGCAGATGGCATAAGTATGACATCTGGATTAAGTTCGCCTATTAATGCAAATAGAGATGAGAGGACCTCGGGTTCAGTTCCTGTAATGTCTCCTGCTTCAGTTTCATTTTGTTTAAAGAATAGTTTATTTATTGGCTTTTTGTCAAAAAAGCTCTGTGGGATTTTCAGGGTAATTACTGACAATGGAAAATCTGTAGTAACAGAGAATCTTTCATTTATGTCTGAACAGCAGGGAACAGTATTCCTTTCTGCAAAAAAACGTTGTTCCCCCCTGATGTCGACATTGTACAATTTTGACTGATAATTTGTCTCTTTTTCGATTATATCTGCAACTTGTCTTGGAGCTTCTATCCTATATCCTGAAAAACTTTCATTAATTGTTTTAATTTTAGTCTCTTCAATAGAAAAGTGGTCTTCAAGACCAGCTATGAGATTAGAGGATTCCCGGTCTTCTGGAAGAGTGAAGGAGAATGAGGGTATAAATGGGTGGTTGGTACATGAAACCCCAGCTCCCTTTTTTTTTCCTTTTACCCACAATGAAATTCCATCCCTGTGAACAGCATCTAAAACCCACACGACTCTCTTCCCCTTCGTTAGATGATAAGTTTTGCCTGCGATTTATCGAAATATTGCTTTTCTACCTTTGAATGTCCTGATTCATGCTTATGGTCCTGGTATTTCAATTGCGGAATAAAGTAAAAAACCCGGTCTGCAGAATTAGAAAGATACCTGAATGTTTTATTGTCTGCCCGTGAATAAAGTATGACTGCGGCCTCTTTTGCTGCATGTTTCAAAGCCCTTGCGACCTCGTGGAGTGATGAAGAGCCATCTCCGTCAAAAAGTGACGGGTCATGTTCAAGAAAAATTATGGTATGGTGAGCCTCCCTAAGAATTGAGAGCAGTTGAAACGCTGTAAACGCTCTTTGAACATAAAAATGACCTACATTGCGATTAATTCCGGTAAGCAGGCTTGAATAATTACCAGATATATAAAGAAACAGGAACCTCTGAAACTCATTAGAATTATTGATACTTTCAAGAATAATTTCTCCAGGCGAGATTATTGCATGAAACAGGCCTGTTTCGATAGTGATCAGGGGGTGAAGGTGAAACCTCATACATGTACTGGTATCCTGAAGATCTATTGAAAATGCACCTCCCGTGCTCCGTGAAAGTGAAATTACATTATTTACTTTATGGTACGAACTTTCAATACTTCTAATAACCTAGATTAATTTGGAAAGAGCATGAATAAAAATAAAAATGAGATACAACATCTTACAGCCGCCGACTATGCAGATGTAAAGTTTGAGAAAGTTATCCTTCCTCTTGGCTCACTTGAAAGCCATGGACCCCATATGCCATTTGCGACTGACACATTTACTGCATATCTCCTTGCACTGGAAATTGCAAAAGCGGTCCCGAAAACTGCAGTACTGCCTCCTTTAAACTATGGCGTAAGTGAGCATTATAAATCTTTTTCATTTACGGTTTCCCTTCGGTTCGAGACCGAAACTTCAATTCTGGATGACATTTTTGATTCCCTTTACCGCGAGGGGATAAAGAAGATCTTTGTATTAAATGGCCACGACGGCAATATCGCTCCACTTGAGATAGCTTCGAGAAAGGTTAAGGTAGCTCATCCTGATATTAAGATAGTCACATTGGATGCATGGTGGAATACCCTGCTCTCCCTCCTCCCTTCCAATTTTTTTGAAGTCTGGAACGGACTTGGTCATGGTGGCGAGGGGGAACTATCTATCGGGCTTGAACTGTTCCCAGAGCTCTGTAAACCTGAATTGGCTAAAGGTGTTGTTCCGGTCCTGCCTAAACATCTTGATGTCAAATGGAAGTTTGATGAACTCACAAATTGCGGAGCATCAGGTGACCCAACAAAGGCAACAAAGGAAAAGGGGGCGGTTATGAAGAAAGTGCTCCTCGAAACCATAATTGCCGGGCTTTTGTCACTTGATGAATGCGACTGGGACTATCGTTCACCTGAAGTTAAAGGCTGAACCCGAATCCCTAAAAAATGAAATTAGCCGGATTCCAGTCTCGCAAGAGACTGCCAGCTTAAATAGTTCTTTTTATCTTCCTGAACCGATCTTAGATATGATGATATTGCACCGGTGGTGTTGCCTGTAACAAGAAGGGTGTCACCATACTCTCTCCAGACCTCACTTTGATTCGGTGAAAATTTAGTGGCTGATTTCAATAATTCAAGAGCTTCATTATACTGGCCCAGATGAATCATGCATTGGGCCTTGTCCAGATATGCTTTTCCTGAACGCGGGTCAAGAACGAGTGCATTATCAAATGCCTGAATAGCTTCATCATATCTTGCAAGTTGCACAAGACAGTTCCCTTTGTCGTCCCAGGCAAGCGGATAATCTGGTTTAAGTTGAATAAGCCGGTCAAACGCGATAAGCGCATCAGAATAGTTTCCTGTCTCAAAAAGGAGCTTCCCTAGATTGGCCCACCCTGACAGGTCTTCACTGCCAAAGTACGTTGCATCCCTGAAAGCATTAAGAGCCCCTTTTGTCTGACCCATGTTATACAATGTAACTCCTTTGTTCACATAGGCACTAGTATATGAAATATTGAGTAGTATTGCCACGTTAAATGCAGAAAGAGCGTCAGAATATCTCCCCATCTCATTAAGGACATTGCCCTTGTTAAGCCATATTTTAGGGTCGTCATCTTTTAGTTTAAGGGCCCTGTCATAATATGTTAGTGCGACAGGGTAATTCCCTGAGTCTGCATATATATTTGCCATTCCAAAGAGGGCACTTGTATTGTCAGGTTCACTTTTTGTAACTTTCTCATAGGTCATCAGGGCATCCTTTGTTTTCCCTGACGATTCATATGCAAAACCAAGGAGAATTAAAGCATTATTATCTGTTTTGTTTATTTCAAGTGCATTAAGCAGGCATTGAATGGCTTCCGGATATTTATTCGATTTGATAAAACTATTTGCAAGTATTGTCCAGTTTCTTTCAGGAAATTCGTTTACCTGACTCAACTTGTTATTATTTGAAAAAACATTTATTGCTTTGAGTGAGTAGGCAATATCACTACCTGATATTGAATAAACTGTAAGTTTGGCAGTATATGATCCTGATTTTTCATATGTGTGGGTCGGACTTCTTGTAACTGAGCTCCCGCCATCTCCAAAGTCCCAATCCCATGAAACAGGATTTCCAGTAGAACGGTCCGTAAAATGAACAGTCATTGGCGTTTCTCCTTTTGTAGGTGAAAATGAAAAAAGCGCCTTTAACGGAGTTACAGCAGAGCACTGCCAGGATAAGCTGAATAAGAACAAAACAAGAAAGATGGTCAAAGTAGATTTCATATTTTTTCACTATTTAATTCAGGTGGATAAATTTTCGTCATACAGCTATGTAAATGATGTCAGATGTTGCAGACCAGGATAAAAAAAATCAGGAATTATAAGAGAAAACTTTATATCATAAAAATGCTTACGCTATGCATTTAAAACAACATTTTAGGGGAATGTTTTATGAGAAAATTGCGACTTCTAATCGTGATACCTCTTTTAATCGCCTTTTGTGGGTTAAGTGTAGGTATAGTTAACAGTGCTGAGATTACTCAGGCTTCCGGAAAAATCCTTATAGACCTATCTCATGCAGAACGGATTACAATTGACGCAACGGTTTCACCCAATCTTGACACTTCAAAAAACGATCGAATCTATTCATGGCAGGACTGGGCCGATGCAATGCGCAAGGAAGGGTATACTCTGAAACTTCTGACAAAAGGGCCAATAACTTCAAATGTATTGAAAGATTACGACCTTCTTATTGTTGCAGAACCTGATATAAGCAATGCTAAACCCTCTTTATTCTCTTCAGATGAAGCAAAAGCGATATCCGGATTTGTAAAATCCGGAAATTCCCTGCTTCTCTCAGGGCAGTCATTCATGGGAGGAGAGACTAGTACCAGTTACTTTGAGGACTATAATTCTAGTTATTCCAATAGCGGGGTCCAGAACGATCTTCTGAAGAAACTCGATTCCGGTGTACGATTTACTACCAGTCCTCAAAACAGTAATGACGGAGATATCGTTATTGATGAAAATAAAAATTCAGAAGTAGGGGGTTCACCTGCTGACATCTGGATAACAAATGGTAACACTTCGAATCCTGTCTGGGATAATGTTCCGGAAAAAAAGTTTGTTCTCTTTCATGGATCTTCAATTGATATTACAAAAGATTCTGCCTATGTAATTGCACAGGGCGACAAGGAGACATTCACTTCGACCGACAAGGCATCCGTGATGTACCAGGAACAGCGTGAACGAACAATTGAAGAACTTAAGAATGTAGAGGAATTCGGTCATATTGTTAAGAAGAAAGGCAGTATGCCAGTAGTTATAGCCGAAGACATTTACGGATGCGGAAAAATCATTGCATATGGTGACGCGTCAGCTTGGCAGGATAAAGAATACTGGGGGACAGTTTTTACAAGTTCACAGTATCATGAAACTGAACTTGCACATTCGATGATAAAGTATCTAATTCAAAAGGAGGTTGGATGTAATTCCACAGGTGGACCTTCAGGCAAGCCTTCATCAGCTTCCCCTGTTTCAAAACCTACTACACCATCTCAAAGTGGAGCAGGTGGATCTCCATCAGGAACAGGTCCTGTATCAAGTGTGAAAACAAGTGATATTCCAGTAATCGTAAGTGTACCGGATGCAGCGGTCTTTACAAGCGCATGTGAAAACAAATGCGGGACAATTTTCCCGAATTCTGCGGATATTTCAGTATCACCCGCGGTAGATAATGGAAAAGCAGTAACTATTATACAACCTAATGACGTAGATGATTCTGGAACAAGGTCTACAAGTGGA
This sequence comes from uncultured Methanomicrobiales archaeon, assembly GCA_903926075.1. Classification (GTDB taxonomy): domain Archaea; phylum Halobacteriota; class Methanomicrobia; order Methanomicrobiales; family Methanospirillaceae; genus CAIYHQ01. The sequence continues at coordinate 98,714 of CAIYHQ010000133.1, forward strand.
AAGACTTTGAATTCATTCACAACTACCAATTGTGGATTAGGGACGACAATAAAAGGATTAGAGAATCTGAATCCTTCAGGTGTTACAACCACAGCTGATGTCTCGACTGGCGGTGACAGTTCGGGAAGGGCTGTTGGAACGACAACCGATACGAATTCGGGTATTGATGTAACAGTGCCAGATGCCAATGCCGTTTCGTCGGCTTGCCAGAGCAAGTGTGGCAGCTTGTTTGGTAATAATGCTAATATAGTGAATACCGGTTCAATTTCTGCTACTAGTAGTACAGCTAAATCTTCAACTGTCGCATCAGATAGTGGAAGGGCTGTTTCGAGTTCAGGCACAGGTAAAACTCTTAACTCTCTTGGATCATCAGGAAATGTTGCAACTTTGGATACTAGTGCAGATCTTTCGGTAACAATGCCAGATGCCAATGCCGTTTCGTCGGCTTGCCAGAGCAAGTGTGGGAGCTTGTTTGGTAATAATGCTAATATAGTGAATACCGGTTCAATTTCTGCTACTAGTAGTACAGCTAAATCTTCAACTATCGCATCAGATAGTGGAAGGGCTGTTTCGAGTTCAGGCACAGGTAAAACTCTTAACTCACTTGGATCATCAGAAAATGTTGCAACTTTGGATACTAGTGCAGATCTTTCGGTAACAGTGCCAGATGCCAATGCCGTTTCGTCAGCTTGCCAGAGCAAGTGTGGCAGCTTGTTTGGTAATACTTATGCGAATACTGTGAATGCCGGTTCAATTTCTGCTACTAGTAGTACTGTGAAGGCGTCAACAGTTTCTTCAGATAGTGGAAGAGCAGTCTCAAGTTCAAACTCAGGTAAAACTCTTAACTCTCTAGGAGCATCAGACTCAATTACAACAGCTGATGTCTCGACTGGCGGTGATAGTTCAGGAAGGGCTGTGGGAACGACAACTGATACGAATTCGGGTATTGATGTAACAGTGCCAGATGCCAATGTTGTTTCGTCGGCTTGCCAGAGCAAGTGCGACAGCATGTTTGGTAATAGTTATGCGAATACTGTGAACGCCGGTTCAATTTCTGCTACAAGTAGTACTGTGAAAGCTTCAACAGTTTCTTCAGATAGTGGAAGGGCAATTTCGAGTACAGAATCAGGTAAAACTCTCAACTCACTTGGATCATCAAGTGCTGATGTAGCTACAAGTGACAGTTCCGGAAGGGCTGTAGGAACGACAGCTGATACGACTACCGACATTTCATTAAATGTGCCCGATGCTAAGACTGTTTCATCAGCATGCCAGAGCAAGTGCGGCAGCATGTTTGGTAATAGTTATGCGAATACTGTGAACGCCGGTTCAATTTCTGCTACAAGTAGTACAGTGAAAGCTTCAACAGTTTCTTCAGATAGTGGAAGAGCAGTTTCGAGTACAGATACAGGTAAAACTCTCAACTCACTTGGATCATCAAGTACTGATATAGCTACAAGTGACAGTTCCGGAAGATCAGTAGGAACGACCGCTGATACATCAGGTTCAGTTAATATAAATTTTGATGTAAACTCTGGTGATGCACCGACATACCTGAATTGCCTGTATAATTCCTGTATGGACACTTGTCCTGTTAATACATGCACAGATTCGTGTGAATCCGGTACTTGTGCCGGTAATTGTGAGTCGAATTCCTGTATGGACACCTGCAATACAAATTCATGCACTGATACCTGTGCTGTAAATACATGTGTTGATACGTGTGAAACCGAAACAATGAAAGCAATCACTACTGCGAACAAAGTTCAGGCCAATACAATCACGAGCGAACCGAATAACGAGAGGGCAGTAGTATCCGATACTACGACCCCTGTCACTGCGCAAAGTTTTACGGTCCAAGGGGACTCGCCATCGAAACTGAGTGGTGAAACGGCATTTGTTGTTAACCCCACTCAAACTGAAAATAAACCTTCAGCAGTAGTGGTATATGTCGTTCAACCTACAACACCAGCTGAAATTAGTCTGATTGGGTTTCAAAATGGTTTTGTGTTCTCTACTCCGACTACGGCTGGACCATCAGGAAGCGTATTTCTGGTAAAGTCAGGTTCAGACTCGGGAAGTGGACAATCATCCGGAACTGTGATCGGAAATTTTGCGTCTTCGATATTAAAGCCAAATTTCCTGTCAAATGAGACTTCAGGCAAAAATACAGTGAATGCATCTCAAAATAAAACCAATATAACAAAAATACTCACTCCACAAGTAACAGTAACTAAAAACAAATGAAATTCATATATTTCAAAAAATACTTTATTCCTGTTTTTATTTAAGATTTTATACGTGAATCAGATAATTATCTGCACGATGGAATTATTATTGGAGTAATCTGGTTTGCGATAAATATAATCCTTCATTTTATAGTCCTGATTCCTATGTCAGGTATGTCGTATACAGCATATTTCTCTCAAATTGGTTTACGTTATCTGAGTATACCCATTATAAGCATCGCAATTGGATATATTCTTGAGCATAAATCCTAAAAAAAATATCAGAATTTGACACGGGGTGCCTCATTCTCCCGCATATTGTTTGCCATTGTCCAGAAGCAGGCCTCCCCATGTGCTACCCTGAATATCGCAATCTGTACTTTCCCGGCACCGGCATTTACTATGTCTTTCATCCATGGGCGGTCCACGAAGAGTCTTTCCATGAGCACAGGATCTTCGAGGAATTCAACTTTCCCTGTCACCCTCATCATTGTTCCTGCAGCTTCACCTGGTTTGTAGAAACAGAGTTCGACTTTCGGGTTTTTCTTAAGCTGCTGGCAGACCGCCTTTGGCGAACCGGTATGATAATAGAAACCAGATTTATCAGCAAACCACATCGCAAACGGCCTGACCCGGGGCTGGTCTCCTTCAGCAGTTGCAATATAAGTCACCGGGTTTTCATTTGCAAATATTATGCATTCATTAATGTCCATTCATTCACCTGATCAAATAATATGGATTTCCAGAATAAAAAGAGATGGTTCAACTGGAATGCAAAATAGTATGTGCATGAAGAGAGAGATATAGATATAATGTTAGATGCTATCCGGGTTCTCTATGTAGATGATGAACCTTATCTTCTTAGCATCGGAAAAATATTTCTGGAAAAATCAGGTGATTTTTTTGTTGAAACCGTAGGATCAGCGGATGCTGCATTAAAACTTCTTAAAGAGAAAAATTATGATGTCATCATTTCCGATTACCAGATGCCGGAAATGGATGGAATTACTTTTCTGAAACAACTTAAAAGAACTGGAAATAATACACCCTTCATAATCTTTACCGGTAGGGGACGTGAAGAAGTTGTTATAGAAGCACTCAATGAAGGGGCTGATTTCTATCTTCAGAAAGGTGGTGAACCAAAGTCACAATTTGCTGAACTTGCAAATAAGATTCGTTACGCTGCTTTTAGAAGAAAAGCAGAGTTAGACCTCCGTGAGAGCGAAGAACGATATCGACATGTTGTTGAGGATCAGACCGAGATTATTTGTCGATTTCTTCCGGACGGAACACATGTCTTTGTAAATGAAGCCTATTGTAGATATTTTGGATTGGATCGCAATACAATTATTGGAAGTAAATTCAAGCCGAAAATATCACACGAAGATAATCAAAAAATTTCCAGACTCATTGCCTCCCTAGTACAAAATGATCCTTATAAAATTATCGAACATAAGGTCATTATGCCAGATGGAAGTATCAGGTGGCTGCGTTGGGTTGATCGTGCGATTTTTTTTGCCGATGGTCAACTGAAAGAGTATCAATCGGTTGGCAGAGATATTACAAAGCAAAAGCAGATAGAAGAAGGTCTGCTTGCAGAACATAAGATGATAATCTCACTAGCTTCGGCAGTTTCACTTATTGACGTGCTTCCTCTCTGTGTTGAAACAGCAATCCGTTTGTCTGGTATGGACTCAGGTGGGATCTATCTTTTAAATAGAAATACGGGTGACTTTATTTTAACTTCTTCTTCAGGATTGTCAGATGAATTTATTAAAGAAGTTTCCTGTATAAACGCAGATTCTGAATCAGCACATATCGTTCTCTCTGGGAGATCCGTTTATTCCCAATACTTGATGCTTGGTATATCTATCGCCGGTGCAAGAATAAAAGAGAATCTACATGCAATTGCTATTATTCCTATACTTTCACAAAACCGGGTTATTGCATGTTTCAACATTGCATCCCATACTCGTAATATAATTACAGATGAAAGTCGAAAGACCCTCGAAGCAATTGCCGCCTTAATAGGGAACGGAATTGGACGATTTACTGCAGAGGAGGAATTGCAGAAAAGCGAGGAAAAATATCGCACTATCTTTGAAAATGCCGGTGACGCGATTGCAATACATAATTTTGAAGGAAATTTGGTTGAAGTCAATGATGTTATCTGCAGACGGTTAGGCTATACCCGTGAAGAATTATTAAAGATGAAGGCAGGGGATGTAGATGAACCTGTTCATGCCCGGAAAGTAGAAGAACGGATTCAGGAGCTTAACAAAAATGGTCATCTTATTTTTGAAACAGTTCACATCACGCGGGATGGAAGACGAATTTCCACGGAGGTTAACTCAATTGTTTTTCATCTTGGCGATAAGCCATTCGTAATGAGCATCGCACGTGACATCACAAAACGCAAGCAGGCGGAAGAGGCACTGCGAGATAGCGAGAAGAAATATTACAATCTTTTTCATAATTCAGCCCTCGGTATTTTCCATTCTACCTTTGATGGAAAATTTATTGATGTAAACCCAGCTCTTGCCAATATTTTTGGCTATAATTCTCCTGAAGATATGATAATTTCTATCACAAACATCGCGAAGCAGATCTATTATGACCCCCTTGAATATGACGATGTAGCAACCGCCGTATTAAATAAAGGAGGATTTATAGACTCAGAAAATCGCTACCGCCGCAGAGATGATACTCTATTACACGGAAAACTGCATTTGCGTATCGTATCAGATCAGCAGGGCAAGCCCAGCCATTATGAAGGGTTTGTTGAGGATATTACAAAGCGTAAGTTGTCTGAAGAAGAACTCAGCAAAAGCGAAGAAAAATATCGCACAGTGGCTGATTTTACCTATGACTGGGAGTTCTGGATTACTCCGGATGGAAGCTATAATTATGTCTCTCCATCCTGTGAAAGAATCACCGGTTATCGTCCTGAAGAGTTTATTCGGGATCCAGATCTGCTGACTAAAATAACGCATAATGATGACCGGGACAAAATTGTTTGCCACTTGTCTTCCAAAGAGAGTCAAAATATTGAGCATAGTGCTCTTGAATATCGGATCATAACCAAAAACGGGGAAGAACGTTGGATAAGTCATGTATGTCAGCCTATATACAATACTAATGGAGAATACCTGGGGAATCGTGGCAGCAATCGTGATATCACCGAACGAAAGCGGGCGGAAGAAGTACTACGGGAGAGTGAAGGGAAACTTAATGCCATGTTAGAATCGATAGCGGACAATATGAGCATGATGGATAAGGATCTGAACATTATTTGGGCTAATGAAACTGCTAAAAAATATTTTGGGAAAGACCTAGTTGGCAGAAAGTGTTACGAAGTGTATCATCAGCGACAAAGTCCTTGCGAACCTTATCCATGTATAACACTCAAAGCGTTTCAGGACGGAGAGATTCACAGGCATGAGACCCGCGTGACAGACATACAAGGTCAGACGAAATTCTTCGAATGTTCAGCGAATGTAGCCTTGAACAACGAAAATGGTAACCCCATTACAGTATTAGAGATCTCCCGGGATATCACGGAACGTAGGCAGATGGAGGAATCACTCCGGCAGGCAAACAAGAAACTCTCCATTCTCTCCGGCATTACTCGTCACGATATTACCAACAAACTTGCAGTTATTAATGGGTACCTCGATATTTTGGAAGATGAGCAATCCAATCTAGAAAATGATGAGTACTTATCCAAGATCTCTACCACTGTACAGCGAATTTCTGCCATGATCCAATTCACCAAGGAATACGAGCAGATCGGCGTCTATGCTCCATCCTGGCAGGAGTGCTACAAACTCGTGGATACTGCTGCAAAGCAAATCCTGCTGGGTCAGGTCGTGGTGGAAAATGATCTTCCCTCTGGTATAGAAGTATTCGCAGATCTGCTTATAGGAAAGGTTTTTTACAATATGATAGATAACGCAGTTCGGCACGGCGGGAAAATTACTACTATTCGATTTTCTATACAGGAATCTCGCGATAGTCATCAGATCATATGTGAGGATGATGGTGAGGGTGTACCCGCTGAAGATAAGGAGGAGATCTTTGAGCGAGGTTTTGGGAAGAACTCAGGGCTTGGATTAACCCTTGTCAGGGAAATTCTTGCAATTACCGGAATGACGATACAGGAGACCGGTGAGCCAGGGGAGGGAGCTCGATTCGAGATCAAGGTGACAAAGGGGAAGTGGCGTTATGGGAGTGAAGGGAGTTAATTTGTTGTAGATCGCCCCGGTCGAACCCAGGGACATTTCAGTTACTACTCTTCCTTTGGCATCTACTGAATAGACCTCCCCAATAAGAAAAAAAGTGATACATCGTTTCTGATTACTCGATGTAGGAGATTTCCAGCCCGAATCGATCATCAAGTCATCCCTCCAGATAACGTTCTGGCAGGAACTTTTGCAAGTATAGGGAAGAAGGCGATGTATACTGCGTTGTGCAAAAATCGGAAGAACTGGAAGAATAATACCATGACCGAGCATTACTGCAAAAACAGTGACAAATAGGATCGAGAAAATCCTTACCGAAGGTTGAGTCTCGCATCCTGCCAGCTGATAATCCAGCTCCTCTGCTTGTTTCAATATTTTCTATTAGAACTATTGATTCGGCGATTACTGTTTTAGATCTCCTCAATAAGGAAAATTTTGATGCTATCGTTTCTGATTACCAGATGCCAGGCACGGACGGCATCCAGTTTCTTATTGAGGTCCGCAAACACTTTGGAAAGATTCCATTCATTCTGTTCACCGGCAAAGGCAGAGAAGAAGTAGTCATTCAGGCAATCGATAACGGGGTGGACTTAAAGAAGAGAACCGTGGTAGACATGGAGCAACCTACATGGTCCCTTCGCTTATAGCAATTGTTCGAAGGAGAGAGGTTGAACGACACCCATGAAATACAATCCGATTTGTGCGACAGGGATTATACTTTGTGTCGCACAATGTAACTTATGTGAAACTAGTGACGCAAATAGAAGGTCTGTCAATACGGTACAATCTCGACATATGGAGAGAAGATTATGTCAACTTCGAGGAGACATTTTGTTTAGGGCGGAATTTGCATAAATTGGCGACAGGTTACATTCTGATTTATGGGTTAATATTTTTAGAAAATCTTGGTAGAATGCATCAGCCATTTAATGTGAAGTCAAGTGGGATACAATAATATCTTCTAAATTATACAATACCATTGAAACGTTACAGCCTGAAAAAGAAGGGTGTTAACCAATTCATGGGGTTACAATTATTGGTGATTCAGTCTCTATAGGCACATTTTTTGCCGGGGTTGTTTGGCGTGTTAAGGGCATCCTTGCTGCCCTGATACTATCTTTTACCTTATTCATATGGGAGACAAACGTGCTATTATTTTTTATTACATCATAGGTCCCATCTGGAAATTCGATAATCGTATCACCTTCTGATAGAAGAACAGTCGGCTTCGAGCCGCCAACTGAAACCTGGACTGGTTGACTCGATTTGGCTATAATTATCATCCTTGTACCGTCTGGATAGATAAGATCTAATAGTTCAGACGTTCCGGTTCCTTTAATATTGGTAAAAGGATTAGTATTCGGACCGTTCCAGTCAATTATATAATCACTAATGCTTGTTATATTGGCATTCTTTTTATTGTTAAGATAAATAAAATCATAAATGGTGGTTGTTTTAGCCTGATTAGATATACTAGTGGCCGTAGTTTTCGTTATATGGGGTGTAAGAACCGACTGCATTTTTGTTTGAACAGAAGTTGAAATTAGAGTACCTACTCCGGTACTTATTGTGCTCGTGCCGTTTACTGTTTGTTTTCCTCCAGCAGCCTTCGCTGTGACAGAATTCTGAATTTTTGATGAGATTGTATTTGTCGGGGTTACCTTCACTGAAACATTTTACGTGAGATTAGCAATTTCATTTGTGAGAGGTGTCTGTGATAGTGATACGGCAACAACTGTCAGTCCCAATATTAAGAAGATTATAGTTGCAGTAAGAATGACGAGTCTTCTCATAGTCTTCTCCTTATATACTTCCAAGGGATACTGTTTGTCTCTTCAATTGATATTACCTTGGTACAGATGCAAAATTATCATTAAATTGTTTTTAAAAATTTGTCAGGTTCGACCGGAGCGATCTACAGCAAATTAACTCGCTTCACTTTCATAACGCCACCTCCCATTCGGCACCGTGCTCCCTTCCCCGCCTCGCCGGTCTCCTGTATCGATATGCCAGTAATTGCAAGAATTTCTCTCGCCAGAATTAATTCAAGCCCTAAGTTTTTCCCAAAGTCCCGCTCGAAGATCATTTCTTCTTATCCTCCGAAATCCCATCGCCATCGTCCTTGCACACTATGACATGATCCCCTTCACTGTTTTCAACAGTGAACCGGAAGGCTGTGATCTTCCTACAATATTGCATCGCATTATTTATCAGGTTGTAAAAAACCCTGACAATCAGCGGATCGGCAAACATTTCCGTTCCGACTGGGATGTCGTTGTTCACCACGAGCTTTCCGGTCTAGGCTTGCTTTGCCACAGTATCTACAAGTATCCGGCAATCCTGTCAGGTGGGAGCATGGATACCGATCTCCTCATATTCCATGATGAGCCGGATCATGTCAGAATAGAATACTTTACAGACGGTTACCCCTCTAGCTCATCACTACTTTCTTAAACATTTCAAGGGGGAGTGTTTCTGGCTTCACATAATCCGATTCTTTGAGCCGGCGGGAGATCTTGTATCTGATTAACGCTTCATCGGATGTAATAAAGTAATCGCAGTCGTAAGCCATTGCGTATGCAAGGTGTGTTCGGTCTGTCTTCTGACTGATAATCCGGCCGTCGGTTAAGTCCTGTGAAAATTCATAGCAGATAACCGCTACACCATCATTAGGAACGAGAATCGTAATCTTCCATTCATTGAGAAGTGAAAAAAAACCGGTCAGGTGTTCTGCAAATTTTGCATCTCGTTTCATTATTAGTATTACTTCACCGATCACCGACAGAGATGTAAATATGAGATAGTCCCGGTTGACTGCGTGATTGATGAGGGTTTTCCTGTCCTGATTTAACAGGCAGTCAAAAAAGATTCCGGTATCAAGAAATACTCTTTTACTCATTATGCAAGAGCACGGTATTTCTGGACGCGTCGCTCTGCCTCTTCACGGCTGAGGGCAAAGACTACCAGACCATCAGGACCAACGCCACCGCCATAGGGAAGCATCCCCCGTTGATAAGGAACTCCCACAACTTTTTTTGGATCATACTCTTCAGGCAATAGCTTCACTCCTTTATATACCATATATCAATAACCCGTAATCAATGTTTTTAACCGCCCTCGATTTCAAACTCGATCTGGTTGAACCAGGAACTTGTAAATACATTCTTCTGGTATTATTAGTCACCCTTCACTCCCATGACGCCACTTTCCATTCGGCACTACCCACCTAAACCACTTGTTCATCGAAATGATCCCCTTTAATTGCCGGCAGCAGAAACCGGATAGAATATACGGTTCCTCCTGTTGTATTGATTTCAATACTCCCCTGCAACTAATGCTCTACAATAAACCGGATAAGGAACCGTCCGAGTGTGTGGGACATAGAGACATCATTTCCTTCTGCCATCCCTATGCCATTATCTGCAACGATACGCAAATGCAGATTTCGGTACCATGGAGTGGCCATCTTTGCGACGATTTCACCAAAGAGGAATTGACACAAGTCATGAAAACGTTATCTGATGAGAAACTTATATTGGTAACAGGTGGAAGTTTTCCGGGATGTTTACGGTTCAGTGTGCTGTCAATATTGAGGCACCCAAGCCGTAGGTCACATTATCAATTAATCTGAAGAGAATTAGGTAAACTTTTTCGCCAATTCATGACAGAGCATACTAACATGAATCCCAGAGTTACCCGTTTTCCTGTCAGTGGTATGGAGGTGACTCCTCTGCAGGATCATCCGGTCCTGCCATTCCCCTGTGAGGCACAGTCAATTTCCGCACCGGATACCTCCTACCATTGGCGTCCCGTTAGCCCGGATGGCAGGGCACAGTAATACACAATAGAATCAATCCACGAAATTATGGGGAAATTTTATGCAATGGTCACGCTATAACAGATTATTCAGAAAAGGACACTGTGGCGGTTTCCTCTACAATGCCCAATCCAACACGCGGCAGCCTGCTTTGACACTTCCAGACTCGGTCTGACCATTTGCCCTACGCTCCGGTGCAACTTCCGCTGTCCTTACTGCTTCGAGCAGAGTCAGCTGAACGGGGCAATGATGACCCAAAAGACCATGGATCGGCTGGTCGACTTCATCAAGGACTACAAGGATATCCGGCATCTATCCGTCGCCTGGTATGGTGGCGAACCACTCCTGGCTTTCGATACGATCTGCACCCTGACCGGGCAGTTCAGGAACTTGGGTCTCACCTACGAAAAAGCTGGTCTGGTAAACAACGGCTACCTGTTGGACGATGAGAAGATCAACAAACTTAATGATCTCATGATCGCGTCAATCCAGATCACCCTGGACGGTCCGCGGGAGGTGCACCACACCCGGCGGGTCCTCGCCAACGGGGGTCCTACCTTCGACCGAAAAGAACTGCACTCGCGCCTGTTAGGAATTTTTCGGCAATCCTGCGTGATGTGGACCGTTTCAAAGAAAATATGGCCATTTTTAATAAGTTCCTGAAACCCGTCCCTCACTCTCTCGCAGTGCTTGTTCCTTCAGGGTAAGTTCATCTAGATTAGCACGGAGTTCCTTATCAGTTGCAGCTAGTTCCTCATAGGCCGCATGGAGTTATTTCAACAAGAAACTGGATTCCGTCCATACCTGGCATCTGGTAATCGGAAATTATTGCATCAAATTTTTCCTTATTGAGGAAGTCTAATGCCGCAGATGCAGAATCAATGGTTGTAACAGAAAAATCACCTGATTCCTCAAGGAATAATTTTCCGATCTCGAGAAGACCGGATTCGTCATCAACATAGAGGACCCGGATAGCATCTGCCATTAGACTCTATTGTCTGTTTCATTGTAAATACATGTTTACACTAAGATTTCGGATATCTTTGTTTCCCTGGACACCCCTCAATTTGTCCAGGCAATAAGGTGCACCAGTTAATTGGCGATACATGGAGGCCCATATTCTCCCAAGCGTGTAAGTACTTACGGGATGGGTGGGTGGAACTGTTCACATGAATAACCGACGGTCTTTTTCTTACTCGAATAACCCGCCGGGAAGTTAACACTCAATTAACCATCGGGCGATTGATGGACATGGTAAGATTACCCGGTAATGTGTTCTCGCAATAAACCGTCATCCTCCCGGTTTAAAGAAGAAGGATTAATCAACAGACGATTACAGAAGGACGATGATTATTAACTGTGGCAAGAAGAGACTAAACAATCATGATTCCAACCGTTACTATAGCGTCAAAATCAGGTTAGTTTTTAGGATACTAAAATTTCGCAATTGAACCCTGTTTTTCAGATTTATACCAAATATGAAATTTTTTTCGGTGGATCCGTAGTGCTATATAGTAGTGGAACGTTACACTAATTTATGAGTTATATACGAAAGAACATCCGCCACAACAAAAATGGCGAAATCAGAGTTTACTACAGCGAGGTGGAATCTATTCGAATGGATGGGAAAGTAAAACAGCGGCATATCAGATCTTTAGGTACTGATCCGCTCGTCCCCACCAATTTTTCAATAAATGATGCACAATTCTCCTATTTAGCGGTTCGACTTATGCAGGGGAATTTATCTCCGACAGAGATTTTTGATTTGCTAGAGGATATGGGCCAACCAGTTTTGAGGGATTCGCTGAAACGCATAGGCATCACCTACGATTTTGAAAAAAAAACGTTCTTTATCTTCCTATTTTACCAGAAGAACTCGAAAAGGTCCAAGATGAATGCCCCATCTGCAAACAAAAACTCCTCGTTAAACGAAAACAGGTGAGGCAGGTAACGAAATTGTGTTTATGGCGAAAGAAGGTGAGACAGGAATTACCTTAGATGCTCAAACTATCACCACAGAAAACAAAAAATATGTAAAGACGTTCCAGGAAGGGTTGAATTTGTTATATGGAAACCCAATAGTTATTGTCAGAGATATGAGCAAACAGATAAGTGATGCTGCAACAGACGTCTTTCCAGGGGTGCAGCAACAAATATGTCACTACCATTTCGTTCAAAATCTTGGAAAACTTCTCTTTAAAGAGAGATATGCCGCATTCAGAAAAAACATTGTAAATATGCGAATTTTAAGTCAACTCAAAAAAATGAAAGTTGATATTAGCACTAGGTTAGGTAAAGATTCTGAAAATATTTTGGTCTTATCAGTGTAAAAGCCCGTCAAATCATGCTCAGCTTAATTCAATGATCTCAAAAGCACGAGTAAGATAGGAAGAGCGTCCTGAAAATGAACAGGAAGAGTTCAAAAAAGTCCTCACTTCATATCTAAGGATTTATGCATTTTTATCACAGATACTACCCTATCCCGACCTTGATCTCGAGATCCTCTATGCATATGGGAGGGCTCTAGCTAATGCCATCAAAAGTGAAAAACCCGGAATAGTTTACCGTTTTGATGATGATGTAACCCTCCAGTATTACAGATTACAGAAGGTATGCGAAAATAATCAGATAGAATTGGAGAAAACGGGTGGTTCCACAATCAGCGGGCCGACTGACGTTGGTACCGGAGTGAAGACAGGAGAAAAAACTCCATTGTCAAAAATTATCGGAGACCCTTAACGAACGGTTCGGGACAGAATTTACTGGCGCGGACCAATTATTCTTTGATTCTATCCAGAAAGACGCTGCCGGAAATGCAAAACTGATACAGGCTGCAAAAGCCAATAATATGAATAAATTCGGGTTTGCCCTGACAGAATACCTGATTAAAAAGGTCTACCAGGAGATAACAGCAGGTGAACGAAAAAAATATCTAAAGAATGGATCCGGAATTAGACCTTTTTGATAATTGCAGGCCCAGGTCCCATCCCGAGGATTTTGGGGATGGAGATGATAGACACATTCCATGGCTTGGGGTTGTCCTCAGCTATTACGCTCAGGAAGTACGTACCGGATTTCGGAATATTGATTATCCGGAATGTTTCGGGAGAGAACCTGCTGAAGTTCGGTTGGACAAACGTATTATTCATATTCATAAGTTGACTCCCGTTTGAGAACATGAGTTCATACACCGGCGATGCTGTCCCGGTCTCTTCCCTCTGGAAGATATAGTTTCCTTTCTCCAGCGTAAAGGACGGTGAAACCATGGTACCAGAACCTGAGAGGTTCACAGGCATCTTCAGGGGAGTTTTCATATCAAACCGGCTTATCTGTGCTGTCCAGGTACCGGAACCTGATATGTTAACTAAGCATTCATCTTTTGCCGGGATTCCATAGGCAAGACTGCCATCATAGGGGCTGGTCATCCGGATATCTGAAAACTCTCCCCAACTCTGTTTGCATTGCTGATTGAACCGCATTTTCTGAGGGTCTTTAGCCTGGAACGATACGAGGATAACCCCGGGATCCAGCATTAAACTAGTACTTGGCTGATCATTTGATAAATTGGCAAGAGATAATCCGGTTGATTGAACTGACTTAACAGTGAAAGCAGTGGGTTTAATTGCTTGCTTATTTTTGGTTGATTGTGTAGATACACTTACTCCTTGTGGATCATAATGAACCCGAACCGGGCCCGTAAACTCGTTAAAGAGCAGGTCTCCATCTTCCAGATACTGTAGAATAGCATAACCACCGTTTCCAAGGTTGATATTTCCAAATATTGTCTGGTGTACTGTTTTACCCGTGTTCCAGTCAAGACCAAGGACCTCCCAGCCTTTCGGTGACCGGTATCCGTTTATGACTGCCATGTTGCCGGCATCACAATGGATAGGGATCATGCTGGTCGATGATACATCAGATCGTGCCCAAACCGATTCCCATTTATGTTCGGTCGTATTCCACAAAAACCGCTCAACACCGTAAGATGTCTCATACGCTGGACCCATGAGTGAAACCTGCAGGATCTTGTTCTTTCCAATGAGGTCTGAACTAATATTCAGTGGTATGTTATTGACCACAAAGGCTCCATATCCCTTGACTGTAACAGACTGCTCAGACTGGATCCACTCAGGGAGAGGAGAAAAGCCACAGGTGACCGGTATCTGCCCGGCGATTCGTGTTCCATTTTTAGGGATATTATCCCGCCAGAAGGCAACAAGGTTCATGTGCTTTGCTCCGTCGGTGATGACCACAAGTTTGTCCTTATTATTACCAACCCCCATAAGGGTCGGTGTAGATCCGGTTCCACTCCCGAACTTGATGATCGGGGGCTGGGTCGAGTAGGTATAGGGGGAAGTCCAGGCCCCGTCTGCTTCGGCATCTGATAGGGCTGTTCCGTTCCAGACTAATTTATGCATAATTTTGTCGCTTGCAACATACAGGCCATTCTTCTCGTCTACAGCTAGTGAATTATATACGATCTCATCATCACCGAACGGGTAAAATGACGCTTTTTTCGTATCAAGATTGCGGGGGATGACAGCGACTCCGTTAGTGAAAAGAATGATGAGAAAACCATCATATGTCATCGAGAGACCACGGATCTGTGCATCTTTGGGATAGTTCTCACCCTGGATGGAGGTTAACACATCCTGGATCACTGCTCTGGGAATTATCCCTTCGGTGGGATTAGCGGGATTCTTCAGGACAAAGGCATACAGACTCTTTCCGTAGTTGGAGTAAAGGGTGTTCTCATTATCTACTACCGGGTAACCCCCGTTTCCTAACCGGTATCCATAGTTAACATTAAAGAGCTCCTGTAAGGTACGGTCCATAGAGGTTGCATTCATTCCGACTGCAGAAGATTCCCCGAACTTTCTGAAGTTCTCATCGGGAATCGCGGGTAGTGCATTAGCTGTCGCATTGGCTAGTGCTTCAAATGAGGCGACGGCTTTCAAGTTCTCTCCACTTATATCCACATATGTTACACGATCAGACCCGACCGCCCACATATAATTCTTGTCGGTAGAGACAAGCGTCATACCATTAACAGGTCCGCCATAAACTATCGGCTCTGTCTTCAGGTCAATGGTGAAAACACCCTTTGGGGGGCCATAATTGGTTGAATCACTCTGTGATGAGTCAAAGTGGGTGAGGGCATATAATGGAGCTGCAAGATAGGGATTTGGTACCGGTCCACTTACATCCGTGCTCCCTGCCTGCACATATCCAACTTGATTATTTTCTGCTGATACCAGAGGGACGGTAATGCATAAAAGTGCAAGGATGCAGACCGATATAACGACCTGCCATGATATTCTCTTATTTAGAATCATCAGATTATGGATAGTTTTCATAAGGTATACCTACAATTGATTATCATTTTTTCCCATTTATAATTAAGGTCAGTTCTAATTCCAAAAACAGGAGTTTGCGACTAATTTAGTGAATTCAGATACGACAAATTTCAGTGTCATGGTGACTATGATTCAGATTCGAATACCAAAAAAATTATCTGGAGAACGGGCCTGGAATTAGACCTTTTTGCTAATTGCAGGCCCTGGTCCCATCCCGAGAATTTTGGGGATGGAAATGATAGATACATTCCATAGCTTGGGGTTATCCTCAGCGATTACGCTAAGGAAATACGTTCCGGATTCCGGAATATTGATGATCTTGAAGGTTTCGGGAGAGAACATGCCGAACCTCGGCTGGACAAACGTATTATTCGCATCCATTAGTTCACTCCCATTTGAGAACATGAGTTCATACACCGGC
>CAIYHQ010000134.1 GCA_903926075.1 uncultured Methanomicrobiales archaeon
AGAGCTATAATATCAGGTCTGGGAACCATAACTGAAGCAACATCACGGTCTGCAAACCGAAAAACACTCTGGACAATCTCCTGCTCACTCTCTTCAAATATTCCGGCCCGCGTGCCCTCTTCCAGAAGTGAGGTTATCTCCTCTTCTGTTACAACTGATTTATCTATACTTCTCTTTCCTGTTAAACGCAGTACAAAGTCGGTTGAACCTGATGTAAGTCTGATTGCAGGTTTAATTATATTAACAAGGTATCGAACAGGTTTTGCGGTTAAAATAGCTACACGTTCAGGGTTAGAAAGGACAATACGCTTTGGGACCAGGTCTCCAAGGACAATTGCGAAAAACGTTATTACGACTGCAAGGATAAATAGACTGATAAAATAGCTGTGAGGCACAATAACTGGAATTTGGGCGAATATGATTGAAAAATCACCTGCAAAAGATATACCAGTATAAGCCCCTGTCAGAATGTATAGAAAAGTACTTATAATTTCTATTGTTGAGTGGAATGTTACCGGTTCTGAGATAATTTCAAGGGCGATAACTGCACCTTTTATATTTTCATCTGCCAATTCCTCAAGACGACCCTTTCTTGATGAAACGAGTGCAAATTCAGCCATGGATAAAAATCCATTAAACATTATAAGGAGAAAGATAATTATAACTTCAATAAGAATTGACATAATGGTAGTTATTAGAATCTTTGCATCCTGATATTAATACACTTTCTAATGAAGATTTTGCGATTTATCTGTAAGTTTTCTTTCGTTATCGCTATCAAAAACCGAGATAAAATAACCTTTTCCCGGGCTATAAACCGACATGCGGAAGCAAATTTTCAAAGAATTAAGGAATATTTCAAACTTTTCAGGCGTTCCTGCGAGAGAAACTTTTCCATAAATTTCAAACAGTCCAGGATCTGATTCATATATGCCTGGAATGACATCTGTTACTTTTTTACCAACTACATTTGATAAACCGGTTAATTTTTCAAATGCCGGGTTAACTTCAAGATATATAAAATCTATAGGTTTTTTGCCTTCAAAGACCATTTTACAGTATGCAAAACCCTCATTTAAATTTTCAAATAGTGAGCGATATCTCTCTTCACTCTTGATTAAAGAATCAAACAATTTTTTTTTCGCTGTAATATCAATCAATATTGTTGCAAACTGGGTGTAACGCGGAGAATATGCAAGAATGTCATACCATTTGGCAAGGTCTCTATTATAGTTCTCAATTCGTTTCTGCTCTCCTTTTACTGCAACATCACCATAAATCTCAATCCAGTTTTCTTCAGTATCCGGAATTACCTCTCTTGCAGTTTTCCCAATAATTTCGTTCCTAGAGAGGCCGGTCATTTGTTCAAAAGCTGTATTCACTGCAAGAAATCTGTAATCAACCGGTTTTCCTTTATTGTCCGTTATAATTTCGTGAAGGGCAAATCCTTCAATCATATTCTCAAAAAGGAGTCGGTATTTCTCTTCACTTTTTATTAGCTCGATATCTGCCCTGTGAACTTTAACTGCCTGACGAATTTTATGAGATAGTTCTACAAATAATGCCGGAAGGTCAGTTCCTTTCTGCAGGTAAAAATCAGCACCACTGTTTATTGCCTCAATCACTATCTCTTCTCTGCCCTTTCCGGTAAAAATTATAAAAGGTATTGTATTACCACTAGACCGGAGTTCCTTTAAAAATTCAATTCCGTCTTTTTCAGGCATCTGGTAATCGGATAAGATCAAATCATATTTTTTAATTGAAAGACTTTTAAAAGCTTCAGTGACTGAAGAGGTAGTGTCTACTGAAAACTCTTTTTTTCTCTCTAGAAACAGTTTAACGACCTCCAGAAGTTGCAGCTCGTCATCAGTATATAGTATTGAAATCACAAACTACACCCGAATTTTTTTAGAGGTGTAGAGATATATTCAGGTTATATTTAAATTTTTTTAATAAAATGGAAATCTATTATCTTAAAATATATCAGTTTAACCCGTAAACAGAAAGGGGTTTAAATGAAAGTGAAACACATATTCTTAACGGTGGGAACGGTGTAACGGTCAGGCTGATTAAATCCGATAAAAATCGGATCTCATCATTACTCATCTCGGTAAAATCACTAGGCAGGGCAAGGAGTGTTCTTGAAGAAATAGGAATATTTGATAGTGAAGATTCGAGCCGGAATTCGATTAAACCGGATGCAATATCAGGGCTGCAGATCTCACTTTCAGAGAGAGTTAAATAGAATTTTTCGTTGATTTTTCTTTATTTTGGAGGGTTGCTTTTATAAAGGTCTTTGGGAACATGAATCTCAAACCGAACTCCTTTTTTTGGATCACCTGTCTCTTTTATTGATATTCCAGTAATACTGAGTATCTCACGACAAAGATAAAGCCCGATTCCAAAATTTTTTCCGTACCCCCTTTCGAATATTCTCTCTTTTTCTCCAACAGGGATGCCTGAACCATTATCTTCCCAAATAAGAATCAGGTCATCGTAAGCTTTCTGAACGCTTACTTTTATTTCTGTTGCCCGTCCACCATATCTGAGGGTATTGCCAATCAGGTTTGAAAAAACTTTTCCAAGCATTGGATCGGCATAAAGATAAAGGGAGTCAACATTTTCAGTTTTAATTGAGACCGATCCCGTTAGCCTGGATATATTGGTTTTAACCTCCTGCCATTGCGGAGCATCCTGACCAAGGTCCTGGTATTGCCTGCTGAACTCTATCTGACGTTCAATAGCACTGAAATGTTCCCTGAATTGATCAAGGTATTCTTTTAATTCAACCAGATTTTCATTTTTTTCTGCCATATCTAACAGTTTTTCACAGAGTGCTATTTCGTTTGAAATATCCTTATTGGTAATTGAAGAGAGGAGTTTTAATTTACGGTTAACGTCAAGAAGGGCTTCTTCCGCTTTTTTCTGTTCACTTAAATCTATATCAATACAGAACAGCATGGGTTTTTTGCCTTCAATCTGCACAACAGCATGACTCGAAAAGACAGGAACCATTGAACCGTTTTTATGAGTAAGGTACATTGCTCCGGCAGGGAGAGGAACACCTGTTTTTGCCATTTTTGATATTTCATTTGTGACGAGTTCCCGCGCTTCAGGTGGAATAAGCAAATCGCAGATATCACAGCCTATTGCCTCATCAGGTGTGTACCCATATATCTTGGTATTTGCTTCGTTCCAGTATACTACTTTATGATCAGGGAAATATCCCTGAACCGCTACAGCAGGTACAGACTGGAGCAGTGTACGGAAACGTTCTTCACTTTCACGCAATGCACATGCAGCCTGTTTTTGTTTAACGGCCTGGACTATTTTATGAGTAAGTTCTGCAAACAAAGGCCCAATAGCACCGCCTTTCTGAAGATAAAAATCAGCCCCTTCATTGAGTAGCTTGATAATAATCTCTTCCCTTCCTTTTCCAGTAAAAACAATAAATGGTATCTGGTTTCCTTTACTTCGAACCTCTTTTAAAAATTCGATACCATTCATTTTGGGCATCAGGTAATCTGATATAATTGCATCGTAGTTTTTTTTTTTATAACTTCAAGTGCATCCAGGGGGGAGGTTAGTGTATCAACACTGAATTCCTCATTTTGTTCCAGAAATAATTTTCCAATTTCAAGTAAACCCGGTTCATCATCAACGTAAAGAACTGAGATCATATAACAACACCCTTGAACTCTATAATGTCAATATTCCATTATCTTATTTAATCAGATCGTTTTAAATTTTGATTACCTGAATATTTCACTTATCAGATATTATGATCAAGAGAATTTTCTTCTGCTTATTTGTCCTGTTAAATGAAAGAGAAAAAGAATATTCAACCAAAAGTTCATTTAAAAACCCATGATACTTGTTAAGATCGATTACAAAAGTCTTTTTCACATCACTGCCTGAAAAAAATTCATCGATGGACTCACGATTACGTTCAACCAAAAGCGAATATGGTTTTTTTTCGGATGCAGGGAAGTATACTGTTATGCTAATAGTGTTATCAGATGCCGCGAGAAGTTTTTTTGGTATAGTTTCAACATTAAACTTCATCTCTTTGTAATTTGAAGAGGTTTCCTGGTTTTTAAACCCGATAGAATAAATGATAAACGGTGGGACCAGTGTTAATGGAATATGGGTCTTTACACTACTTTTCACATCCTGGTACACTAGTGTTATATCCTGTTTTAAATAAAGCGAAAAGTTATCAGGCCCAATTAGCTGATCGTATCTAAGTCTTCCATCAGATGTAACAGCCGCTGGTGGTTTGATTTGGTCAGGTCCAATTACATCAATTACCAATTGCCGATATTCATTCGCTTTTTTTACTGGTCCGATAATATCAGGTTTTATAATAAAAGATAACTCAGGGACGATAGAAAACTCAACACTGTACAGACCAGACCTTGATTTCCCCTTAATTATTTTTATCGTGTAATTTGAAGCAGTAGAATCTGAAATATCTATAACCTCTTCGAGATCTAGTGCTGCATATTTCGAAGTCCTGTCAATGACCAGGTTTTTTTCCAGAAAAAAAGAATCTAATATTTTATTTGTACCTGTACCCTCGATTATAAGACTCCATGAACTGGTAGTCTCATCTTCGCCAAGGGGAATGAGAACTGTCGGAGGTCTAGTGAAAAATCGTTTATCGTCTGTTGTGGGTAAATTCTCGATTGGTTTACCACCAATGAGCATGAGACTGCCATCAAATTTCTGGACTTCCAGAATTCCAAGTGCTATAAGTGTCTCCTCTTTCACCACTGATTCAAAATAAGGATATCCGAACCTGTCTATATCAACTATTAATTCGTTATAACAGACCGAAAGATCTCTGTTTATAAAAGTTTCAGTAAAAAGATCAAAGGAATGAAAATTACGGAGATCTATCATTTTATCTTCGCAATTCTCTCCTGTTTTATTTATTGACGCAATAATTTCGCTTTTTAGAGGGATTGTATCCAGCAACAGTTCACACTTGATACAGACAATTTTAATGAATTGGGCCTTATCACTTTCTCTTATTCGTAAATCACTATGAAATACATTGTTCCTCTGAGGGACCGGTTCTGTGCTTAAAAAAAAAATTAACATTGATGTCAATTTCCTGTGTATTGACATAACAAGGGGGTGTTATTTCTCCATTTGGTGAATTTAAGGCAGGAATCTCTAGATTTATAAAAGGAACTCCTGACCCTTTTTTTGTCTGGGTTAGCCTGATCTCTTCAAACAGATGACCGGATGAAAATATATTCCGAAGGATTACCTCTACACTTTCCCATTTGAAAGATGATTTTCTCTCTTTTATGGCTAGTTTGCTGTCAACAACAGATGAGAACTTTCCGGTTTTTTCAAGTTTGTAATCCACAAATTCTCTTTTTATAGTTTTTAAACGTATATCCGGGGACTCGTGATTATAACCATTCCTGACTTTATTTATTTTCAAATTATGTTTTATCACTCGTTTCAAGGGTTCATTAAAGATAAATGGAGGTTTAACTGGAAGATTAATTCCAAAAACCATTGTTCTATTGGCTGTGTCAAAGACTCTAAGAGAACCATCACTGAAAATTGCTGCAACGAGCAATGATCCAGGGTAGGAATTAAGTGAAAGAACAGGTATCTGTTCACAATGGATGGTATCGAGGTATCGTGGGTGATCACCGCTCCAGAAATTTATCGATCCGTCTAAATGGCCGCTCACATAAATATTCTGACCCTCAAGCATCACAATCGCGTTGACTGCACTTTTGCTGCGTGCCACTTTTTGAATTATTTTGCAATTTGCAATATTCCAGGTCGTGATCGCTCCATTTTCTGATCCTGAAATAAGATACGAATTATCATAAGTCAGCGCGAAATCTGTCACTCCGCCCTCGTCTGTATTGATTGAAATCATCTCGTCACTGGTGGCAATATTCCAGAACCTTATTGTACCATCAAGTGATGAGGAAATCAGCGTTTCATCATCAGGTGAGAACAATATGCGTGTAACAAGTTTAGTATGTCCTAAAAAGAGTCCGACTGGCGATCCTATAAACCGGTCAAAAATTTGTATTTTATTTTCAGAAGAGCTGACCGCAATAAACCGGCCGTCATGTGAAATATCGCATGTTTGTAAGTTATCAGGTTTACCGGGTATCCTTGAGTAAATGCCTTGTTCAAGGTCTTGTATACTAATAAGTCCGTCTTTGTAGCACTCGCACCTTAAATTTTTATTTGGTAAAAAAGAAAAGGCAGATATTTGGACGTCTCTATATTGCGATTTTCCGATTGTCTCTTTTGCGTAAATGTCATATGTAGTAAATAATCCCTTCTTATCAATAACGACTAGTTCCTGCCCTTCATTTTGAAAGTAACAACCGGTAATGGAATCCAGGGGTATTCACCTCGTCAGAAATAATTGGGTGCTGATACAATAAACCCTTATGCAATATCCGGGTTTAGGGTAAATAATCTATTAGTATCCCTGTCTTATTGCTGACCTAATATTTCCCTGGATTATTTAATAGGAATCCTTTTACCTTTTCAAAGAAAAGAACAATAATAAGAGATGGAGTGAAACGGACGTGGAAGTAGAAGATATGGAGTGTCTTATAAACCGTGGAGAAAGGTTTACCTCTATTGGTAATTGTTCAATGCAGGAAAAAAATTATCGTGAAGCCATCATGTACTATGACAAAGCAATAACCCTTTTCAAGGATAAAACAACTCCCCTTCCTAAATTCCTCGCTACTGCCTGGAATAACAAAGCTGAAGCCCTTCAAAATATCGAAGAGGTCTCTCTTGCCGAAGAAGCATATGAAAATGCTCTTGCTATTCTTCCGGATTCACAGGCAGTTCTCCTCAATTATGGAAACTACCTGCTTGAAAATGGCGATTACAATAGGGCAATTGAACAATTTGATAAATTAATTGAATTAAATGGAGAGGATGACCTCATATTGCATAAGGCTGTGATAAGCCTGAGTCTTGCCTATTACCACCTTGGTGCCTATGATAGTGCGTATGAGAAGATCCTGCCCCTGACAAATGACGAACCAATCCGGACCCCTGAAGCCCTTAATGTTCTGGGTCTTACATATTTTGGGCAGGATCTCTTTCTTGATGCACTTGATGCGTTTTCACAAGCTAAGTACCTTGACCCTGATTCAACTGAAATTGCAAAGAACTGGGAGGCAACAATAACACAGATAGCCTCTGTTTATTATGATGAAGGTGATATACCTTCTGCTCTTGAGATGTATGCAAAAATTCCGGATAACCTAAAGAATGATATAATCCTCTATAACGAAGGGATATGTTATACAAAAATTAAAGAACCCAAAAAAGCAGAACTATGTCTCCGAAAATCCCTTGCTCTCAATCCTGATAGGTCTGAAACCAAGTACTCCCTTGCCTGGACTATTGCAGGCGGTCTCGATGAGAAAGACGATATAAGCCCAGATATTGACTGCGAAGAAGCAAAAAGGTTATATCAGGATATAATTGATAAAGAAGAGGATAATAGCGATATTAAGATTAAAGCCTATAATAACATTGGATGTATCTTTTATCTTCAGAAAAACTATGAGGAGGCTCTTAAAATATTCTCTGACGGGATTAGTATCCGTGATGATTCACCTGACCTCTGGCAGAACAAAGGACAGGTCCTCTACAGTATGGGTCGGATATCCGATGCAAAGGACGCATTCAAAAAAGCTGAAAAATATTCGGTCATCGTACATTTTCCTGAATCAGTAAGAGAGAATTATCCATGCTCGTAAATGTTTAACTCTTTTTTCAACTTTTTCATTAAATCAGTTGCTACGTAAAATGCAAGAAGAGAAAATATACTTTAAAAATTCTACTCTATCCAAAGAGGATATTTTTGTGTCGGTTAGATCTTATCTAAAATTATTATGTATTTTTCTTTTGATAGCATTGATTATAGCAAATTTAGTAGGTTTTGCCGGGGGGAAAAAAACCACAGGGAATAAGAATTTGACCGGTGATAATACTTCCGTGAATGAAGTTTCCCCAATTAATAATTCAGGATCAAGTCAGGTCTTACCAGTTACTTCCGATTACCGAGCTAGCGTAATACAAATTTCAGATGATATTAAAGAATATTTAGATCAAAATAACAGTTTTATAGGAAATTCAACAGTCTATGCATACTCTAACCTTACACTTGGTCAGTTTGGTCAGAATCAGTATGCGTTAGCACCAGCTGAAACTACTACTCTATCAAAGCCGGATTTAGTTAATTCAATTTTCAAGTCAGTAAAAAATTTTTCCTTCCTTTAACGGATGGTTGATTCCCATGTATTTGATGAGCTATTGAACCTTTGTCTTTTGGATGTTTTTTTTTTCAATATATTGCAATCAGAGAAAAGTATATACTGTAGAAAGTCCATCTCTCTTCAAAGAGGTATGTTTCTATGTCGTCTCAATCTTATCTGAAAATACTATGCTGCTTTCTCGTTGTTTTAGTGGTTATAGCGATTGCTGTAAGTGCTGTAGGTGTTCAAAAACCTACATTAAAAAATAACCTATCAATTAACAAGTCACAGAATGGAACAAAACTGAGAAATATTACGCTAACGCCATCTTTACAAAATACAACCGTCAATGTTACTCCAATTGTTTCCTCGTCTCATACTCCCAGAGGGACTGTAAAACCCACTACTATAATTACAACTGTAAATAAGGATTTGACTAGTACTCAGACTTCCTCGAATGGATATCCCGCATTTAATAGTGCAGGATCAGGTCAGGTTTCATCGACACCATCGGGTACCGTGGCGGGTGCAACACAGACTTCAGATGGTTTCCTTCAAATTGCAAATCCACCGAACAGTAATTATGTTTCTCATGGAAGTACATTATCAGGCCTTATACTTGGTCAGGCTGGCCAGAATCAGTTTATACCAACGAGTTCAATAACTACTGTCCAATCAACTTCGGGTTCAGATTTTACCATCCTCCATCCTGTTAACGGTGGAAATATCTTCAATGGCGGAGGGTTAACTATCAGGTCATTGGGGAGTTTGTAAACTCAATTTCATCATTTTTTTAGAGATTAAGGCGGGAAGAAAATGAGAGGTATAAAAAGATTATCTATTTTTGCATAGAAACAACCTGATATTATTTTTACATTTTAAAAAATAGAGGATAGTGAGGGTTTCCAGGATGAAAATTGATTGCAATCTGTTCACTTTTTTGGTCTTTCTTATAATTCTTTTTTTGCTTCCAGTACATGTCTTTGCCGAGGGAAATTACATGACAGTAGGAGATCACCTCATGAAGACAGATATTTTTCGTCAAATGAGCGGGGTAAATGGAACGGGTATAAAGGTCGGTGTAATCTCGAACGGAGTTACTCACTACATGGATGCAGTAAAAACCGGGGACCTCCCGCCTGATCTTACTGTTGTCGGCTCAATGGGTGACGGTGATGAAGGCACAGCCATGCTTGAAATTATTCATGATATTGCACCCGGTGCAAAACTTTATTTTACTCCGGTCGAAGGCGGAATTGAAAGTTTTAATGATGCAGTTGATAAACTTGTAGGCGTGAACTGTGACATCATCTGTGATGATGTTGGCTGGCTCACAGACCCGTATTTTGAAGACGGACAGATATCAGATCATCTCAATAACATATTTTCAAAAAATCCAAAATTAATATATATCAGTGCTGCCGGAAACCAGGCTCAATATCATATTCAAACCTCTTTTCAGGACGGTGGAGGCGGATGGAGCCTTTTCTCTAATAAAACAGGCAAGAATACAGAACTGCCTCTTGAAGTAGATCCGGGAGGGTCAGTCAAAATCTTCCTTGAATGGGATGATCAGTTTAAAAGTGCAAAAAATGTCTATGATCTTTACCTGGTAGATCCAAGGACCGGGGATGTGGTTTCAAAGAGCCCTGACATTGAAACCGGAAAGTCACCGCCACTTGCCTATATTGTATATACAAATGATGGCAATGAGACAATTCCCCTTGTTCTGAAGGTTAAAAAGGCTGGATCTTCAGAAAAAAAGACACTTGAACTATTCCTGTCATTGTCTGGTGCGAGGACCGATACTTCATTTTTAAATCCGATTGATTCGATTCATGGATTAACGGCTGCCCCTGAAGTCATTAGTGTTGCAGCAGCATCACCATTGGAAATCCCGGTTTCTGAACCTTTTTCGTCGCAAGGGACAATAACAATTTCATATCCTAAACCGGAGAAGAGAAAAAAACCTGATATTACAGGAATAGATGGGGTTCAGGTTTCTGGTTCAGGGGGTTTCATTACACCATTTTACGGGACAAGTGCTGCGACCCCTCATATTGCAGGTTTTATTGCACTAGTTCTTTCATATGATAAAAACCTCTCAAGAAAGGAGATATATAATCTCCTGATAAAGACCGCAGATGATCTTGGACAAAAAGGCTGGGATGAGGTTTACGGTTATGGACTCCCTGATGGAGAAAAGGTCTATAACTATCTATCCGGATTAAACATAAAAATCAGTGGGACAGAGAATAAAACTAATCAACCCGGAGAATCAAATACAAAGAAAAAATTAAATCAATTAGAGAACTGTCCGGAAGGATCTGAATGGAATCTTCAAGAGCAAACCTGTGTTTTAATACCCGGACGCTTCGAAATTACAAATCCAGTAACTATCTCATCTCCGGGAGTATACGATATTGGCAAGGATATCGAGAGTAATCGGGAATACGCAATCAGAATCACTTCATCAGATGTCAGAATTGAAGGGAATGGTCATATAGTCCAATCAGTCCCGGTTCAGATTGGTATTACCCCTTCAAAACCTCAGACTGGTATTTATATAGGACCTGACTCAGATACGAGACAAATTACTAATGTTACAGTAAACAATTTGGTAGTCTCACACAGTTACGAAGGAATTGGTGTTAAAAACACAGAATTTTACTTATTAACAAACTGTGTCCTTAATGGTAATTCAAGAGGTATCGATGTTTTAGAGAGTTCCAGTGGAATAATATCAGGTAATAAAATTAACAATAATGGAGAGAGTGGAATTGAATTAGGTGATGGTTCAAACTTTAATACGGTTGAAGGAAATGAGGTTAATAAAAACCTGAACGGAATAGTAATCCGGGGTGGTGAGAGAAACCAGCTTAAAGAGAACCTCTGCAATTCCAATTATTATGATGGAATTCTTCTCACAGGGAATTCACAAAAAACACGAGTGTTGAATAATACATGTGAGAATAATGGACAAGGTGGAATTTCTGCCAGAAATTCAAATGAAAATACAATTGAGGGGAACATCGCAGATGACAATATGTGGTGGGGAACCTCACTATACGAGAGTTCGGGAAACACTCTTTTGCTAAATAAATTTTTCAATAATTTCAGGGGAATTAATCTCTTTTATGCAGATTCAAACACAATCCAGGGCAATATTCTTTCAAATAATATTGAATCCGCCATTTTATTCCAGCCTTCCGGGAATAACAGAGTTTCTGAAAATACCATTGTGAATAATGAAGGAGAAGGGATAATGATAGCTAATGGTGCAACATCCTGGCAGAGAAACTATATCTTTGACAATTATTTCCTGAACAAACTGAACCTCTTTATAGAAAATGGAGCAAAACCTGTTTATATCTGGAATTTATGTCCAAAACCTGGTACAAATATTATTGGTGGTTTAAATATCAGTGGAAATTATTGGGGTACCACAGATGGACAAGGTTACTCCCAGAATTGTAGTGACAGCAATAATGATGGATTTTGTGACCATTCTCTTGTCTTGTCAGATAGTATGAAGGATGAATATCCACTCTCTTCAAAAAACCAGGTTATTCCATCATCTCTCAAAAATACAGATATTAGTCCAAAGCCAATTTTGCAAAACGAAGTCAGAACAATTTTGCGGGAAGGAATATCTCACTCGTTCAGATATCAAAAAGATGAGGCGATCAAATCATTCCAGGACGTCCTTAAAAAGGAGCCACAGAACACAGAAGCACTAATGTATCTTTCAATATTCTATTCAGATATTGGTTCATTTAAGGAATCAATCGAAACAATCGATAAGGCAATTGCGATTGCTCCATATTCAGCCGAATTATGGAATGCAAAAGGAAATACCCTCCTTTTAAAGATGCAAAACTATGAGAAAGCAGTCCTTGCTTATGATGAAGCAATCAGAATAAACCCGTATGACATCAACAGCATTTCAAATAAAGGGTTTTCGTTATTCAACCTGGGCAGATATAATGATGCAATCGCAGAATACAACCTCGCAAACTCAATTAACCCAAAAATTGCAGATACATGGAACAAACTGGGAAATGCACAATTATCAACCGGTAATGTATCTCTTGCAATGGCATCCTATGATAAATCTCTAGAACTGGACCCTGAATTCATATTTTCATGGAACAACCGTGGAATAGCACTATTAGAACAGGGAAAATACGAAGAAGCCGTTTGTTCATTTGGAACAGCCCTTTCTCTTGACCCCTCGTATGCAGCTGCAAACCTTGGGAGGGCAACTGCCCTGATGGCCCTTGGTAGGTATAATGAAGCAGTGGAGGATTATACTTCTTACCTGAAATTTGAACCAGATAGCCCTGCAGTTTCTGCAAATCTTACCCTTGCAAAGAGCAAGTCTGATACGTCTGGGGGAAATCAGGTTAGCATCGATTGTAAATCGGGTTTATCAAAATTATCAAAAATAAATAATTATAATCTTGAAGCGATTGTCTCCTGCCCTAAATCTGTAGATAGCGATATTTTCGTTACTCAGTCTGGAAAATCCACTGTTATGCCGGCGGCCCAAATAAATAAATGTGCTCCTGCCTGGCTGCCGGTTACAAAAAAAGCAACAGGTACCAAAAAGATACTTGTTGATCTTTCACATGCAGAAAGAGTAAAAATTGATAATAAAACAGCCCCTTCTTTGGACTTTGAGAAAAACCCGCGTCTTTTTAATTGGCAAAGCTGGGCTGATGATATGCGCAAAAACGGGTACAGTGTTGATTCTATACAAAATAAATCAATTACTGAAGATACCCTTGCCGGTTATGACCTTCTCATCATAACTCAGCCAGACAGTACAAAAGATGGAATTGCATACTTTACAAAGAATGAAATTGCTGCTATCAGTAACTTTGTGAACAGTGGAAATGGGTTACTGCTCATGGGTCAGCAATTTATGGGTGGAATGAATGAGGAGGAGTATAATTCAGATTATTGGAGCAGATATTCTTATGATTTGATTCTAAATAATCTCCTTATGGAACTGAAACTCCCAATGCGGTTTACTTCAGGAAATACTGGAGATTATCCATATGATCTGATAGTTAGTGACAATCCGATTATTCAGATAAAGAACGAACTTCCTGACATCTGGATAAGTACTGACAACCTTAAAAATAATTCTACAATAAAATTTGCATCTTTCCATGCAAACTCAATTAGTTCAAACGGAGGGCAGGATATTGCAAAGGGTGACAACAGCGTTTACACAACGCCCAGGAATAATAATTTCAGCCCGGTCATTTCACCAAAAAAGAGCCAGCCTGTTTTAATTGCCTCCTCGCGTTCGGGTTGTGGATTGGTTGTTTTGTATGGTGACCCTTCAGCATGGCAGACAGAGAACTATAATGGAATTATTTATGCGAATTCCAATTATAATGAAAAGGAAGTTGCACAGTCGCTTGTAAAATTACTTACTTCAAACGACATTCTTTGCGAGTATTCGGTTGAAAGAGGATGTGACGAAAATCTAATAAAGCCAAAAAAAACTC
Organism: uncultured Methanomicrobiales archaeon; assembly: GCA_903926075.1. Taxonomy (GTDB): domain Archaea; phylum Halobacteriota; class Methanomicrobia; order Methanomicrobiales; family Methanospirillaceae; genus CAIYHQ01. The sequence goes on from CAIYHQ010000134.1 coordinate 13,799, forward strand.
CAGAAGGTTCTTTTACCGCAGTAAATACGGTTAATTCTGATAAAACCAAAAATTTTATTCAAATTACGACTAATCCAGTTGCAGCAGTTAAAACTAAATCACGGATGGTTGCTGCCAATCCAACATTATTATTTGATGTTGTACCATCGACAGAGGTAAAATATCAAATAGTTGCAGCAGTTACAACTGAATCACGGGTGGTTGCTGCCAAACCAATTTCATTTAGTTTGCTACCCTTGGACGATGGGAGAATGGTAAGGAGGACTATTTAAAAAATATTGTCAAACTTCCTATTAATTCAGCCTGATAAACTTTATTTTACTTAATCTGGGAATCTATGAATAAAAATCTCTTTAAAACCGGAATATTTCTCTCTTTTGTAATTATCATTATATTCTGTAATATAACTGTAGTTTCCATTAAAATTCCGGTAACACAAAAAATTCCTAAACCGATAGACCCAATTATCGGTGCCTGGGTTACTCCAATGGTTCTCAATAAAACACCGTCTGATCTTTTTATTGCAAAGGATTCAAAAAGGGTTGACTGGGTAAATGTCATTAACACGACTTGTAGTACATATGTGGCTGAACGCTGGTTTTTAGGAAAATGGCAGAAGATAAACGAGACTACATACTCAATAACGGGTAAGGAAATAATCAGCTTCGGCAATAACAGTTCACATTCTCAACGTAAGTTGAAATTCTCAATTCAATATTGTTCATTCAATAATACTCTCACAGGTTTCGGAGAAACAAATACCCAATACAGAAAAATTTCATCTGAACCGGTAATTCCTGAAGGAATTAATGCGGTTATTCCTTTCGATTAAAAAGTGAGACAATAACCTTATACGAAATTAAAAAGAAAGTATAGAAATTCAAGAGTCACCTTCATGGAATCCGGACATCACCATACTAACAAAGATAAAATTGGAATAGCCAGGCTTTCTATCTTCTCAAATACATGTCTTTTGCTTTTAAAACTTATTGTTGGCCTTCTTTTGGGTTCTGTGAGCCTTATATCAGAAGCGATTCACTCAGGGATGGACCTATTTGCCTCAATAATTGCTTTTTTTTCAGTCAGAAGCTCTTCATTGCCTCCAGATGATAAGCACGCCTTTGGTCATGGGAAATACGAGGACTTTTCAGGCCTGATTGAAGCGACCCTTATCTTTATTGCAGCATTACTGATAATCTACGAGGCTGTTCTCCGGCTTATGGAACCCAATAAGGGTGATCTCAGTGGCATCCTTCTTACGGCCGGTATAGCGGTGATGGCTGTTTCAGCAGTTGTAAATATGTTTATATCATCCCGATTGATGCATGTTGCAAAAGCTACCGAATCAATAGCGCTTGAAAGTGATGCATGGCACCTCAGGACAGATGTGTATACATCACTCGGAGTGCTTTTAGGTCTTGTTCTTATTAAATTTACAGGAATTCTAATTTTTGATTCAATTGTAGCCATTGGCGTTGCATTAATTATTATGAAGACTGCAATAGAACTAACTCTCAGATCCTACTCGGACCTTATAGATCACCGTTTAAACGATATGGAAGAAGGTCGGATTCGTGCGATTGTATCTAACCACCAGTCGCAATTTAAGAATTTCCACAACCTCCGGACCCGTAGGGCAGGGCCGCAACAGTTCATAGAATTTCATCTTGTTGTAGATAGAGATATTGTAATAGAAAAGGCCCATGATCTGACAGACCACCTTGAATCAGATCTTCAAAGTGAATTTCCTCGTTCTACAATCACAATTCATGTTGAGCCATGCACTGGAGGTGGGACCTGCACAAATTGTTCTAAACCATGTGAGTTCCCAACTGTTAAAAAAGGATAAAGCGTTTTTAGGAAGATGACAAATTAGTAATGGCTGATCTGTAACTGATATTTGGAATAAAAATTTCAATTCTTGTACCTTTTTCCTCTGTACCTGTTTCATCGATCTCAATATCAGTAATCGAAAGAATCTCTCTTGAAAGAAACAGCCCAAAACCGCGTTTACTTCCACGAACTTTTTCAAAAATCTCTTTTTTTCTTTCAGCAGGAATACCCGCGCCATCATCGGATATAATGATAATAAGGCCCCTATCGTCTTTTTTTGATTCAAAGAGAATATTGGTGGTTTTTATTCCATGCCTGATGGAATTATCAAGTATGTTTAGAAAAACTTTCTTTATAAGAGAGTCAGCATAAACCTCAAGACCCGAATCTATTTTGTTACTTATACTGATATTTCGATGTCTTGTCGCACTTATTGCTTCATCAACCATGTTAGTTATATTCTGCCATGTTGGCGGGGTAAGACCAACCCCCTGATAATCTTTTGTAAATTCTATCAGATTCCTTATATTTTTTATTGAAGGACCTGCGGCATCGAGATATTCCTTTATCTCAGGGGAAATTCCGGATGACTTAGCAAATGTAAGGTTACCGTCAATTATCATAAGCTGGTTTGTCAGGTCATGTCTTGTAATGCTCGTGAAAAGTTTAAGTTTTTGATTTGCCCGTAAGAGAGACTCAATAATCCGTTTTTGTTCATCATGATCGACTTTGTTTATGAATAAAAGAACGGTATTCAATCCATTATGACTTATTAATTCTCTTCTCACTACTACAGGTATTTTTTCACCTGATTTCGTAATCAAACAAATTTCATAGATTAATGTTTCATCTTCAGTCAGTTCTTGCCCTAAAATAGAATTTAACGTTTCACTGTCTTCAGGAGGAATACAGGAAAAAAGAGATGATTTTACAATATCATTGTATTTATAACCAAATTCAACTGTAAAAGCCTGATTTATTGTTAAAATTTCACCATCACTATTTGCAAGAATTACAGGTCTAGTAAAATTTTCCATAAGCTTGTGGTTGATTGCATTCGTTTCTTTTAAAGCATCGGCAAAATGAATCCTCAAAATAATATTTTCAAACTGAATTGAAAACATTTCAAGCATACTCCGAGCTCTTTTTGGTATTTCATCAAGAGTGTGTGAACCTGTTAATATTATTGCAATCATCTCTCCGTTGTTTCGGATAGGGATAGCTGCAAATGCTTTAAAATTAAAATCAAAACAGGATTCTGAGATTTCAAATTCTGGAATATCAGAGTATGATGTATAGAATGGTTTTCCTATCCCGATCCTTTTTACAATCTCATTATCTTCCTTTAATTGCGGCATATAATTTACAACTTCGTGATAAAAACCATATTCAAACCTGAACGATCTTTCTCTCTTTTCTATATCACGGATATAGAGAAAACACGAATCTATTCCCTCGATTTCCAGGATGGCAGAAAGCATTATATTAAAAGCTTCTTTGAGGTCTGTACAATTATTAAGAAGAATACTCGTTTCATACTGGGTCCTGAGGTTCTCTTCCGCCTGTCTTCTTTCAGTAACATCAATAAGTGTACCTCTTGCACTTTGGAATATGCCACCTTCAATTACAGGTTTAGTTTGAGTCCTTATCCAGCGAACTTCGCTAAATTTATTAATAACACGGTAGTCTGTCGGATATTCCAGCCCCTTTGAGAGTTCTTCAAATTCTTTTAGGAGGAGATCCTTATCCTGTGGATAAACAAAATCGATAAAATTTTTTCCAATAACTTCATCCGGGTTATATTGTAGCACATTGCTGATTACCGGGCTTATATACGTAAAAACGCCATTATTGTCAATTTCATAAATAACATCGCTAATATTTTCTACAAGTTCACGATATTTCTGATCGCTTTTTGCGAGTGTTTCTTCTGCTAATTTCCTATCTGTAATATCCCTTCCTTCACCCAGTATTGAGACAGGAACTTTATTTTCATCACTCTCTTTTAATGCCTCATTTGACCTTCGTTGCTCTATGGCACGTTTTACATTGTGAGCTAATTCTGCAAACTGGGCAACCGGGTCCTCACCTTTCTGGATATAGAAATCGACTCCGGCATTGAGGGCTTCGATAACTACTTCCTGTCTCCCTTTGCCTGTAAAAATGATAAATGGAATCATAATCCCAAGTCTGCGGATCTCTTTTAATAAAGAGATTCCATCCATCAATGGCATCTGATAATCGGATATTACTGCTTCAATTGAGCCCTGCATCAGTAAATTAATTGCATCCTGGGCTGACTCTGTTAAGTTTACAGAGAAGTACCCAGTCTCTTCAAGATATACTTTACAAAGTACCAGAAGGTCCGGTTCATCATCTACATACAGAATATTGTAAGGGGACATTTGATGACTCTTTTGACTAACTGGATTATATCATGTAATAAGAGAAAAAGTATTCTGTGTCAGAAATTATCTCGTTTATATTTTATATCCTCATAAATTGAGACAATTTCGCCGGAGTGCAATTTATAAACAAAATTCTCCAGATAACCATATTCCCTGTCATTTTTATCATTGGATACAATATGACTCTCAGGTCGACCATCAGTCCATACCCTGCAGAATACAGAAAAAAGGCCGGAACTTTTCATTCCAGGTAAAACATCGGTAATTTTTTTACCAATAATATCTTCACGTTTTATATTTTCAATTAATTCGACACCATGATTAATATCTTCAAAGATAAAATCAGAACCATTATCGATAGCCCTGTATACGGCAACTCCGCTCTTCATATTATTAATTAGTTCCCTGTACCGCTCTTCACTTGCCTTACTTCTCGCTATGTCACGTTTCCGTTCTGTAATATCACGGAAATACCATACCCGTCCAAAATACTCGTTCTTATCGTTGAGCATGGGTGCTGAATAGCGTTCGAGTATTCTGCCGTCTTTCAACAAAATTTCCTCGTAACTCTTCTCATTAAGGTGCTTATAAAGATATTCGATACGGAAAATAAATGCATCAGGGTCGACAACTTTACCTAAAACAGATTTTATTGCACGTTCATCTGATTTTGAAGTGATGATCTCTTCTGGAATCTCCCAGATCTTCATGAACTGGTTGTTAAAATTAATAATCTTCCCTTCTTCATCTACAATGAGAATGCCGTCAGGGGAAGCCTCCTGCTCTGTTGAAAAGAGTAAGTTTTTGAACAGTATCTCCTCTTCAAATGACTTTCGTCCCGAAATATCAACTATTGAACCTTCAGCTATGTCGCGTTCCGGATCAATTCTCGCATTAAACTCTCCCCAAAAATTCTCTCCTGTCAACTGGTTGCGGAATAGAACAATATTATCTGCAATAAATCCCTGTTCCCGCATAATCCTTTTAACTTCTTCCCTGTCTTCGACTTTAACATAAAGGTGGAGTACATCTTTTCCTATAGCCTCGTCGACATTGAGAAATCCAAAAAGGTCGCAATAACGCTGATTGCAGGCGATTATTTTGGCATCACCAAGACTTGTTTCAAAGAGAGCTACTTGTGCATAATGAAAGAGATTCCTGTACTTTCTTTCACCATCCTGAAGTTGAGTCTCTTTCAGAGTGAGTTCATTCATTGTCTGTCTTAGGACTTCATTTGTTGCAGTAAGTTCTTCATAAGAAGCTATAAGGTCCTCATGGTTTTGCCTGACTTCATTCTCTGCGTTTACCCTCTTCGTAATATCTGTCACCATTGCAATGGAACCCTCAAAAAGCCCTTTTTCATCGATAAGAGGGCTAGCTGATACAATTCCTATACATACAGTGCCGTCTTTCTTTCGAAATGACCTTTCGTATTTCCCACTTTTTCCGCGTCTCCTGTATTCCATCTTCATGCTATGATCAGCGAACTCGCCATTGACCATGAATGAGGTGACTGATCTTCCAATCATCTCCTCAACTTTATAGCCAAGCATATTTGCCATCTGCTCATTGACAAATGTCGTCTTATACTGACCGTCCATTGACCAGATGCCTTCAAGTGAAGTTTCGACTATCCGCCTGTATTTTTCTTCACTTTCCTTCAATAACCTCTCTGCACTTCTCCTTCTCACAGCCTGACGTATTTTATGCTTTAATTCCACGAACTGTGATGCGGGGTCCCCTCCTTTCTGAAGATAAAAGTCAGCACCGGCATTAAGTGCTTCAATGACCACTTCTTCTCTTCCTCTCCCGGTAAAAATAATAATTGGTATTTTATTTCCTGAACTTCGAATCTGCTTTAATAGTTCAATTCCACTCATCCCAGGCATCTGATAGTCAGAAATAATTGCATCAAATTTATTTTCCTTTAATGCTGAAAGTGCACTCTCACCTGTCTTTTCAAGTGACACTGAAAAATCTCCGGATTCTTCAAGAAAAAGTTTGCATAATTCAAGGAGATCTGGCTCGTCATCAACATAGAGAATAGAACATGGCAGCATGAATATTTCCAATTTTTAGTTATATTGTATTGTGTCAAAGGAGAAAAAGCATTCCGAAATAAATTTTTTTAAATGTGTATAAGTTGAAACATTCAGTTATAAAATTAGAAATGGAGTTGTTAATATTGAATTATGAGATTAAGTACAAACCCTCTTATTCTCTCCTCGTTGTGACATTAAATCCAGGAGAGGCAATGATTGGCGAGTCAGGCAGCCTTGTTTATATGCAACCAACGATTGGTGTCCAGACACATGGGAGAAAGAAAAGCATTCTTGGAAGTATCGGAATGGCTATTCTTGGGGGCCAATCGTTTTTTGTGAATGAATTTTCTGCAACCGGAGGTCAGGGGGAAGCCGGTTTCTCTGCTGCACCCCTTGGAGATATTGAAGTACTTGAAGTCAGTCCTGATAAAGGATTCATTATCCAGAAATCTTCGTTTATTGCCTCGCAAAAAGAAGTCAATCTCGACACTGAGTGGCAGGGCTTCACAAAAGGTCTCTTTGGACAGGGCCTTTTTATGATAAAAGTATCAGGAGGCGGCCTTCTTTTTATAAACACATTTGGGGCAATTGACAAACATATCCTTGCACCTGGTGAAAAACTGATTGTTGACAATTTTCATCTTGTAGCATTTAGTGATACATGTCAATATAAAGTAACCAAATTTGGTGGCTGGAAAGAGACAGTTCTAGGGGGTGAAGGGTTTGTTACAGAGATAACCGGCCCTGGTGAGATTTATATCCAGACAAAGAACATTAATGAACTTGCAAACTGGCTCTGGACAATTTTAGAGCCACGAGTCCAGGCAAAAGCAAGATAAAAAGAGAGAATTTCCCAAAAATGATTTTTTTTTAGAGGAATTAAATAAGGTTCTTCCTTTTTCTTCCCCACCGCTGCTCAATTTTTATTGCTAGATTATCAATAATCGGAATAATTGCAGGCATTACTATTATTGCACCAAGTAGTGAGAAACCTACGGCAATAACTGTTGTTATACCAAAATTTGAAATGATGTTAAATGATGAAAAGATTAGTGCAGAGAACCCGAAAAAGGTTGCAAGACCCGAAACTGTGATAGCTGAACCTATCCTCTGGACACTCTCACGAATTGCCTCAACTGGGTCATCTGTCTTTTCCCGCTCTTCAAGATATCTTTCCATGATAAGGATTGTGTACTCTGCTGCAACACCAATCGTCATTGAGCCAAGTGTTGCAGTCATGGGTGAATAGTTAATTCCCAGTGTATACATTGCAACTGCATTCCAGCCAACAATAAAGATAATAGGAATAATTGGTGACGCAGCCTGAATCTTTCGGTAAATCAGTAATAAAAATCCAAGTACAAGCCCGAATCCAAGGAACGTCATTGTCTCTTTACTCTTCGTAAGGCCGCTTATAAGGGATGTGAACAGATCAAAGTTACCGGTAATTTTTGCCTGGACACCAATCGGGGGTTGTATTTGTTTTAAATCCGCATATACCAGGTCTTTTACGGAACTTTCAACCGACATATCCATGTTTGTCGTGAAAAACTCAATAATCGTCTCAGAACCTCCTTTCAGATAGTGGTCCTTAATTGATGCAGGGATACTGTTGAGAGCTGCATCAAGTTCCTGTTGTGTTTCAGGTAATTTACCACTGTTATAACTTTTAATATAGGTTACAATGCTTGTTGCTGCAATGAATTTATCATTATGGTTTGTTATCTCATAATTACTGAATTTATCTATCCACTGTATTGTATCGAGTTCTGTTATTCCATCTCCATATACATATATGGGCATCGAATCTGTCGACCCCACTGCACGCGTTACTTTGTCAAGTGTCACTTTTGCTGGCATATCCGGGGGAACGAATGCTTTTTCACTTGTATCTACCGGTATTAACCCATCTAAATACAGACCCGCACATGCAAAAATCCCTGCTATAAGGATGACAGGAATTGGATTTCTTGCGATTTTCACCGCTGTAGTAGCAAGAAGTTTGTTGTAACTTCCCACTTCTCCTTGTCCTTCTCCTTCCTTGAATTTTTTTCCTTTGGGTTTATACTTAATAAGAATTGCAAAAACGGGTATTACGATGAGTGAAGTAACATAGCAGAGCATAACTCCGATCATTGAGACGATACCAAATGTCCTGATCATTGGAACTTCTGATACCTGCATTGCAATAAAACCCATCGAAGTTGCGAGCATCGCATAGAGTACTGCAGGGCCTGTCTTTTTAATTGTTATCGTAACCGCACTGGCTAGAGTACTACATTTTCTTGCCTCTTCCTCAAGCCGCGACTGGAACTGTATGGCATAGTCGATACCAAGGCCGATGAGGACCGGAAAAGCTCCAATAACTGCTGTATTTACCTGTATTCCTACAATTCCCATAAATCCGAATGTAAGAATGAGGCCAATAAACACAATTAATACCGGAAGGAAGCGATGGTTCACATATGAGAAGAGGAGTCCCATAACAACGACCATCAGAATCATTGCAATAAGGATAAGACTTCCCATAGAACCACTTAGCTGCTGTCGCATCTGACTCTGGAAAGCAGGATTTCCTGTTACTGTTGCCGTTACGCCAGGTGGAGGTGATGAGTCCCTTACTATTGCCTCAACATTTGCAAGAGTTGCCTTACTTTTTGAATCCGGTATTCCCTGGTCAAGAGTGATACGAACAAGTGTCATTGACCCGGCAGGAGTATATTTAGACAGGATCTCCTTAGGCAGTTTTGATGAAAGAGCATCAACTTCCTCTGGAGATGTGGGAATATTCCCATTATTTACTCCTCGATAGAGATCAACAGCACTGTCAATATTCCATATATACTGTTGTTGCTTGATATTTTTTGAAAGTCTGTCGATGTAGTCCATTACGGGCGGGCTCATAACATTGTCAGCTTCAATGATGATGACAAGATTGTCAGCAGAGAAGGTGTCAATATAATGGAAGAATATCCTCCCGCTTTGTGAATCTCTATCTAGATATGTCTCTGATCCGGTCGCCATTGTGACATGCGTCATCCCAATGAGTGAAATAAGGATCATTACCCCAAAAATAGCTGCAACAAGGCGTGGCCTGTTTTCTATTTTGTGAGCTATTGCGTGGTATATTTTCTCGATCATTTCATGTCACCTGGAAAAAAAGAATTGGTTACTGGCCCTTCTTTTTTCTATAGATGAAGTAATAGTAATATCCGGCGCCAATAAGGATGATAACAATAATTACGTAAGGTACAAAAGAAAGAGCCCCTGCAGGAGTTACTTTTACAGGAAGCTTCATTGTATCTGATACCTGGCTGTTATCAAGTGAGTCTCTGTATCTGACTTCAGTGTCCAGTCCGTAATCTTTTGAAACAGCACTTTTATCAACTGTTACTTCAAAATGGGCGTCCACTGATTCGCCAGGCTTCATATCACCAAGATATGAAGTGTCATCACTGCTTGTAAAAGGGTCAACCGCACTAATTCTTGCCTGGGCACTATATGCTGTCGCTGCCCCCGTATTTTTTATGGATACCTCAAGGACTTTCTTTTCTCCGGGATGTATCTCATTCGGTGGCGAATCAATTGCAAAATCAATTTTCCCTCCAACAGGAATACTTACGGTCTCAATAAGTGATGATACAGTATCTCCGTCGCCATTCTCATAGACTGCCACAACATCAAGAGGATATTCTCCAGCCTGAGCGTCTTTGTCGACAGAGATCTTAAACTTTGTTTCAATTGTAGAGTTCTTTGTGAAGTCTCCAATATACTTGCTTGCTTCAACTGGAATTACCGGGCTTCCCGGATTTCTTACAATCTTTATAATTGCCTTCTTACCCGAATCCTGGCCTGAATTCTGAAGGTCCAGTGTAACATAACCCTCTGTACCTGCATTGACCTGTTCTGCTGTTACATTAATAATATCAAGTGCTATTACTTTCTTTATTTTTATTACAAGGGGAAGTATTACGTCCTTATCCCGGTAAATATAATTTATACTGTCAAGGCCTTCCTGTTCAGCTGAGTCCAGGTATGTATATTTCAGGTCAAGCGGGAGTTCTAATGTGCCTTCACTCGTTGCCTTTGGAATTTTGACCTGGAACTTTACTTGCGTACTTGTCCCACCTTTAATATCTCCGATCATCTGCGGGTCTGTTTTAATAATTACCCCTGAATTTCCAGGACCTAATGAAGCTTTTACAAGCTTTGCTGTATTTGGGAGGTCATCCCTGTCCACAATCCCGGGCCTTACGAATTTTAGATCATTGAGGCCATGATTTTCGATGTTGACTGAAAGGTTCGCAAAGTCACCTGGAGTAAATTCGTTCTGGCCCATGAGTGCCGCAGAGAGATCGGGTGAACCAGACATATACTGGGTACCTGCCGATACCGGAAACGCTGCGAGTAGAGTCACAGAGAAGAGCACTGTAGACAAAAGCAGCATTTTTTTCAAAGAAGATTTCATAAAATGCTTATTAAACATGTTCATAGTTTTCAACCGTAGAATTCTTAATAGCAGATGTTGTATTGGATTATATTTATATTTTCTGGTTATTTGTAACAAATATAAGATTCAAATATCAATAACTAATATAGGTTTCGAATCTAGAAAACATTTAAATACTAATAAAGATCATTCAGTTCTGATGTATCGGTTTCATGAAGAGCTCAGGCGTATTAAGGACCTTCTGCAAAAGTCGTCCCATGGCATGAGCATAACCGAAATTGCAATGGCTGTTTCAAAGAATAAACATTCAGTCGGTAGATACCTTGATGTTCTTCAGGCCCTTGGGCAGGTTGAGATGAGGACATATGGGATGGCGAAAGTATATACTCATTCCCAGAGGGTGCCCTTCTCTGAAATACTTAGTTGTTCAAGAGAGCTCTTTATCCTAATTGATAACGATGAGAGAATTATACAGATCAATGATTTATTTCTGGAACTTCTACAAAATACGCGGGAACAGGTCATAGGAAAAAATATAAGGTTTGTCCAGTCTACAAGACCCGGTGTTGCAGACCTTCTCCAGGAGATAGCAAACACTCTTAATTCTAAAAAAATACCAGACAGCCTGACTCTTGAAGACGAAAAAAGATATTTTCAACCAAGGTATATCGCCACAACACTTGAAGACGGTAACAATGCTACAATTATTACACTTAATGAGATAACTGACAAAGTAAAGGCGTACGTTGCGCTCAAAGAGAGTGAAACTCTCTTTCGTGGCCTTGCAGAGAACACAAAGGACGGAGTAATAATAAGTGAAGGTGATTCTTATCTCTATTGTAATCCTCGTTCTGAAGAAATTCTTGGATATTCACGCGAAGAAATACTATCAGCCGATCCATTCCAGTTTATTGTACCTGAAGAGAGGGAGAAGATACAGGAGTTATCTGCACGCCACCAGGAAAAAGGTGATACACCTGAAGAATTCAGGGTATGGATCATGCGAAAGGACGGCGAAAAGAGATATCTGCTTTGCAGACTTTCAAAGGTTGCGTATGAAAACAATTATAGGTTTTACATAGTCCTTACCGATATAACGGATTGGAAAGAGCGAGATGATGAAATAAAAGACCAGGTTGCTTTAATACGCCATCTTATGGATGCTTTTCCTCGCCCAGTTTACTATATGAATGCCGAAGGCCAGCTTATGGGTTGCAATAAGGCATTTGAGAGTGCAACCGGAATCGAACGCCAGGAGTCGATTGGAAGGCCTATTCGCGATATCTGTCCAGAAGATCTCTCTTTTGCATTGATGAAAGGGGCAGGTGAATACGTCTCTACCGGTGGTTCTTTCTCGCACCCCGCAAAAATTTTGTATAATGACGGCTCGATACATGACTTACTTATAGAGAAAGCTGTAATATCGGGAAATAGTCCCAATAAAGGTTGGTTGATTGGCATTCTTGTGGAAAAGATTGAAAAGAACAAAATTTCTGTCAATTGTTAAAAAAGCATCAACGAATAGCAGAAATTTCTTTAATTATAGATTTTTGCACCAGATATTTCATTTTATTTTAAATTCTTTTGATTTTTAAACATGAAGATAAATAATTGACCATACAAGGTCTGATTGTTGCATTATGATGGTCATTTGATACGAATTTTCGTTTATCTCTTCCCCGTCTGTCCTCCAGAGAGTGGATTTTACAAGAATAAGAACTTTAGATTCAAGAGAAACAAGTCTAATATCAGTAAACCGAAGGATGCTTTTTTTGATTCCTTCAAAATGTATTACAAGAATATTTTTAACCTGTTCTCTTCCTTCAATCCTTTTTAACCCTATTATGCCTGTAAAATCAGGGTCAAAATTTAAAATAAGACTATCAATATCCTTGTTATTATATTGTGAGGCTACCTGCTCAAGTTTAGCAAAGATCTCTCTCCGGTTTTTTTCTGAAATATGAGTCATCCAGAAGTAAATATTACGTTATAGTATAAGGAAAATGCGGGTCGGATGGCAGATGAAATTCAGATTCCAGGAAGAGATCAATCTCTACCCGGGTAATCATGCGCAAAATTCCATCTTCTCCTTCAACCATCAGATCTCCGTTTTCAGTCTTCAGGATTAAGAGAGCAAGTGCATACCATCTTTGCACTTCCCGGTCCTCCAGGTTCCAGACAGACCCTCCTCTTTTGATAAACTCCTCCATCCTTTTATTTGTAACTTTCCAGCCTGGTTTCTTTAATGTACATCTTGAGTCTGTAATATAGATACATCTTCGGGTTTCATTATTCATGAATTGTATTCCCCTTTCTGCACAACTTCTGACCGAGTAATGGGAGTTGGATGTGTTGATTATGAATCCAACGTAAATTGAGTCTCCTTTTTGCAATTTTAAAGTGGCATAGAGATTAACTCGATCTTTCTCAGTTTTAACAATGTCAGAGATATACACACGGCTCTTAAGTAAAAAGGATAAAGCGTATTTAAGGAGTCCGGCATCCGGAGGGAAATTTTTAAAATCCCTACAGAGTTCTCTAAATTCAGCCTGAAATTCATTTTTCAGCAAATCATTTATAGATATTGGTATAAGATCGTTCGAACATAGATCATGAAGTTTCCTGTTGGCAAGGAGAATTATCTGTCTTGGCGAATATCCTTCTTTAATTGACTCCTCTATTTCATTTCTAAAACTGGTATATAAGTTCTCTGAGTTATCTCCGAGAAAATAACTTATTCGTGAATGAATTATTTCAAGGGCCTCGCCTCGAGTACACCCACTTAAAGCAAACTTGTTCATTTCAAGTCTCTGAAATACTGCGGGGTCCATCTTCTTAAAAAAGAACGTATTCCAGGAATCTGCCCTGACAAAGGCTACCGGCATCATTGAATATGTTTCATTGACGAGTGTATGGATAATAGATCCAAATGCATCAACAAGGTCCGGATTTTTAATTGTATCAAGCTGATCAAAGCAGATTATTGCTGATTCATGATAGATTTCCATTAAAATCCCAAGCGAAATTATGATTTCACGGGCCTCTTCCTCAATTATCCCCTTTGTTTTATCAGATCTTTTAACTACACCGATCTTTTTACAATCTCTTTTATCGATTGTGTTACCCGCTAACCAGTCAAACAGGATTCTCTCTTTATTCAGGGACCCCAACTGCAATAGAACCTCTAAAAACTCTTTGTTTAAATCCCTGTTTTTATTAAGGAGATAACTTTTTACCTCTCTTCTGTTCTTTTTAAGAATACACGTTATTTGTTTATGGTCAGGAGCGGATTTTGTATTTTTTAGAACAGATGAAATTTTCTTTGGTACTCTTTTGTTATTTGCGTTTGCCCAGTCAAAAAAAATTTTATTTAACAGGCGGCAAATAGTTGACGACCCGCCTTTCTTATCAGTTGACCTGAATATATCTACCATTATTCCCTTGAGTAGATTGCGAACTGGAAAATCAGGATCAAGAACCGGTCTGATATTTACAAAAGAAACAGATCCCTCAGTCTGTACAGATAAACGGATCCTCCTTAACAGATGTGTCTTGCCACTACCGGATTCTCCCAGTACAAGGGCTGCAACAGGTTCCCTGGGATTGTTTTGTTTTTGATTTAAAAGTAATCCAATATTTCGGAATGCTTCACTGTTTATTGATATAATATCCGGATATTTATTATCCCATGGACCTGCTGCAGCATTATTGGAAAATGGATTATTTTCGCAGAGTTCAAGCCATTGATTATTCATTCTTCCTCATTGTTACAGTTATATGGAGGAAATGGTTCTCATCAATATAAGAATCATTCACTTGGGAATCGTCCATTGCTGATACATCCCCGCTGTGAAGCTGAATAACTCCATGGTCCCGCAGTTCTTCAATTACTGAATTAAATTTATCAGTACTCCACATAAGCCTCTTTCGCAAATCACAAATCCTTACAAATATCCTGCCCCTGTCAAGGTTTTGAAATTCTTTCCTGAAGGTTTCAAAATCATTATTTTTTTCAGATTCTGTTTTAAATGGAACTTTTTTATTCAGGTAAAGTTTGGTTAGATATTTTTTATCATATATTATCAATATCTCTCCTGATTTCAGAAGAACATTTAATTCTCTTATAAATTCATCTTTTAACATGGGCAGGTTTTTTACAACCTGCTTTGGCGTCAGTCCAGGATGCTTTCCAATATAATCACTAACAATTTTATTATGCTGAAGTTTTAATGCGAGATACTTACTACGGTTTCCCTTTAAAATCTCCAAATCATTTCCCAGATGCGGCTGAATTTTTTGTTCTATTTCAATATTTGTGGAACCCCGGTGAAAGCCAAAAATCTTTTGATATCGTTTCGGTGTATTTTTTAATTTTGAAAAGCTTATAAAAAAAAGATTACTTTCTTGTAACAAATTCAGAAGTAATATTGATTGATTGGATTCCTGCATAATATGAATTTACAATTGCTGGAATAAGGGTCTTTTTAAAAAAAAGTTTTTAATTTTAAATTTTGCCCTCACAAGCTTCTTAACACCTGCAGCACAAACGAGATGATTAAGTAAACCCGGCACCAATTACCTCATGCATGCAGATTTTACCCCTGAAAAAAACTCTCTACTGGTGTAGCAAGTGCAATGTTCCACTTATCGGCCAGACCTGCGGTTGTCGGAATGAAGGTTTTAAGGTTCCACTTGTCCAGCCCTATGAGTTGAGGCCCGCCCTTTCATATGATATCTCTCTACTCAATGAATGCCTGATAAGACAATTCGGATCTACACCTCTGCAAAAAATAATATTATTCAACAAAGCAGGCGGTGTTGACAGGAACGAACTTGTTATAATGAACGGCGAGTGGTTTGGTTGGATATCTTTTGACCCACAAAAGAGAGAGACAATATTTGTGCCTACTGAAGAGGGTCTCAAATATATTATCCCTTATGCGGGAAAGGGACTTGTCGACCTTGGGAGTATTCTTCACTCCTTAAAAGAATCCGGAAAAAAAGTGAGAATTGGCGGGAAAAAGTTTCCATTGCCGGATTCACACCCGGACGGCCCTGTTATTGTAAAGTATGGCGAAAAATACGGGGTTGGATACATTAAAGAAGGTTATATCAGGGTTAAGAAGATAATCACAATCAATCCGGCAGGAAACTTACATAATCCAGACTGGGATATTGTAATCCGGCAGAATAAATACCACCTGAAGAATATTGAACGAAATGCAATCCGGGCCATAAAACAGCATATGCACGACAGGCCGGTAGTTAATATTTCATTTTCGGGAGGAAAAGACAGCACTGCTGTATTGAACCTTGCACGAAAAGCAGGTGTAGAGGACGCCTATTTTGTTGATACAGGTGTTGAATTTCCAGAGACCTATCAGTTCGTGAAAGAACAGGGAATAACAAATGTGCTTGTCGGAGGAGACTTTTGGAAAGGAGCGGTTCATGCGGGTCCACCTGGAAAAGACAACCGCTGGTGCTGTAAACTTCTAAAGATGAATCCTGTAAAATTGTATCTCCAGGAAACCGGCCCTTGTGTGACCGTTCAGGGGAACCGCTGGTATGAGTCATTCAACAGGGCATCACTTGAAGTCACAAGTGAGAACCCCAATAACCCGCTACAATTAAATCTTTCACCTATCAGGAACTGGAGGGCATTTGAAGTGTTTCTCTACCTGAAATGGGCGGAAATTCCATACAATCCGTTGTATGAGATGGGAATAGAGAGGATTGGGTGCTATGTATGTCCCTCGATGCTTGAAAGTGAATATGAGCGATTAAGGGACCTTCACCCGGAACTAGCTGAAAGATGGGACTTAATGCTTCAGGAATGGGCAGAAAAAGAAGGGTTTTCAAAGGACTTTATCAGCTGCGGTCTTTGGAGGTGGCAGGAATTACCTGCAAAAATGCTGGAATTTTGTAAAGAGAGAAATATCACTACCAGACTACATGAGATAGCTGCTGAATAAAAAGCCGTAATTGTTCAACCTGAAACAACTTTTTTTATCAAATGAAGTTATGGTACGTATTGACATAGAGGACATCACATTAATATCTATAAGATAATTTTTATTTCTGTAAGTGGTCAGTTATCTGAAGCATTATTCATCTCAAAAATTTTAAGATCAACTTTTTTCGTAATAATCAATTCCTATTTATAAATTCAAGTAAGAATTAAAAGAACTAAATACTTTAGATATCTTAAATATATCTGATATGAAGAAAGTTCCTATGAACAGTTCAAACGAACTGACGGTCAAGAACATTGAAGGGTTCTATGTTCGGAAAGTCACCCCCTTTGGAACAAGTGCAAAGGTTGACTGCCCAAAAGAGCATCTTGGGAAAACTGTATTTCTCGTTGTCACAAGCAATGAATCCGAATCCGTCAGCCTTTGATGACTTAGTCCAAGAAAATGCAGCATTGCAGATTGAGAACGCTTACCTATGGAATCAAGTCAATACTCTGGAAATTGAAAAATCAGACCTCATCGCAGAAAACGCATCACTTGTTGACAAATTTAATGAGTACATGTATCTTCATCCAAAAAGAGTAGGAGTAAAAAGTGGAAAGGCGTATGAAATTAAACCACCAATTCCTCAAAACTCGATTAGTACCAATCCTGATGAATTGCTAGAGAGAAAAAAAAGAAACCTGGTGGTCAACCAGGTCACAAAGGTCATAGCAGGAAAAAGCCCGATAATATTACAAAAATCGAAATAATCGACGTTAATCGATGTCCACACTGTGGTAACCATGACTTAAGCGAAATTCAGGAAACCAGAACTAGAATTGTTGAAGACGTTCCAATACCTCAGCCAATAGTTACTGAATATTCGATACATCGACGATATTGTAAATGCTGCAGAAAGTTGGTAGAGGAACCGATCTTAACTGCATTACCCCAGGCAAAATTGGGGTTAAACGTCATGCTCATCATTGTCTGGCTAAAAATCGGAATGAGATTGACTGAAGAAGCAATTCCTAAGATTCTTGAGCAACTTAATGGGATTCGCATAAGTGAGGGAGAAGTTTCTCACATTTGTACAATGATTGCAGAAGAGTTTGGGGAGTATTATGCCCAGTTGAAAGAAGAAGTCAGACAAGCTCATGCACGATATATCGATGAAACCTCTTGGAGAGAGAATGGGAATAACCTCTGGATGTGGGCATTCGTCACAAAAGGAGTCACATTATATAAAATTGCTAACAGTAGATGGCATCAAGTTCCGTTAGAAGTTCTGGGAGAAACTCCTAATGGTGTTGATGTCCATGATCGGTTCAGGGAATATAATAAATTGGAGAAAGAAACTGGAAATCGACCTCAGCAGTACTGCTGGTTCCATATTTTGGGGGACTCTAAGGAACTGGCTGAAATCTATGGTGAAGAAGGAGAATTCATTCATATTGGGTTGAAAGAGGTATTTGACGAAGCTAATAAATTTGAACACAAGGGCACCCCAGAGGATGTTGAAAAACTGATTGAGAGACTTGGGCATGTATTAGATCGTAGTTTCAACAATCTAAAGTGTAGAAAATTTTCAAACAATTTTTAAAGAGCGAGATAAATTGTTTCAATTTGTCACCAATCCCGATGTTGATGGAACGAACAACCGGGCGGAAAGAGCTATTCGACCCAATGTCGTTTATCGGAAAATGTCCGGAGGTACGAAATCAGAAGTAGGAATAAAAAGATATGCGGTACTTGGATCACTATTCCAAACTCTAAAATTAAATGGCTGTAATTTTATTGGGGAATCACTTGAAATTATTCAAACTTCAGGCCACTGACCACTTACAGAGAATGATTATTTTCTGCAGGTGCAACCGGATTTCGGAGTGAACTTAGTACTACAGTTTTCTTTATTTATCCTTGAACAATTAGCCTGCATTTTGCAGTTACTCATCATCTCCCCACATCCCTCTCCCTTCATAGGGCATGTTATGCTCTCAAATGGACCTCTCGCCTTCCAGTTTGTTTCATTGAACTTCGGCCCGCAATCTGACGAACTGTTATGTAATAATGATTTACCCGGGTTATCAGGAGATAATAACTTCCAGTTTACAGACTCTGAACTGAAGCATGCTGCAAGGGCAGCACTGCAAAGCAGTAGTAAGATAACATAACCGACTATAATAAACTTAAATCGCATTACAAGCTCCACCGAATTATTATTCCGGTAATGTTTACCAGAATGCTATATATAACGGTGCTATCTTTTAAGATATATGGTTTCCTGCGTCAGGATGAGACTTTGGATCTTTTAATTTTTGCCTGAATTACCTGTTTTTTCAATTCTGCTACAGAATGAGTAATATCCGGGCTGCAGAGGACTGCGGATATTACTGCAACTCCATCCGCTCCTGACCATATTACATCCTCTACGTTTTGTGGACCAATACCACCTATTCCTATGACTGGGATTGAAACTGCAGTCCTGATTTCCCTTAATAGAGAGAGGCCCAGGCCCGGCCCTGCGTCGTCTTTTGATTTTGTGGAGAATACCGGGCTTACGGCAATATAGGAAGCACCATCCTTTTCAGCACTAACCGCTTCAGATAATGATCCGACAGATATACCTATGATAAATGGTTCAGGTGCAATCTTTCTGGCAACATGAAGCGGGAGGTCGCCCTGGCCCAGGTGAACCCCGTCTGCCTCAACTCCTAGGGCAAGGTCAAGCCTGTCGTTTACAATAAAAAGAGCATCAAAACTTTGCACTAATCCTTTTATTTTAAGTGCAACAGGAAAAATGTCTCGTATGCACCTTTTTTTATCGCGCAACTGAATAACGTCAGCCCCTCCTTCAAGTGCAAGTTTAGCAACAACAACGTCTATTAACCCTGATAACTCTTCATCAGTAACTACGTAGAGGTCGTATGCCACTCTATACCTGCCGGATTTTCGCGTCGTCTGCTATATCATCAAGAGTCAGTGAAGCAAGTGCATCAAAGAGGTGTAATTTAAAGGAGCCAGGTCCTCGTGCTTCTTTTGCAGCTCTCTCACCTGCTATCCCGAATGAAGAAAGTGCTGCTACTGAAGAGATACAATAGTCTTTGGAGACCGCAGCACATGAACCTATTACCGATGACGCCATACAACCAGTACCCGTGATTTTCCCCATCATAGGGCTACCGTTATCAACAAGAAAAGCGCTCTTACCATCGCTGATGATATCAGTTACGCCACTCATCACTATTATCGCCTGGGTTTTCTCTGCAAAGTTTTGCGTGACTTCAACAGGGTCTCCATCGATTCCAACTGAATCAACCCCTCTTACCCGAGCTTTACAGTGGGCAAGGGTTCCAATTTCGCCCATATTACCTTTGATAACAGAGATTTCCAGTTCATCGATTAGCCGTTCAGCTATACTTGATCTCAATTTTGAGGTCCCTACACCTACGGGGTCAAGAATTATTGGTATATTCTCTTTATTTGCTTCAATACCTGCAAGGATCATTGATTCTAACAGCCCTGAATCCGGAGTGCCGATATTGAGTACAAGGGCTCCTGCATTTGAGACTATTTCAGAGACTTCTTCGGGTGAATGGGCCATGACTGGAGATGCACCAATACAGAGCGTAATGTTTGCACAGTCATTTACTGTAACGTAATTTGTTATATGATGGACGAGAGGTCTCTTCTTTCTTACATCCCTTATTATTTCCAATACCCTCTTGAAATCCATGAGGATCATTTAACTTATTTAGTTTTATGTATTCGTTTTCAGGTTATTATTATTGTACCTTTTTTTTAAATGACACAATACCTATGATTATATATAATATTGTGTTCTCTTACTATTTATGAGGCAAAAATTGTTGTCTTTAAAAATTTTTATCGGTTTTTTTATAATTTGTAGTATAGTAATTGGAATATGTAATGCAGCTTTACCTACCTCACCCTGTAGGTCCGGTTGGATTGAGTATGATGGTGGACCGGGCTGTTATTATTGTGAATCCAGTGGTGAATGGGCTCCATGTTCTCAGGGAGGAGGTAATTATGGTACTCCCGGTTCTTCTTCATCAAATCCGGACTGTCCCTCTGGAACATATTATGATGCCTCGCAGGATGCATGCATAATGACAGTCGTAGAAGGCTGCCCAACCGGTTACCATACAGATTCTGACGGCTCGTGTGTTTCCAACAACAATCCATCATGTCCGTCCGGGACGACTTGGGACTCTGTAGAGCAGGCTTGTATTAAAACCACCATTGTATGTCCGGACGGCTATACCTTTGACTCTCAGCAAAGTGCATGTATACCGGCAGATAAGGGATGTTATCCAGGTTCAACCTGGGACTCGGTGGAGCAGGCCTGTCTTTCTGATTCATGTCCATATGGAACAACATGGAGTGACGCAGACAACGCGTGTGTTGCCTGGATTCAGGGTAAATGCCCGATAGGGTACCATGAAGACAGTTCAGGCAACTGTATACCAGATGTCCCTGTTGGAGATTGTTATCCGGGTTCAACATGGGACCCTGCGGAAAACGCCTGTGTTGCTGATTCCTGTCCTGAAGGTACTACATGGAGTGACGCAGATAATGCCTGTGTTCACACTTCGGTTATGGACTGCCCGGAAGGTGACATGTACGATGCCGCCCAGGATGCCTGTGTTCCGACCAGCGGACCTGAGTGCCCTTCCGGTTCAACATTTTATGCACCTGAACAGTCATGTGTTTCATGTTCTGAAGGCTCTACATTAGACTCAACAAATGGGAATTGTGTTACGAATTGCCCTATAAAAGGCGGTTCTGTAGATGTTGAAGTAAAGGGTGCTGTTTTGGACATCACTTGTCCAAATACAAAAGAAGGTAAACCCCAGGAACTTCCGGTTGATCTGAATGCAGTAAAACCGGTTCCACCAGGTTTGAGTGCTGATGATCTTGGTAAAATTGTTGCGGATAATGCACTCTTACCAATTAAAGATGCAAAATGTCAGCCTTGTGCAGAATCAGGGTGTAAGTACCCGTCAAGTGTTAAGATAATATCTTATGGAGGTTCTGCAATAGGGAAAAACGGGGAAGAGATCGTTCAGCAGGTCTGGGACCTGGGTGATGGTTCGTATTCGGAAGGTGCTGGCGGGGTAAAAGTATATGGCGAACCAGGGACCTTCCAACCGGTATTTCACTATGTTGATCAATGTGGAGACGATAAAACAGCATCAGGGGAACCTGTAACAGTTGAAAAACCGTGCTCTGCAAGTGGCTCATGGAAATGGAGTTCGACTGCTGATTGTATTCCTAATGCAGATGGCAGTAAAAAATGTGAAATTAAAAATACTGTAACAGAAACAGGTGACTTAAAGGTTACATCTCTATTACTGGACTATGGTGACGGTACACCGCCCGAAGAAGTCCAGAAAGAAGGAACTGTGACTCATACCTTTACTAAACCCGGTTGTTATATATTAAAAATGACGATTACGGACCAATGCAATGAGCCACAAACATCATCATACACTGGAGATCCAATATGTGTCTGTGAAAAAGGGTTAATTTATGATGAGAGTCAGAAAAAATGCGTAGTACCTCCTACAATAACAACACCAACCGCGAAAAAGACGCCCAAAGTGATTGTGGTGGTTGTAACTCCAATTATCAAACCCGTAACATCTCTCTCTGTAATTAATAAGGTAACGCGTCCACCAATAGTAACTCCAACCCCGAAGAAATTCGTTGTAATAACAAAGATTTCAACAAAGGTAGTGAAACCAGGTACACAACTCACTGTAGTCAAGAAGACTCCTACGGGGCAGACGCAGACAATAAAGACTCCGACAAAGTTACCTGTAACGGGTGTAAAACTTACTCCTCGTGCAACAAAGTTACCGGGTACTGGTGTAACCCTCACCTTGCCACCGACAAAAATACCAACTATAGTTCCTGTCACCCCGATATTTACAAGAGTGACATCATTAGAAACTCCGACGCCTCAGGTAACGAAGAAAAAATTCAGGGTTATTACTAAAGTAGTAACTAAGAAGGTAAAGGAGTCAGGTACCCTGAAAGTACTTACACAGACAATAAAGCCACCAATAAAAACAAATACCCCATTACCACTGAGAACAGGCACAATAGCGGTAATCTCTACCGGAAAATCTGACCTGGGTATTACAGTCACCAAAGATGATTTTGACAATGTTATAAAGAAAGCAAATGTGAATGTACCCAGTGACCCGTCTGACCTTAACATTATGGCGCCAATCTCCTGGGGACCAGCAGTACCGCTTGACATCGTCCTTACTAGCGGAGAACTTACTGCACTGATGCAGACAACAAATGCCAAGGGGCCCCTCAAAAACATTCAGATAAAGATTTTGCCAGACGGTTCACTTGAGATGATTTCCTTGGTTGACCTTAGCAAGTATGGTCTCAAAGTAATGGGTCAGCTTTATGTTAAAGGAACATTCGAAAGGATGACCGATAACACGATTAAGATTACCTTGACAGAGGGAACAATTGCCGGAGTACCAATACCAAAGATCCTGTTAGGCCAGATCGAAAAATTCCTTGATAAAGCAATAAATGACCAACTTAAAACGATGTCTGGATTGAAGATTACCACTCTAACCTTTATGGATGGTAAACTGACATATTCAGGGATGTTCCCCCAGAGCGTCTCTTTAAAATCCTCTTCAACCTCTTTAACTGGTACAGTTAAACCATCTCCCACTGAGACGCAGGTTCTGAATGTATGGTCAATCTCCACTGTCAAAAATAACCCTAAGGATTTGGCAAAATTAACAATCACCAAACCTCTTAAAGTCACAAAGATTCAGACATACCATTGGAATGATGGTAAAGGTGCTACACCCGGATCTATTATGATTCTTGATACTAATAAGAAGGTTCTCGGGACATGGCAGGCGACAGGCGAATCAGGAAATAACAATGTCCAGAATGCAGCCTGGAACGCAGTTCCGAATTTTGACCTCCAGCCTGGAACTTACTATGTCAAGGATACAAGTCCTGAGACCTGGTCCTGGAACAGCGATACAAATAACCAGGGGATGACGAAGGTCTGGGGAGTTTACAAGACTGTAGTGGTTTAATTAATTTATTAAATTTTAAAAATTCCCCTTTTTATTCGTATTTTGGCTTTATCCCAAACGAAATTACAATTTTTCAAAAAATAGCCAATCAGAACATTTTATATATTAGTATGTTCTTTTTAGAATATACCATGAATCAAAAAGCGTTATTATATAAAATGTTAATTGGAATCCTTTTTTGTTCCCTGGTGATCGTAGGGTCTTCCACTGCTTTCTGTAGCGGTGGCTCATGCTCTGGTAATACCGGAAACACCGTAAGTTCTGGGAGTTCAGATTGTCCCGCCGATACATATTATGATGCCTCGCGGGATGCATGCATAAGGACAGTCATAGAATATAATTGTCCAACCGGTTACCATATGGACAATGACGACAGTTGTGTTTCCAACAACAATCCGTCGTGTCCTTCAGGTACAAAATGGGATTCGATTGAGCAAGCCTGCATTAAAACAACAATTGTCTGTGATGAAGGGTTTACTTATGACCCGCAGCAAATGGCATGTGTTCCGTCTGGTACAGGGGGGTGTTATCCTGGTTCTACATGGGACTCAATAGAACAGGCCTGTGTAGCAGATTCATGCCCCTCTGGAACAACATGGAGTGATCCCGATAATGCTTGTGTGGCAGTGATTCAAGGTAACTGCCCGCAGGGATACCATGATGACGGGACAGGTGGTTGTATACCTGACACAGAGAATGGTGGTTGTTACCCGGGTTCAACATGGGATCCAGCCGAGAATGCCTGTGTTTCTATAGGCGGTTGCCCTGAAGGGACCACATGGAGTGACGCAGATAATGCCTGTGTCCATACTTCGGTACAGGAATGCCCTGAAGATTATGTCTTTGATTCAGCTCAAAATGCATGTGTTCCAATAAACGGACCTGAATGTCCTTCCGGCTCGGTGTATTATGCACCCGAACAGGCCTGCATCTCGTGTGAAGATGGTTATAAATTGGACACGGTTAGTGGAGGATGTGTACCTGATTGTCCGCTCAAGGGTGGTTCGGTTCAGGTCACAGCTCAAATGGCTTGTATGACATGCGGAGAAGGCAAAGTTTGGGATACAAATAAAAATGACTGTGTTGATTCACCTACAGCAACCGATAAGATCCAGGTCTGTAAATATGGAGGAGATGTAACCGGTACAGGAGGAGTAGATATCGTCCAGAAATACTGGGATTTTGGTGACGGGACTTTCTCTAATGAATTGAGTGGGACTAAAATATACAATCAGCCCGGGACTTTCACACCCAAGCTTGTTTTTATAGACCAGTGTGGAAATGAGCAGTCGTCAACTCCAGAAAGCGGACCAGTCACGGTTGAAACTCCATGCACTGTTACTGGTTCAGTTGATATGAGTGCAAGTTACCAGTGTGTGGTAGATGCGTCAGGTGCATCGAAGTGCGACTTTACAAGCAATGTTAAGCCAAATGGTGATTTTAAGGTCAATACTACGAAATGGGACTTTGGTTGTGGATGTCCCACATCAAGTGATCCCTCAACAAGCCATACATATACTGAACCAGGCTGTTACGAACCAAAGTTCACGATAACTGACCAGTGCGGAAAGGAACATACTATAACACCTCAGGGTGACCCAATATGTGTCTGTGAAAAAGGACAGATCTATGATGACAGTCAGAAAAAATGTGTAAGTCCACCCCCAACATACACGCCAACTCCCAAAAAGACGCCAATTGTGATAGTAATCCATATTACGCCTATCATTAAACCCGTGACACTTCCACCTGTAATCGAAAGGCAGACGCGTCCTCCAATGATTACTCCCACTCCCAAAAAATTTGTAGTGATTACAAAAATTTCGACAAAGGTAGTGAAACCAGGTACACAACTGACTGTAGTCAAAAAGACTCCTACAATCAAGCCTCAGACTTTTAAAACACCAATTACTACTAAAACAACGCCGACAGCTAATTCCGGTATGGGACCTGAAACAGGTACACCTACTACCAAATGTGACTGGAGCGGAGTCTGGAATGTTGACGGCAAGGGCGATATTACCTTTACCCAGTCAGGAAACCAGGTAAAAGGTACTTCTTCGGACGGGAAAATAACGATAGATGGAACAGTTTCAGGTGATGGTAACACATTCACTGGAACCATGACTGAAGGAGCAAATTCGGGAAGCTCCGGAAATTCGGGGAACCCGGGCGGTTCGGGCTCATGCCCGTCTCCACCAAACGGAGGATCTAAAGAGCAGCAGATAGCATACTGGATCTTTAAGTATACCAATGATGCAAGGGCTAATGCCGGCCTTGCACCTTATTGCTGGTCTGATGAATTAGCTCCTGTTGCAACACATTATAGCGGAGTGCTGGCTGCAAGCGGCAGTGCCAGCAGCCATGACCTGGACGGTCCCTGGCAGAACAGGTTTAATGGAATTTCGAATCAGGCGAATGGCGAGAATATTGCTTTTACTATAACTGGTATTAATGTCATTAACAACCCCATCTCAACCCCGCCATGCACACTCTATTCGGGTACCAGATACATCCAGGACACACCTGAAGCTATAGCAAAAGACCTGGTTGATTCTTGGATGTTAAGGGACGGTTGTGCAAACCCGCCTGACGGGCATAAAAAGAATATTCTGAGCTCCGACTTCAATATGATAGGAATAGGCGTTGCTACAGGGAGTATTACGGATTCAGGAGGCAATTCACACCCTGCATATTTCGCTACCCAGGACTTTATAAAGGCAACTAATACAATCTCTTCCACACCAACAACACCCTCACCAGGCAGTACAATAACGCAGTTGACCCTTAAAATGTCAGGCACATGCTGTGGATTCACTGGATCGCTAAATGGGAAGAAAGATAACTGTGGACCGGTCATAACTCCTTCAAAAGGTCAAACGAGTACACCTGTTACCTCTCCATCCCCTTCACCATCAGCATCACCTTCTCCAACGATTATATCCACGCCTCAGACCCCGATATTCACTCCACCACTTACCCCTGCCTTAACATTACCACCTCTGACTGCAAATCCAACGCATAAAAAAGTGAAAGTCATAACGAAGGTTATAACAAAGGTTGTAAAAGGGCAGCCTAGTCTGAAAGTAATAACACAAACATTAAAAGGGCCAATAATAACGCCACTAACTGTGAAACCAGGGACCCAGTTGACAATTATGCCTAAAGGGACTCTATTGATCAAGGGGAAATCCCCTATAATTACACTCTCCAGGGGAATGTGTTTCGGTACTTGTCCGGTTTACAACCTGTCAATATTCCAGGATGGTACTGTTACTTATGAAGGAAAGGAGTATGTAAAGATTAAAGGGACAAAGACTGGAAAAATAAATTCAAGCGAATTGAATAATCTCGTAAACCTCTTCAGGACTGACAAATATATGGATATGAATGATCAATACGTGCATGTCAGTATGACAGATCTCTCATATGTCACAACTTCCTTCATAGATAATGGGATAAAAAAGACAATTTACCATTACGAAGGAGATGACTCTGCTCCGAAAGACCTAACAACACTCGAAGATGCCATTGACAAGGCGGTAAACTTAAAACAATGGACAAATCCTTATACTCCAACTAAAAAATAAACTTTTTTTTGCGATCCCGGTAACAATAAAATTGTGATTAGGATTAAAAGATTTTAAAGAATGGAAACATTTCTTAAGTAACTGGATAATTTCAGGTGAAAAGGAAATTTAAGCTGAAAGATCTAACCTATATATAAAGATATGTTTATCTGCGGTATTTCCATCAAATTGGTAAATTGAATAATTTTTTTGAAATTTATTGGTTTTTAGAATTGATTTGAACTTTTTATATGTTTAATACTGATTTTTAAATACTCTTTTTCCTGGATATTTCAGGATTTAAACATTGAATCTTTACGATATTTTATATAGTAGTATGTTCCTGTATGATAATATCATGAAGCCGAAAGTGTTGTATTATGGATTGATAATTGGACTGATCCTGGGTCTTTTCATCATAACAGGAATAGTCAGTGCATCATGTAGTGAAGGAGTATGTTCCGGCGATTCAGGTAGTTACGTTTACACCACACCAAGTTCACGATGGGTATCATCAGACCCATGTTCAGTATATTGTTCAAGCTGTGCATCCGGATATTGTGACGATTGTAATGGTGATGGTTATTGTGATAGTTCAGAAAGCAATAGCGGTAATTCTGGTTCCTGTACAGTTCATTGTTCGACTTGCGCGACTGGTTATTGTGATGATTGTAACCATGACGGATATTGTGACAGTCCCGAAGGCTATAGCAGTAATTCAGGTTCCTGTACAGTCCATTGTTCGAGCTGTGCTTCTGGTTATTGTGATGACTGTAACCATGATGGATATTGTGACAGTCCCGAAAGCAATAGCGGTTATAACCCCGGGTCAAGTAGTTCAACATTTACCGGGACAAGCATCCTTATAATTTCAACTCCACAAAGCCCTGTCTACCAGCCTACGCCTACACCCACAAAGAGTAAGGTTAAGGTTATCACAAAAACGGTTACTAAATTGGTGAAAAAAGGAACAGACGTAGCAGTAGTCGTTAAGACAGCCCAGCCACTCGACGCAAGTACGAGCGATAAATCCAAGTCATCCGGAACAGCAGGAACTACAGCAAAGACCATCACAACTTCTGCAGGCCAGGGATCAACAGGTACTGGAACAGGTACTGGGAGCACTGGTTCAACTGCCTTAACCGGTAGCGCAACCTGGACAAATGAAAATTCAAACCCGGTTCTGAATGGCCCAACAAAACCTACAACAATAACATTCTCAACATGTGTAAAAATAGTCTCGATTAAAACTGTTCACTGGAATAATGGAAAGGGACAGACACCTGGAACAATAGCCCTGAAACTCCCTGATGGTACTCAATACGGCCCGTGGACTGCACGTGGTGAAGCAGACCGGACAGGTGCACCGAATGTAAACTGGGTAGCTGAACCACAGATAACAATAAAAGCAGGCACCTATACCGTTGTAGACTCAGACACAAAGACATGGTCATATAATTCAGGAAGCCAGAATAGTGGGATAGCAATTGTAAGTTATGATAAGGTTGCATGCCCGGCGGGAATGGGTACTCCAATTCCGACAGTACGCCCGGCTGGAGTAGTAGCACCAACTTCGGGTCAGAGTGTCCTTATATCAAGTAATATCGGCAGTTCATTCAGCAGCAGCGGAAGTTCATTAAGCTTTGGTTCCGGCAGTACAAGTTTTAGTTCAGGCGGCTTTAGTTTTGGATAAAAAAAATATAATCTTTTCAAAAGGGCTTCAGATCAGAAAATAAAATCCGCAAGAACCGTTTGTCGTGTCGTCGCGGGAAGCAGATTTGATAATTTTATTCCAACAAGCCGGATTTTATCTTTTTTTATAAAATCTGCAAGTATCTTGTCAGCATTCTCCTTTATGCATATAATTGCCTGACTAGGATGGTTTAAGGTTACTGAACGGGTATATGTTTTAAACCCGGTGTAACGGATTTTTACTGTAACTGTTTTAAAAAGGATTTTTTCTGCAATAATCACATTGTGAAGTTCATTAATAAGTATTTCTAGCGTATTAATAACGAGCGTTTTGTCATTTGTGTCCTCTTCAAATGTATATTCCCTTGATACTGACCTGAAACTCTCGTTTTCCCTGATAGCCTCCCTGTCAATTCCCTGCGAAAGTTCAGACATTCTCGCACCAAATCTTCCAAATTTTTCTGTCAATTTCTGGACATCTGTATTCATCAGATCGCCAATGGTTTTAATTCCCATGCCATCAAGGATCACGCATGTCTTTTTTCCTATCCCCGGGACCGTACGAACCGGCAGTGGTGAAAGTATCGGGATAATTGTTTCAGGCCGGATGATGACAAGGCCATCTGGTTTATTGAGATCAGAAGCTATTTTTGCAGTGACCATTGACGGGCCAATACCTATAGAGCATGTGAGGCCTTCAGAGTTTAAGATAGATAACTTTATTTCGCCTGCCAAATTCTGTGCAGATTCATAATTTTCAAGTGTTGATACATCAATATAGGCCTCATCGATGCTGACCTGTGAAAAAGGGTAACCAAATGAGATGAGAATTTTCATTATCCTTTGTGAGACTACCTGGTAATATTTAGTGTCAGGTGGCAGAAAAATGGCATGTGGACATAAAACCCATGCCCTTGAGACTGGCATTGCTGAATGTATTCCAAACTTTCTTGCTTCATATGAGCATGTACTTACAACCCCACGGCCTTTTCCTTCTTTTGGGGGTGCTCCGATAACAAGAGGTTTTCCCTGCAGTTCAGGGTGCCGGATAACCTCAGCTGACGCAAAAAAACTGTCCATGTCAATGTGAAGAAACATTTATGAGATCCGTGAGAAAGGTTTGATATTAAAAAATTAATTTATAATTAATCCTGCATAACAAGAGTTGATGCTATCATGTCATGAAGTCCCTGTTTCTTCTCTGTAAAAATAATCAGGAGATAACCGATACCAAATGTAATATGGCAGAAAAATCTTCCTATAAACCGCAATGTCGCTCTTCCAAAACTAATTCTATCTCCGTTCAGATTCGTCACCCTGAGGTGAAGGATAATTTTTCCAAGTGTTCCCTGGTGTCTTGAACTTTCCATTAAGGCATAATAAAGCCATGTAATAATTATTGAAACTACAACGATGACAAGGTAAGCCCCTAAAAAGATACTTATAAAGCTTCCCGGATTTTGTCCCAGCGTTTTTTCCGTTACTCCAGGAATTATTGCAGAAAATATCCAGATTGCTACAAGGATCCCAATTACAATTCCATTTATTAGTGCGAGAATAATCATATCAATTATCCAGGCTATAAGTCGCTCCAAAAAACCAGCATAATGAGGTCTTATATCTGTTATTATTGATGCAGCCTCTGAACCAAGCCTCACGCCGCAAGATGGGCAGTATTGAGCACTGCTGTCTTTAATATCATGACCACACTTTGGGCAGGTATTTTCCGTCATAGTTAAGTGAACTCCATTATCATATTTATGTCCTCTGTTTCAATTACAGGATTATAACAGTATCACTTTAAGGTCAGGTTTAACCGATTGAAATATTTCGAGGACTGAAGGATGGCATGTAAAGTAAATTACCTGGTTATTTTTTGAAATATTACTAATTATCTGACACACTTTTTTTAACCGGTTGTGATCAAAGTTAACAAGCGGATCATCAAATATAAGGGGGAAATGTTCTCTTTCCCTCTCATATTCTTTAATATATCCAAGCCTTAATGACAGATAGAGTTGTTCAAGAGTCCCCCTGCTGAGTCGGGTAGCATCAGTCTCTTTGTTCTCCTCATCAATTACACTAAGACCATTGTTTGTAGATGTATTGATTATCTTTATATACCGGTTATCAGTAATTTTTTGAAATATTTGTTCAGCTTCCTTTAAAACTTTCGGTTCATGTTCCATTTCAAAGATATGCATTGCCCTTTTTAAAAGGTTTCTCGCAAATACAATCTTAGACCACTCTTTTGCAGATTCGTTTAAAGAATCAATTAATTCCTCTCGTTTTTGCCTCAATAAAGGAGCTGTATTCATTCTTTTTAACTCTTCAAGTCCTTTTTCCATCCGGCCCCTTTTTTGGTTAAGTTTAGCCGTTTCTTCATGATTGTTTGTAAGAACATCTGATAACTGAAATAACTTTTCGCGGTAAATTGAGAGATCTGCTGATAAATAAAGGTTTATTAAGTCTTCAATTATCTCTCCTTCCGACAATGTCTTTTCAATATGGGCTTTTGCTAAATTGAGGCGTTCACTATCGAAATTAAGCCCGTCAATTTCATTTGCTTTTCTTCTAAAATCCTCTTCACTAGTACAATCACAACTAAGAAATAACGATTGAATCTCACTTTCTAAATATTCTTTATCTTTTTTTATAATGTCAAGTTCAAATTCAAGTGAAGCCAGTTCTTTCGTTTTACTCTTTACCTCATTGGACCTTTCTATATTTTTCTCATATAACCTGGTAAGTTCCTTCGCGATAAATTCAATCTCTCTCCCCTCAACAACAATTCCACATTTGGACCCGGTTTCTCTTGCATATGCTTCATATTCTGAAATAATGCGTCCCAGATGATCAATTTCCATTTTTCTTTCTCTAATTATTTCAGTTTTTTCTTTCACTGCTTTTATAAGGCTGAAACTCTCCATAACCCCCAGAGGAGAAAGATTTGAAGATAAATGATAAGTTTTTCTCCAATCATTCCACTCATCCATCAAAACTGATCTCTTTAGTTTCAAGTCTTCTATTTCGTTTTCATTCTCCTGAATTGAAGAATTACATGTAATAAGATCCTTATTGAGACTGTCTATCTTCATTCTCACTTCATAAACTTGTTTAACTCCTTCAAGTTCTCTCGTATATTTTGCATAAAGGGATTCCAGTTCGAACGGGTCAGGGTAGTTATCGAGTTTGAAAACCTTTTTTATTGTTATCAGTGACTCCTCGATTCCATCAATCTGCTCTTCTAAATGAGTATTTTCAGAAACAATTTCCTTAATCTTTCCTTTTTTCTCGCTAGATCTCTTTTCTTTGGTTTTGAGAGTTGTAAAAAAAATATAAACCGCATAAAACCCTCCAAAAAGAAAAGAAATAATGGTACAATAAAAAAGAATGGTAAACATGAGATTGTTTTTAGCAGTCAGGCTTAATAGTAGTAAAACCGTCCCTGCAAAGATAAAAAGAAAAGGTTTCAGATAGGGAAAGTCACGAATATTTTCCTTAACCTTTTCCTGCTGCGCTAATATTTGGATCAATGCAAGATTTGACGAAATCTTATCTTTTCGTCTGATATAGTCTGGATATTTAACCCTGAAATTTTCTATCACCTGGATTCTTCGCTTCAATTGAATAATATCTGTTTCTGTGGTGTTTGCAATCTCATCTGATAATATATGTATCTCGTTTTCAATTTCTGTTTTTTTTCCTTTCAATTTTTCTTTTTCATCAATTTTTTTGTTTAACGACGCTTCAAGAGCCTGATATTCACGAGATTTTTCACTTACATATTCACGGGTTGGAATTGAAACAGGAATCTTCTCAAAGAGGGAATCTTCCCAACCCTCTCCAAGTTCTTTGTAAATGGTCTGTAACTGCTCATTTGTGATTATCTGTTTATTGGAAAGGTCATCGTACCTCTTAACATTCTCCTCATACCGCAAAAATCCGTCCCTGAGTGCAATAATTACAGGGTGAAAATCATTAATAATATTATCAGCGTTAATTTCCGATAATAATGTTTTAGTTGATTCATATTTCTCACTTGTTTTCTGTAGAACACCTGATAAATTTTCATATTGCGTTTTTTGGCTGTTTAGTTTATCAAGTCCGTTTACTGGAAAAAATGAGTTTTGTATTTTGTGATCAACTTGATCTTTTAAATTAATATAATTGGTAATATCACCCCATA
The DNA here is from genome assembly GCA_903926075.1 of uncultured Methanomicrobiales archaeon. Taxonomy (GTDB): domain Archaea; phylum Halobacteriota; class Methanomicrobia; order Methanomicrobiales; family Methanospirillaceae; genus CAIYHQ01. The sequence goes on from CAIYHQ010000134.1 coordinate 47,042, forward strand.
TTGAGATGATGCGCTCAATATTCTGGATTTCAGTTTCGGTTCCGGCTCTCTCACCTGCAATTTCTTTCAGATCTTTATCTGTTTTTTTTAGTTCCAGTTCAATTTTGTCATATCTATCCTGATAGTTGGAGAATGCATTAAGTTCAGTGTCTGTTGATGCTATCTCTGATAAAATTGAATGAATCTTTTCGGTACGTCCTCTTTCTTTGAAAATAATATCTGCAGTGGAATCAAGTTCCTGATAAATGCTGTTTAAAGAAATTTTCCCGGTTCCTGTTTCTGCACTTGTAAGGCGTTCACGGATAGCTGAATCATTAAGCCCCTCAAACTGGTGTATATCGTCCAGAGTAAAAAGGTAAACTTTCCTGACAACCGAGGAATCACCATCCTTTAAAAATTCTAAGTACTGGTTAAGATCTTTTGTTAATCTATCCTCATGAGGAACGTTTAAGTCAGCATCGCCGTTGCAATAACGGGTCAGGAAATATTTTCTGTTATTATCAGAAATAAGAACTCCTTTCGCAAAGGGAAGCTCGCTATCAGTAATACCTTCATCTTTCAGGACTGACTTCTTCTTTGGGAGCCCAAACAACATATAGATGATAGAATTGAAAAAAGTTGACTTTCCCGCTTCATTTGGGCCGTAAATAAGTGTTAATCCTGGAGAAAGCAAATCTATCTCTTTATTACTAAATCCATGGAATGAGCAGATGCGCAGAGATTCAATCTTCATCCTGGCCCTCAATAATCAGTCTTGTGAGAAGGAAATCCAGTGCGTCATCAAGTATCTGTTCGGATTCTTTCTTATCAGGTTTCGTCAAATATCCTGAGGCTTTTGATGAGGTATATAACTTTTTCAGGTCTTCACTGAATTCGCTAAAAGACGAGGTGTTTTCTTTCAAACTTCTCCAGACTTTTATAATTTCACTTGAGAGGTTATTTTTCCTTTCAAGAGCCATTAGGTCCAGATCAACTTTTGTTCGGTCAAAAATTCTGTCAGTCCAGATAAATTTTTTATCATGTTTTTCACTCTCATTCAGTGCTTTGTTTATTTCATGTACGGTACCTGGCTTTTTTAATTCATGGCTTAAAATTCCCCTGCCTCTCAGTATCAATGACCAGATTGCCGGGTTATCAAGCCCTTCTTTCTCTTTGGCTTTAATATTCTGAATATAGGAAAAAAGGTTCTCTATTCGCAGAAAAGGTTCTATCGAGATCTCTTTTTTTCTCCAGCTTATACTTTCAGTCGGATGAAACTGGTAGGATGACCTGCCCTCTCTTGAGACTTTTATAACAAAGCATCCTTTTTCACCAGTTTCACCCCTTTGCATACCCTGGATATTTCCTGGATAAAGGATGAGCGGGTTATTGGTGCTTATAAATGTAGTTTTATGGATATGACCCAGAGCCCAGTAGTCATATCCCTTATTTCGCAGGGTATCTATAGTACATGGTGCAATAGTCTCGTGCTGCTCTGAAGAGAGTGCTGATGCATGAAGTAATCCAATGGTAAAAGGCCATTCATCTTCCCGTTCAGGAAACTTTGATGCAAGGTCCTCTTTTTCAAAATGCTTTAAATGAGACCGGCCTATTATTGTAGCTACAGGAGTCCCTTCTTTCTCGAAAAATCGAATTTCAGGTTCTTTTTCACTGAAGACTATTGTTTTTTTTGGCCATGAAAGCATATGAGCCCATTCGCCGAACGGGTCATGATTACCAAAGACAATATACGTCCAGATGCCAGCTTTCGATAATTCTTCCAATCCGTCAATGAATCGAAGCTGGGCTGAAAGGCTTCTGCTGACACTGTTATATATGTCTCCTGCAATAAGAACGAAGTCGACATTTTGGGTTATACATGTTTCAATAAGATTCCTATAAGCAAGGAATGTAGATTCCTGAATTATTTCTCTGAAAGGTGTGCTAAGATCATGGATACCAGAAAATGAAGTTTCAAGATGGAGGTCTGATGTGTGGACAAATGAAAACGGCACACTCAACCCCTTTCGGTTCATTTCACAAAATATTCTCCTCTATCACCAAAATAACTTTTGATTGAATTTTTTTAACCATCCTAAACGCAGGGTCTTATAACTGAATAGATAAACTTCAACTATAATTGCAATGAATAAAACTAATGGTAAATTAATGATGATACTTGTTAGTTTTACATCTAAAAATGGTTCGACTGCTGAAATTGCTGAATGTATAGGAAAAGAAATTGCAAAGGCCGGTATTTCATGCGATATATCAGAAATGAAGAAGGTAACTTCAATTAGTAATTATGATGCGATAATAATTGGGGCCCCATTTTATATGGGTCATATCATGAAGGAGTTCCCTGCATTTATAAACCGATATCATGCTGAACTTGTTAAATTGCCTGTAGCTGCTTTTGCTGTCGGCATGGCACCCCTATCTAACGAACCTGGATCAGTGGAGCATGCAATGGAAGTATTTAGACGTTCTCTCCAACCCCTATCTCCTGTAACAACAATACTATTTGCAGGAAGGCTTGAAGTCCAAAAACTTTCGTTTATCTCGAGAAAAATAATTAAACTCGTTAATTCGCCCACAGGTGACTATCGGGACTGGGATGTTATTTCATCGTGGACACGGGAGTTTCTGGATATGCTTAATGAAGACAAAACAGGGTAATAAACTCTATTTCATCACTTCTCTATTAAACTCCAGAATATTTTTTAAAAACAACTATCTAATTTGTCCATGTAACAGTTCCTCATACAATATGGTTCCTGCACTCTTCAATCCTATTTTTTTTATATTTTCAGGAGGAAACTTTCCAGGGATCCTCTCTACACGGATAGCTTTCATTCGTTCCAGGTCTAAAATTATTCCATTGACCTGTTCCAGAGTTAGACCTGTCCTCTCTACAACCTGCTGCGGGCTGGCCTTGCCATTAAATTCATTGCCAAGTAACCAGATGCACCAGGCTTCATTGTTCTCAATAAAATCCGGTTTAAACATAAAAAATCTCTATATGTATCCTTATCATTATTATATTAAACTTATATTGAACGTGTTTAATTTAAAAATTACTTATTAACAGGACTCCTGACCCGGTTAAGAACAATATAAACGTTTTTGCTATGATTCTGAGATTTGCGATCCTTTTACTTCCAGACATCTCTTTTTTATAAGACTGACCATAATATTATCTGTTGTAAAAGGTAGATTGTTTTCTTGATATTAATCAAAGCAGGGAATTTCTGGGACGGGAGGAGTGACCAACCTTCAGGCTACAGGGAAATTCTCGTTGAAAACGGAATAATCAGTGCGGTTGATTGCGAAGTCGATTGTTCAAAGAGTATCCAAATTATCGATCTCACCGGGTACACCGTAATGCCTGGATTTATTGACTGTCATCAACACCTCACACTTCGCCCTTCAATGTTTGGACAGTTCTGGAGGTATGCTCCCGCCTACAAGACCATATGTGGTGTCGATGCACTACGGCATAACCTCATGAACGGCTTTACAACGGTGCGGGACTGCGGGGATATGGACCTACATGGTTACACAGTCCGGGAGCTTAGCCAGGCAGTTAAAACAGGGATGATTACTGGCCCAGAAATTGTTGTCTCGGGTCATATGATCTCTTCAAGGGGCGGCCACATGGATGTTACCTCGTCATTGCCAGCTGACTCCATACCATTTGAAAACTGCCTAGCTGATGGTCCGGATGAGATTCGCAGGGTAGTTCGTGAAGAAATAAACCGTGGGTGCGACTGGGTGAAATATGCGGGTTCCGGTGGTTTTACCTCTCCATCAGACGACCCCTCACAGGTCACTTTCACCCAGGAAGAGATGGACACAATCATCGGGACTGCAAAGGATTTTCTGCGTCCGGTTGCTGTACATGCTATCGGACCAGATGCGATTCGTCGATCATTGAAAGCCGGTGTAAGGTCTATTGAACACGGCAGCCTCATTACACGGGAACTCCTCTCCACTATGGAGAGAGATAAAGTTTTTCTTGTTCCGACACAGGTTGCGGCCATCCGCTCGATGAAAATAGCAAAAGACCCGAACTCCAGTACTCAGGTTCCCCGCCATATTATTGAAAAATTCTCAAAATACCAGGACGACCTCATCGAAGGAACACATGCAATCGCAGAAAGCAAGGTTAATATCGCGTTTGGAACCGATATGGGCATCATTTCGTATGCAATGAATCCTGCAGAAGAATTTTACGAGATGGTGAAAAACGGGATACAAACGCTAAGGGCACTTAAATCTGCGACCAGTGTTGCTGCAGAACTGTTAAAGAGGGAAGATCTCGGGGTCCTCGCTCCTTCTAGGTCAGCAGATATTATTGCAATGGCCGGTAATCCTTTTACCGACATCAGGGCAACCGAAAACATCACATTTGTGATGAAGAAGGGAGTAATCTATAAAAAATAGAGTACTGAGAACATCCTCAAATGATTGTATTCGTAGAGTTGGACAGATGAAAGAAGAGAACCGAAAGTTGCGGAACTCATTGCTGTTGCGGCAGCTGCGGGAATGGGAGCACATTACTGTCTGAAAATCCATATCAAGGCAGCAATACAGGAGGGAGCGACACGTGATGAGATATATGATACGATTATGATAGCAGGACTTGTAGGAAAAACCCGGGTTCTTGCAACCTCACTCCGTGAGATGGAATATATTTTTTCACGGGATTAACCGAATAGATAAATTTTTTTAAAAAGCGGCAGTCATTAAATCTCTGACTGGATATATGTGGTTCAATGCAAAAAAAAGTGGGTTTATTCCTTTATTTCTTCTACATTTGCGGATGCAGCTGTCTTTTTGACGCTCTCTATCCCACTCATACAGGAGGCTTTTGAACTGTACCCCTGTCCCATTGCGATAATCTCACCATTTGATGCTTTAAGTCTGAATCTGTACTTTCCTGCCTTGTCGGTGTATACTTCAAATTTTCCTGTTGTCATTTATTTCACCTGTTCTCTGTTTAGGAGTTCTGACATTATTAATCTTATTGGAGGATATTAGTTATGGAGTTATGCAATTCCCAATTACCGTGATGGTGATATAAATCAATACAAAAAAGGTATGGATTATTGGTTTAGCGCTTCTTTTTACCGTAACCATCTGCTGGGCAGGTTATACGATAATTCATTTACATACACCTGTCAGGATTGGCGTTCTTCTACCTCTGACAGGTGACGTTGAACTGAAGGAACCACTTGAATGGGCAAAGGATAACATTAACAGGGAGGGAGGTTTAGGTGGAAGACCGGTTGAACTTGTATACAAGGACACGAGTACCGGGAACACAACCGAACTTGCACAGGAACTTCTTAGAGACAATTCAATCAGGATTGTTATAGGACCTCCAACAAGTGACGATGTCTATTCTCTTGCGCCGGAATTTAAGAGGCAGCAAAAAATGCTTATAAGTCCGCTTGCAACTTCCGGGGATATTATTCGGGCGTTTGGGAAGGAAGGCTATTTCTGGCGTACAACACAAGGCGATGTTGCACAGGTGAAAGTGATTGTTTCAATTCTTAAGGAAAAGGGAGGAGAGAAAATAGCCGTTTTTGCAGAAAACACTACCTATGGAAATACATTTTATGACTGGACCGGTTTCTTTGCTACGGAATATGGTCTTAACATATCATACATACGACAGTTCGAACCTGGTTCAATAACACTCAGTAAAGACGTTGCAGATGCTTTAAAAGGAAATCCAGATTATATTATCGCTGCCTGTGGATCATCCGATGCTTCATGTATCAAAAATGAGGTTGACCATTCAAAAAAACCAACAAAACTCTTCCTTACTGATTCGTCAGCAACACCGAACCTAATAAGCACACTTGGAGCAGCAGCGGAGGGTCTCGAAGGAACATCGCCGACTGTAGATCCTTCTTCTGGCTTTTCCATCGCTTATCAGGGGAAATTCGGGCATCTGCCAACTGATTTTGCAGCACCTGCTTATGATGCCGTTCTACTTGCTTCATACACTACCGCTCGACAAGATGCAACCATCATTGAGTCCCAGGCTGATTCTATAAGGCATGTTGTATATGGAAACGGGACACCAGAGGGTTGGGATGCACAGGGTTCACATGAAGCAATCGCAGATATACGCAGAGGTGGGAGCCCTGCCATATCGGGTGCGAGCGGCCCGCTTGATTATGATATTGAATACGGGGTGGATCCTCTCTTTACTTACTATTCCCACTGGGTTGTCGAGGATGGCGGTTTCAGAACCGTTTCTGTAATTGCTTCAGCAAAATCCGGGACACCGATTGTAAAAGGTGAATCTGTTGCAAGGTCACGTGCATCTGAAAATTTGATGACGATTCCGAAAACCGGGATAGTATCGTATAAACCGGCAGCAAATAAGACTGATTTCCAGGCGGTTATTCTCGGTCCTTCACGTGGCTGGATGAATTACCGGCACCAGTCAGATGCACTCGCAGTATACACTCTGCTTCGGGAGAACGGTGTCCCAGACAATAAAATCATCCTTATGCTCTATGATGATGTGCCCTTTACGTCGGAAAACCCGATCAAAGGTGATATCCACAACGTCCTTGCAGGAAAGAATCTTCGTTCAGGAGCCGGAGTTGACTATTCAGGCGAGCAGGTAACACCTTTAACTCTGAAACAGGTTCTGTTAGGTAATAAAACTAAAACAACTCCGGTTGTCCTTGAAAGTGGTAATAGTACAGACGTTTTTGTGTATATCGCGAGCCATGGAGAACCAGGAGAAATCGATTTTTCGACGAGGCATAGTACGCTTAGCACGAGTGATTTTAGAGATGTCACAGAGACAATGTACCGTGAGGGAAGGTACCGGCAGATTGTCTTTTTTGTTGATACGTGTTTTGGCGAGAGCATCGGCATAAATGCAACTGTCCCAGGGCTTCTATACTTAACAGCTGCAGCCAAAGACGAGCCTTCGCTAGGGACCACTTATGATGCGTCAATCAGGCAGTGGCTTTCGGATGAGTTCACTGAAAGTGTACTTGATACAATCCAGGCTGATCCGGACATTACGTTCCGTGAACTCTATACCGCCGTATACGAAAAAGTCATTGGTTCTCACGCGAGGATATTGAACACAGAAAATTTTGGGAATATTGATATTCCGGTGAAAGAATTCCTGCAGCCATGAACGATAATCAAATAATCTCAATACTTGCTGTTGCAACTGCAGTGGTCATTGTTATTACTCTGTTCATGATAAATCCAAACACACCGAATCTCCCGGTTATTTATATTGTATACGGTTCAGAGAAGGGCGATCTCTCGTATACAGACTGTGCTTACCTGGGCCTTTTTACCGCACAGGAATCAATGCCATTTATCAAGCAGGAATTTACATCAATTGACCCAGACCGGTTTTCCGGGTTTTTAAACGGCTCCGGAGAATTAAAGAAACCAGGATTCGTTATTACTGTAGGTTTCCAGTACGCGGGTGATACGCTGCACTTTTCCCAGGAGCACCCTGAAACCAGGTTTCTTGCGGTCGATGAGGCTGGAATTGGATCAAATAATACGAAGGCATACGAAGTATCCTCGTATGGTGAGAGCTACCTTGCAGGGGTTCTTGCAGCATCTGCCACAAAAACGAAAAGAGTTGGTATAATTCTTGGAATGCCATCAAGACCACTCGAGGGGTTCAGGCTCGGATACGAAGCCGGAGTCCGGGCTGCTGACCCATCAGTAGTTCTCGAAGAGGAATATATTGGCAACACAGTTAGTAGTTTTTCTGACCCAAAAAAAGGAGTTGAGATAGCTGATGCGATGTACCGGAATGGGACCGATATTATCTTTACAGTCGCAGGTTATTCAGGAACTGGCGTTATTAAAGCAGCAAAAGCAGATTCAGGAAGATACGTTATCGGTGTGGATTCAGACCAGACTTACCTTGGTCCATCAGTTGTCATCGCATCGGCAGTGAAACGGGTAGACCGAATCGTCTATTCTGGTACAAATGAATATCTCGAGGGGAGATTTTCAGGTGGGAACGTCACAGGTGGATTGAATGAAGGTGTGACTGGAATTGTGTTCAACCCAAAATTTGAGGCATATAATGCAACAATAAATGCATGGGAAAAAGAGGCCCGCCAGGCAGAGGAGTGGTATCTGGCTTTACAAAAATAATTAGCCTTCAAGAATGCATCATATGTCATTGAACAACGCTTCTGCAGATGGTCCTGCCATACCCGCTTCGCTGTGACCAATAGCTGGGACAATATGATATTCCCACATTATGGGGATATGGAGTTTTTCTGCTTGTTTTTGGGCAATATCAAAATAAAATTTTGCCCGTTCAAATCGTGTTTTTCCTTGTGCTTCAGCTGCTGGGAAATTTGCAAGGCTGGTATCATTTGGATCAATATCTTTTTCACCAGACATGATTATCAGTTTTCTTGCAAAGACGGTTTTTAAATCATTCTCGGTAATGGGAGAACCCTGGAGGCCCAAAGGAAACCTGACTGTAAATGTCGGTAACGTCCTTTGCAGTTCCGTTCATATCAAACATGTTGCCACCGGTATACCAGGAATCCCCTGGGTAATATTCATTGGAGAATTCAGGGGCTATTAAAAGTGTCGAATACTTTTCGCTATACGGGACCCACACATCACGGGAAGCTGACGCATCTCTTCCTGCACCATGCATCACTATAAGAACAGGATCAGAAAGGTTCCACGAGGCCGGTCTATAGGTATAGACTGTAATTGGACGGTCAGAGTTCCCTAGTTTATTGATAAAAACATATTTGCCAGTCCCAACAGGAATTTCAGTTGTTGCTGTCGCTGTAGTTTGAAATTTATTATTCCCGCTGGAAGTCATGGAAGAACATCCACTTGCAGCAAGGGTTAAGAAGAGAATTAAGTAAACAAAAAAATTGAGAATCTTCATACTGTCAATAATGAACTTTTTTCATGATAGAGTTGTTGGCCAATTTATTTCAATCCGGATTAAGAGTATAAGAGTAAACAACCTTCCCATTTTTTTCGCTGCACCTAGTATCATTTGAAAGACATGCACCAATATAATCAACTCTCATTGATTCGGGAGATATGGCAACCCGTAAATGGCCGGGACTTCCTAATATTACTCCATTTACATATCCGTACTCAGTGCCAGGACTTGATTGCTTTGATCTTATGGTTGCAGGCTGAGGAACCTCCTCGTAAGTCACATTGTCAAGTTCCTGTTCTGCAAAAAAATGGTCATGGCAATGGAAAAATATCGTTACATTATTTTTTACAAGTAGTTCGTGAATAGGAACTCCCCAACCTGGCCTGTGCTCGTCGAATCCGTAAGTATCATCATTGTTATTCCTTCCCCACTCATAGAGAGACACAAATTCTGTACCTCCCCTGCCCTGCGGGTCCCCGCCGACTAGATGGTGGGAGAAAACGAATTTGTACCTGGCACTGCTATTTTCCAGAGTGTTTTTTAACCAATTGTACTGTGTCTCTCCCAGAGTCTAAGCCCAATCATCAGTTTTTCCGCTTGGTTTTGTAGTTTTTCTGGTAATGTCCCTTTTGATGAGTGGATTTTTTCACCTAAAAAGCCTGAAAAAAATACCGCCCAAGTTACAAAAACACAAAAAAGATAATTTTATTATGGTTCTTTTTTTCTTCCAAATCATGGAAGTAAAAAAATTCCCAGACTATATTGTTTCCTTATATCATGGTTTAGGTAGCAACCCTGGTTTTAGTGACGGCTGGGGTCCGGGCTTTTGTGTTGGCTGTGGTCCCGGTGTAGAGGCCTGAATTTGAAATTGGACATCTGTGTTGCTCATAATAGAAAATTGTTTTACTACAACATTCCAATTTCCGCTGTTTGCATTTGTCGGAATATTGAAACTACCTTTAATTTTGTCTGAACTCTGGATTGAAACCGAAACTGCTGAAATATCAATTCCATTGCGCTGCAGACTTACCTGGGCATCCTTTGCAAAGTTCTGGCCTGTAAGTGTGAATAAGGTGGTTGTTCCTACATTACCCGAATTCGGACTGATACTCTTCACAACAGCAGATTTTCCCTGACCGGGTCCGATTGGTGTAGAGGTAGATGTTGGCACTGATGTAGTGGATTGAGTGGTTGGTAATGTAGTAGGTTGGGTAGTGAGCTGAGTTGTGGGTGGTGTGGTAGGTTTGCCAGTCGGCTGAGTGGTTGGTGGTGCGGTGGGTTGAGTAGTAGGTAAAAGTGAGATCAGGCTCTGTATCCATGCCGTGATATCACTCGCATTGTATGTCCCCAGTCCAAAGAGGAAATTTACAGGAATATTTGCCGGCATGCTGATTGGTTGAGAGTAAAGATAAGCTCCTGAGCAAATCAGACCGCCTAGATTCCTCATTGCCACCATCTTCTGTTTTTGGTCACTTGTAAGTGTATTTCCAACATCTGTAAAGTGTGTCGCGTAATAATACGATATCTCACCGTCAAGTTCCCCATACCGTGCTGAAAGTGAACGGATGAGATTCTCATCGATTGTCTCCCCGTTTAATGCACGACGGAGTTCTGTTGAAATTGCCTGTCTTTTTGCTACAATCTCATTCAGGTCAGCACGCTGAAGATCAACGAGACCTGTAATCTTTTCCCTTTGCGTATCATCTAATAGAGCGAGGAAAGCTTCTCCTGAATCACCTGTAAGTGTTGTACTTATGGAATAGTTCGGGTTTCCAATTGCAGGACCATCTTTCATATAGAAAGAACCAAAGTATGTTGCCTGTCGTTCAGGACAGAAATATACATCTGCAGTGACGGACCCGGCGTACCAGGCAAACATCTCACTTGCATAGGTTCTCATTGCGACTGAGTTATCCTGACCGCTGTTTTTCAGGACGTCTGACACATCTACTACCGGCCAGTTCAGCATACCCTCTGAGGCCATCTTGTCCAGATATGCTCTCTGTGTTGTATTGAATGACCGGATTACACTTGCATATGTTTTTGTCCGGGCTATGCTTATACTTGCATCAACGTCATACAATTTTGCTGAATAGTTCATAACAGCAGATTTATCGAGCCCGCTGCTTCCTGAAGGAGCACTTCCTGAAAGTTGTGTGCGGAATGCATTCATTAATGGGAATCGCATATACGCATACTGGCTGGATAATGGTGCTTCTGCGTTAGAGAGAGCTATAAACTGGGCTAACTGGTCGCTATTCATTATATACAGGACATTGTCTGCAACACGGGTGACAAAATCAGTATTGTGACCCATCTGTGTTGCATCATTGTCACGGAGATACTGGAAACCTGCATAATCGGCTACTTTCCCGGGTGGTATGAAAGTGTCGCTGCATGCATCTCCTGAAATAAATGCCAGAGCGTCAAACGCTATGGTATCCCTCTGGGCCTGGTCTGAAATGGTCTGCTCGATGGTGTATTGCTGCGTTACACCTGCACCCTGAGGTGGACGATTTCCACCCGGCGCAATCGTTCCGGATGCATCTGCTGCACTGACCGCTACTGCCAAAAGTGCAAGGAGACAGAATGCGGTAAAAATATAACCCCACGTTCGTGATATTTTCATAAAGAAATCACCTTTTTTCAAGTCCCATTGTAGGACAAACTATCAGTTAATCGCGAAAAGGGATAATAAAATGCCAGAGTCTATTCCAGATTACACCCAAATCTTACCCCAATCCAATACAAATTTATTTGATTTAAGATTTAGAAAAATTTTATTTTAATATTGGGACTGGGAGGAAAAAATGCAATGATTTGAAGGATGATATAGTACAATCAATTTTGATTGTTCCTGCTTATTCCTTGCTTTTATTATGCCAGAACCGATGTATTCTGAGTATCTCCAAATTTATCATTACAAGCGGTTCTGCAATACCTGTAATCTCCGCATTGCAATCCAATTGAATTTTCGCAGCACACTTTACATTCATTGGAACTGCCTTTTTCAACACACACTGAATAGTCACCGTCAGGGCCCAAGACCGAAGGAGCCGAAACAGTAATGAAATTTGAATTTTTGCTGAAATCGTGAATTGCGCAAGTATCTCTGCACATTGTCCTCGCTTTACTATCAGCACCAATTAAGCAGTCACAACAATCCTTGCATTCTGGATTGTCTTTTGTATTATTGATACAGACTCCTTGATCCTTGATAGTAGGGGTTGTTTGAGATTTGATACTGGTTGTAACCGGTTTAGTACTAGCCGGATCCTGTCCTTGCCCCTGGTCTCTTGACGGGGCACATGCGAGTACTCCTGGCTTATCATCGCAAGTACCAGTTACATTACCTTGTCTATCGTTAAATTGACATTTATCGCCAACTTTTTTCCCCTTACATGATAAAATTGCTTCAGTCGGGGGCTGGTTATGAGACACTTGTGAACCAGTATTTTGTGTGACCTGTGTCTTTTGAGTCTGTGTGGGCCGTTGTAACCCTGAACTTATAGTTGAAGGGATATTGGTAATCCTTTTAATAATATTTGTAATTGTAGTTGTTAATGATGGTTGAACCGGCGGCTTCAATGTTGGCCCGTTAGTGGGCAATAGGGTTTGAAGGCTTTGTAGCCATGCAGATACTTTGCTCGCACTATACTTCCCTACACCAAACAGAAAGTCAGAGGGAACATTCGGTGGCATACTAATCGGCTGGGAGTACAGATAAGCTCCTGAGCAAATTAAACCTCCAAGATCCCTCAGTGAATGGGTCTTCTGTTTCTGATCACTTGTAAGTGAATTTTTAACATCTGTAAAGTGTGTTGCGTAATAATACGAAATTTCACCATCAAGTTCTCCATACCGTGCTGAAAGTGAACGGACCAGGTTTTCATCGATGTTTTCACCGTTTAACGCACGACGGAGTTCAGTTGCAATTGCCTGTCTCTTTGCTACTATTTCATTTAAGTCAGAACGCTGAAGATCAACGAGACCTGTAATCTTTTCCCTTTGCGTGTCATTTAAGAGAGCAAGGAACGATTCTCCTGAATCACCTGTCAGTGTCGTACTTATGGAATAATCCATGTTTCCAATTGCCGGACCGTCTTTCATGTAGAAAGAACCAAAGTAAGTTGCCTGCCGTTCAGGACAGAAATAAACATCTGACGCAACAGAGCCCTTATACCATGCGAACATTTCGCTTGCATAAGTCCTCATGGCGACTGAGTTGTCCTGACCGCTGTTTTTCAGGACGTCTGACACATCTACTACCGGCCAGTTCTGCATACCCTCTGAGGTCATCTTGTCCAGGTATGCTTTCTGTGTTGTATTCAATGACCTGATTACAGTTGCATATGTTTTTGCCCTATCTATGCTTATACTTGCATCAACATCATAAAGTTGTGCCGAATAGTTCATAACCGCAGATTTATCGAGTACACTGCTTCCTGCAGGTAACGTCTCATCGAGGTTCGTGCGGAATGCATTCATTAATGGAAACCGCATATAAGCGTACTGGCTGGATAATGGTGCTTCTGCCTTTGAAAGAGCCATAAACTGTGCGAGTTGGTCACTGTTCAAAATATACAGTACATTATCAGCTGCACGGGTTACAAAATCCGTATTGTGACCCATCTGTGTTGCATCATTATCACGCAGGTACTGGAAACCAGCATAATCTGCAACTTTACCTGGTGGGAGGAAGGTGTCACTGCACGCATCTCCGGTAAGGAAAGCGAGAGCGTCAAATGCTATGGTATCCCTTTGTGCCTGGTCTGAAATGGTCTGTTCAATATTATACTGCCCGTTATTATTTCCAACCGGGCCAGACGTACCTCCCATGTTGGCAGTACTAATCGCCACTGCAATAAGTGTCACGATGCAGAACGCGGCCAATATAAATCTTAATTCCCTTAATCGTTTCATAATGGTATCACCTGTCCGGTATCCTAACCTAGGACAATTCTATCTGTTGATTATGAAAAGAGATAAAAAAATTCCAGAATTCTACCCGCATCACACCCAAATTATACCATAATCCGGATTATTCGAGGCTTATCCGGGTAAGGCTTATGAGGGCAACAGTTGCACAAAGATCTGGTATAATCTGAAACAGTCCAATGTATCCTGCACGGAAACCAAAAAGGTTTACCAGAAGAGGATTAGATGTCACAGCGTACATCCCGAGGGCAAAGATAACAGTCATCAGGCCGAGAGTGAAAGAGCTTCTCATTTTCCGATAAATTCCAGCATAGATAATAAACAGCGGTATAATCAGGCCTATATTAATAAATGATATAAGTGATTTCAGTTGTTTGCCCTCTTCCTGTCCAGGGGGTGGTGGGAGCTGTTGGCTGGGATTTGCTTGCTGAGGCTCATTCGGGTTTTGTCCGGATTGATCACGGAACGGAGGCGGGCTATTGATTTGCCCTGGCTGACCAGGTAAGGGTTCTACTCCAGGATGTGGTACGTTAATAATTATTGGGATTACAAAACTTGCAATTACCACGATAATGACTGAAACAAGAATAAGCCAGATAATGTCTTTTCTTTCCATTATGTCAAAACCTCCCCCTTATCTTCTTTTATACCAATCTGCTTCCAGATCTCCATAAATTCATCAAAATTTGATTCCGTTTGTTCAGTAAGAAAATACATGGCGCCATATCCTTCTTCCATCGATGTAATTACATTATGTTTCTTCATAACGTCCAGATGATGACGAATTGTTTTGTAATCAAGATGCAGGGACTGTGTTATCTGGTTCGCATTATATGGCCGCTGGTGAAGTAACAGGATTATCCGGGCCCGGTTAATCCCTCCTTTAGAACCTGCTATAAGCCACCAGAGAACCTTATTCATACTTGCCCAATTTAATTGGGGGTGAAGTACTATATGGGTTTGTGGCTTGTGGGGTATTATCTCTGATTTTTCCTGTTATTTCGGAAAGTAAATTCTAAATTACCTGAGTAATACTTTTAATCGCCGGACTTAACTGAGGGACCAGCAACCGGGTTACCGAAGAATGCGGACTGATAGTATGTGTCGGTAAAGGGGAAGGTGAAGGTATTGAAATGCCGGATGTATCCCGTACCAGACGTACATAATTATAGATCCTGATTGCATCTCCCTGTGGACCTCGCCCCTGCGGATAATCAGCAGGGTTTCCGGCTTTAGGATCACTACGCTGGGCACCAGCTCCGTGAACGTCCTGCCACTTTCCGTCCATATAGCCCATAGCTCTTCCAAATGCAATATAAACTCCTGCAGTACCTGAACCATCTGCACTCCCGTGGGTAGTTCCGGTCCAGTAATATGGGAAATCAGGCTGCCCTGCCTCATTCGTGATCCTGGTTGAATTAAAGACCGGGTCAATTGCTGCAGAACCTGTTGTGTCTGGAGAACGTGTATAATCAACAATGCTCTGAAGTTCTTTTGTATTTGGAAGTCTCCAATCGTTGTATCCAAGATAATTCATACTGTTCTTTGTCTGAACCCAGGCAAGGGCGTCCTTCCAGTTCATGCCTGTGCCACTGTCGGCCTGGGACCACATTAACCCTGTTGCACTGTCAGTAATCGTCCCATCGCCAGTGTTTGCAAGTTTATTTTTACCATATCCAGTATTTCCACTGACACAGATAAGGAAGAATGTCTTTTCAGTAATTCCAGATTTAGCTGCGATTAGAGTGGGTCCTATCTGACCCGGCATACCACCATTTCCCATAGGGGGTAATCCAACCGGACCTCTGGGAACTTGACCGTTTTGTCCGAGCATTATAAGTCCGTATCCTTTTATTCTACCATCTGCAAAATTAACACCAAAAAGTTTCTGTCCGGTCGAGCCGTTGCTGACATCCAGGGTTCCGGATGCATACTGAGAGTCAATGATCCTTTCTCCGTTCTCGGTCTGTCCATAGGCAAATTTAAAGTAGTTTGCATCTATGAAAGGAGTAAGACCTGAAATCGAGGCACCTGTAGGACTTGGGTCAGTTCCTTTGAAATTTATCAGTGAAAATAGTTCCTTGATGGTTGGGACCCTCCAGTCATTGTATCCCCCAAAATTCATGTCGTTCAGTTTTGCGGGATATCCCTGCACATTAGTCCAGGTAAGCTTGTCAGTTGAGGTAAGCGAACCATCGCCATTGGTGTCAGGGGACCGCTGCCAGGTGAGGCCTGTGTTATTGTCATATACTGTAAGGCCATCGTTGCTTATTCTGTAAAACGGCTGATTCCTACTAAACTGAGCATCTTCTCCATAATATGGATCACATGGTTTCGGGGCAGCAATCTGAACCGATGAATCATAGAATGCAGTCTGCCCAGTATCAACTATTGTATAGGGGTACACGGAAATATTTGAGACTGCAGACCTTGCAGTCTCAAGAGTTGCTGTTTTCAGATTAGTACCAGATAAACCGGGGAGTCTGAACTTTGAACTATCAGCCGGAACTGGCCCTGTGTCTGCGAGTACCAGACAAGTAACGAAAATTTCAAGACATATTATTGTTATGAATATTTCATACGCTCTCATCTTTTTGGCACCTAATACCAATTATCTAAGTGTGGTAAGATAAAAAAATGCCGAAATTACACCTGTTTTTCACCCAAATCTTACCCAAATTGTTAGGATATAATGATAATACATCTTCATTGCCCGGGTTTTCTTTAGTTACATAGGAAAATACTCTTTCAGATAGAGTTGGTCTTTAATATTATTCTTCTGTAGTTCTTTTACTTTTTTATGGACCGCGTTTATTTTATCAACAACTCCATTATCAGGTTGAACTGCTCTATTTATCAACATAAGGATAGGATTGTGTAAAAACCACTCTTCCCTTACTTTATCTGCCAGTTTTTTATTATAAAAAAGGTTTACAAGGTGTGAAGATGCATCAAGAGTTATACCATTAGCAATAGAGATGAGATAGGTCTTAAGACAGGAATAGTACTTAGAATTTTCTGAAACTTCTTCAGTCATTTCAAGTTCATGGGCAAAAAGAGCAGCCTGTGAAAAGCGTTTCATTTTGATGAGGAGTGCAATTGCCAGGAGAGAATCGTTCACACCCATTATATAACTATTTGAAACTGAAAGAGAGAGGTTGTGAATTACAGCTTTTAAGAGATTATTCATTTGTAATGAATCATTTTTATCATAAGTTTCAAGAATATTACGTGCCTGTGCTTCATACATCAGATTTTTCACTATAGTATTATCAACTGGTACATGGCTTATCCCTGGGACCACAATTTTATATGACGGGATCTCTGTAACCGAAACATCTCTGACAAAAATATCAGGGCCTAATGTGAATAGGAGGGAAGTTAAAAACGTTAGATAATCCATATTGGAGTCTCTACTCCGGTCTTCCCATTGTTTAAACTCATAGTTGGGACTCGTTGAAAAAAAATTCAATGGAAGAAATCCTTTCATCATGGTGAACTGGTTCAAGGTGTTATACCATGGATGTAGTGTTTGCGGATCTTTTCTCTGCAATGGAAGCATGCAATTATCTCGTGATCTTTTACTGAATGGAGAAAAACCCTGAAGAAGTTCAGTTAAAGACCTCTCTACTGCCACAGGAAAGTCAGGATGCGAACCGAAATTTGTACAATAACGCTGTTCTTCCTGGTCGATAAGGATTGACATCACAACAGGAATATTTTTTCCTAACGAACAGTCCTTATGCATCAATATAAATTCTTTTTTATCTTCAATCTCTTCTTTTATCGATTTAAGTTCTGGATATCTGTTTATCTCATTTGTTGGAATTTCAGGGGGAATACACCGGCCTTCCAGGACGAGTCTTGTGGCATGCCTCTCTAATATCTCTGAAAAACCTTGTACAAGTGCTTCTTCTCGCGTATTGCCTGCACACATACCATTGGACCCATGCGAATACCTGACTATAAACTCAGGGAGTTGAACTATTGTTTGTCTTTTTACACTGTAATATGGAACTGTGATGAACATCCCTTCCGGACCGTAAGATGGATTGGTCCATTCCCATTGTTTCAAGGCTCTTTTTTGCTGTAATAATGAATATTCGTTATTATTTTCGATACTAATTTCTTCACTGTTATCAAGCATTGATTTAAGGAGATCTTTAAATTTAGTTTGTTTTTGCGACCTTGAATGCGTTTCTTTTATGATCTGCTTTGTAAAGTCATCACTCTTTGAGAGGAGCTCATCTGCTGAAACCCATTGCTCGAGAGGGTCCAGGTAAAATCCACCATATTTTAAAGTCTCATAGGTGAAAAATGAACGTGAATAAAGGTGTATATTTGAAAGCCGTTCTATGAATTCAGCATATGCAGAAGCAAGTGCAAATGCGGGAGTTGTCCCTTTTCCATTTGTGCCTGTACCTGTTTTTTCATCTTTAATCCTTACCGAATAAGCCATCCGGGTGTCATGGAGCCATTCTTCAGTAAGGAAGAACCCTAACTTATATAGTTCCTTCCTGATATACTGAATAGTCTTTAAAGGATCGCGATCTTTATGTTTATTGTAACTCGTCATTTATTCACCAGTTTTGTTATTGAATCACTTCCAAATCTCATACACGGATATTTCCTGATATAGAATCAAAAAAAGTTTGGGAAAGCATATTGACAATAAAACGATAAAAAGCATTTGAAAAATAGAATTATCTGATCATTCAGGTTTTAACATTGCTTTCCTTACATCGCCTGCATTATTCATTTTTGCGGGAATCCTCATCTCATTACTTTCAGCCAGCTTATTCTCATTACTACCGGATTTCCATTGTCCACCAACAACACCTGCCAATTCTGCATCCGATACTTCATCCATAACTTTTTGCAGTTCATTGTTTGTAAAATCGAACCCGGCACCAGATATAATTTTAGCTCTTTCCTCTGGCGCTGCACTCTGTATTGAATTAAAAAATGACTGATCGGTCTTTACTTTTTCAAAAAACTTTTCTGCACTTTCAAGTGTCATACCATTCACTCCTTTTTAACATTAGTTAAAGTCATTTTACTTAATTTTGTTTGTACGGATATCTCATCTCGCCTGCTTCATTCATTTTTACAGGTATTCTATTCTCATTACTACCGGATTTCCATTGTCCTCCTAATACAACTGCCAATTCTTCATCCGATACCACTTCAATAACTTTTTGCAGTTCATCGTTTGTAAATTCAAACCCGGCACCAGAGATAATTTTAGCCCTGTCGACTGGTTTTGCATTCTGCAATGAATTTGCAAAGGTTTGATCGTTTTTTAATTTTGCAATAAATTTTTCAGCACTTTCACGTGACATAATTTCCTGTATATATTCTAAAGTATATCTTCTTTTTTATTCGCGTTTAATAGGATGTCTCAATTCATCCGGTTCATCTCTTAATAAGGAGGGTACCCTTCCTTCTTTGTTTTCTATCTTCCATTGTCCTCCTAATACAGCTCCCAGTTCCTCATCCGACACCTCTTCAATGACTTTCTGGAGTTCATCGTTTGTAAAATCGAACCCGGCATCAGATATAATTTTAGCCTTATCCGCGGGTTTTGCATTCTGCAATGAATTTGCAAAGGCTTGATCATTTTTAAAAAAACTTGAAAAGGCCGTTATTCAGGCCTTTAAGGTTTTTATCTTATCTTCAATTCAAATCAGGATTAAATCTTTCCTGTGACGTTTAAATAACCTGGCGGACAGTCCTTACAGCCAGGACAGAAATTCATGGCATATGGCTGACTTGGATCCGGGTTATTCTTGAGATAGTTTGATAAAGTTATAACTCCAGCCTGCATTGAATTATAGTTTCCTGCTGACCAGAGATAATCAGTGCAGGCAGTTGTACTGTTGCACTTATCCAGGTTTTGTGTTACGATATAGTTCGGACCTTTTTTTACTACGTCACACTGGCAGACTGCCCAGTTTGAAGCTGGTCTGTCTTTATCTATATTATCATTCACTGGGTCTGTAGGAGGGATATAACATGGCTTATCTTCGCAGTCTGCATATGTACTGCTATCACATTTTTTCAGATACCATGTACCGTTATAATTAGCTGGTTTTTCGTTGGCAAGTAGTCCGGTTACTGACGGAGCAGCACGATAGAAAGAATAAGTCGATGTTAACTGGCCTAAAGTTGCTCCCTTTTTGAGCATCCAGCCATTTGTTTTGTCATTGTAAATATCCACAGGTTTCCGGTTATCACATGAGGTCTGGCCTATTGATACCCCGTCTTCAATATAACAACTGCAAAGTGCTTTTGTCGGGTCGGACTTCATTGGTACGCACTTAGAAAAGTCACATAATCCGTATGGTTGATTACATACAACAGCTGGCCTTAATGAGGAAGTATTTATAGCAGGTTTATTAACAGTGGGTTTTAGTGTTGCCGCTGCACTGGTAGAAACAACAAAAAGGACACACAATCCAAGCACTAATAATATATAGCCAAAGCTCATAACTTTCGTCTTTTCCATAAACTCACCTTTTTTAGATATCTTTTAATTCCATTTTTATTAGTATATATCTTTCTAAATTAATCTTGCAGAACAATATCGTCATTTTACCTTTTTTTTAATTCCTATTATTTTTTTCTGCATGACTTAATTATGCGAATTACTCATTTTCACTGATAATCCGCGAAAATTTTATCACGGCTTATGAAAATTCCGTGCAAAAACAAATCTGCTTATTATATAGCATAATGTAATTAAACAATACTACCAACCGTGTTTGGTAGATGATGCTTGCTCATATCAGTAAATTTCATAATATCCTGTTATTTTCTCTCATTTTTTTAATAATGGCAGGAACGGCTGCAACAGCCGACACAAATGGATTCTCATTGAACTCATCATATATCACCTCATCTAGCATTGGGTATTTCTCAACTCTTGCTCCTACCGTTATTCCTACAACCGAACCAGTTGAACTAACTACTCCTGATATAATTATTCCAACAACAACAGCTTTGAATCGAAATAACCTACAACCGGTAATTACTGAATCTCCTGAACAACCAACTTTAACAGTAATCGAAACTATCCCGAAAATGATAATACCTGATACAACTATCGCAATCTCAAAGGTTTCAGAGACAACAGTGGAAACTCCAAAACTTAATGAAAGTATTTTCTCTCAACAAAACTCTCAAGAGGCAGTTAGTGGTGAAGTAACTGAGGATCAAGCCAGGTCTGACCCGCCTTTGAATACCTCATCAGATAACCCTTATTATTCCAATAGTAATAACAACTGGGTTATTAATGAGTCTGGCCATGATTGGATTATGGACCTTGATCTTAATCATAATAACGGGTCAGGGGTAACATTCAACTTATCTACAAAAACATTTTCGAATTTTGGATCAACTTTTGCTATACTCATCAATGCTTCAGATGTATATTTTGATGGAATGGGTGCAATACTTGATGGTAGCGGGAAAACTAAGTATGGTATTCTCGTTAACAACCAGAGTACCGGAAGTTATGATACTTTTTCATCAGATTCCGCAAATGAACTAAGTGGAATCAGTATTAAGAATATCACACTTATCAACTTTTTAAATACTGGGATATTTTTTAATAATGTAATTGATACTCTTTCGGGTTCAGGCTCGATCTCTTCAAACATTACAAATGTAAACTCGAGTTATAA